>CAIJMU010000167.1 GCA_903821875.1 uncultured Spirochaetota bacterium
CCGAACCTTCAGCTCGCAGCGAAGACGCTCCCAGCGCCAAAGCCGGGGCATCCGATGAGCATGGATCAACCGCCGCATCGGCCGCCGCTCCGGCGGCAGCACACGAGGATCGTGGGCACGGCAGCGGCGAAGCGGGTGACAAATCTGCCTCTGGCAAAGCCGAACCTTCAGCTCGCAGCGAAGACGCTCCCAGCGCCAAAGCCGGGGCATCCGATGAGCATGGATCAACCGCCGCATCGGCCGCCGCTCCGGCGGTTGCACACGAGGATCGCGGGCACGGCAATGACCCAGGCAAGGTTGATTCAGACAACCCAGCCACCCTCAGGAAGGGCGACGACGAGGCGGGTGGCAAGAACGTCTCTGGCCAGGCCGAACCTTCAGCTCGCAGCGACGACGCCCACGGTGCCAAAGCCGGAGCATCCGATGAGCATGGATCAAGCGCCGCTCCGTCTGCAGTGGCTTCGCACGGCAAAGACTCACAGGCGGCCGCGACCCCCGCGACACCGGCCAGCGATACGCACGCCGCTGCTGCACCAGCCGCAGCTGCTGCTCCACACGGCAACGACACTTCTCCAACTGCTGCTTCTGCCGTGCCGGCCAGCCCAGCTGCCGCAGACACCCATGCAAGCGCTATTCCCGCCCAACCTGCCAGTGTATCGCAAAGCAGCGCGGTACCTGCTGCTGCAGATACTTCCCATGCAGCTTCTACGCATACCGACGCGGTACCTGCCGATACCCATGCAGTTGCCGCATCCGCGACTGCGCCAGCAGCTACCGCAGTCAATCCCTTTGATACTGCCGTTGCACCGACACACTCGGGTTCGGACTGGACTTCGATGGTAGACACCGGTTCATCACTCCATGCAACCGGAGCTTCGACGCAGACATGGACCGACGCACTAGCCTCGCCAGTCTCGACGACGACCCCTGCCGTCGCGACATCAACCGAACATGGCAATGCTGCAAGTCAAAGCCATGCTGCAGATCACGCCGTTGATACCAAGGGCCATCATTGATTCCTTACCCGGGGAGTTTGCGACTCCCCGGTTCTTTGCACTATTGCCTTTGCAGGCTAGCCGATAGGAAAAATCATTTCTCAGAAGTTCTGAACCCATTCCTGGAGCCAATTCTCGCCTTCGCGATTGCGCTGCTTTGCAGCCTCGAAGCCCTAGTCCGGTCGCAAGCCGCGAGGCTTCAAAACTGCCGCGTTCCTCCGCCTTCACCGCGAGCGCGGCCAGACCACCCACATTCTCTTTTCGACCGCATCGCCCGCAGGACCGAGGCTTGGCCCTCTTCATCCGCCATGGAAACCTCCCCCTCTTCGCAGGATACCATGAGATCTCCCCCCCACGGTCGAAGTCAGGCTGAACTGGGTGCTGCGAACACCCATCAGGGCCGACTCGGATACTACTTCCAGAGCAGGAGCGCCTGCTACCTTCTTCATTTTGAAGGAGAGTTGCCCAATGATCACGTCGGCCTCGGTCTTCTTTTCTCCTTTGAGCGCCGAAAGTCTGAAAATTAACTATGAATTAGGTCCGACAACGATTTTTCCGCCCTTAGGCCAGCTTTGCCCCGACTTCAATTGTGTCTGGGAATCGCCCTGTCCCCAGGCGGAAAGTCAGGCGGCGTTGCGACCCGTGCCAGCTTTAGGGTCTTACCATCATGGAGAATTTCTGCATCTGGGGGAATCATGGGAGGTCGATCGGGAGGCGAGCCACTGCCAGAGCCTGGGCTTCCGGTGCTGGAATGACCAGGATTTCCCTCCGGCCGATTCTGCGGGCCTCCCGGCCGATTCGGCGGTCCGCCACGCCCGATGAGTTCCGTCCGGCCGGCCTTGACCTCCAGAAAGAGCATCGCATCCCCATCCTTCCAATTATTAGAACTTATAGCCTCGATCTGGGCGATGTGGACCTTCAGGAGCCATGCACTCCACCATTCCACACCGTGTTCCGTTACAATTGTGGTATGTGCCGGATCGTGGATGAGGGGCGTGAGGCTTTTCAGTTCCTCCATGGTCCTGGCATCGAGGATGGCCTTTCCACCCGGAATGATGAGGGTGATGCTCGCTCCGGAACAGAGAACAAGCGCAATTATGATGAGGCCCGCCCTCAGCCTGGCGCTCGGGATATGGAGGAGGGCGAAGGACACAAGGATGATCGCGGGCAGCAAGGCGATGATGCTGAAGCGCAGCAGCTTGTCCATGCCGAGCCAGGGGCCGGTGATCGCAAGCACGGTGATGGCAGCTCCCGCGATGAGAACCAGGTCGGCGTCCTTCATGTCTGCGCGTCGCTTCCAGGCGATGACGAGGGCGGGCAGTACAGCCGCGGCGAAGCCCGGGAAGGGTAGCCAGGTGTCGAGGAATGGAGCGCCGCCGGGCGGCATCGGCCCCTGTCTGCCATCGGAGGCAAAGCGCGAGGGATCGGAGAGGGCGGTGATGAGGCGCCCGATGCGCGAGGGGTCGAACTTCCAGGCCACGAGGGCCGAGGTGATACCAAGTATGACAATCCCGGCGATGAGCCAGGGGAGCTGGGGCCCTATGCGGAGGCGCCTGCCACTCTGGAGGGCGAACACCGCGAGCGTCGCGGCAAGCAGCACCAGGGCCGCACCGAGGACGCCGATGTGCGTGAACCCGAGCGGCACCAGGCAGGCAAGCAAGGCGAGTCCCCGATTCGGCGTGGGAGTTTCGAGCCAGTCGCGGAGGAGGAGGAAGAGCAGCGCGAGGAAGACCATCGCCAGCGAATTCTTCTGCAGCTCTCCCACCAGGAGGAGCCAAGGTGGGGCAAGGACTGCGAGGGCCGCCGCGGCGAGCGGGATCCCAAGGCCCCTGCCCATATCATTCGCCCAGCGTCGCAGCAGCATGAATACGGGGAGGGCCACCAGCGCGGGCAGGCTTGCGTCGCAGACCTTTACAGCTAGTACGATTGCATCGGATCGGGGCAGGCCGCCCAGGGAGGTCATGAGCCAGGCGAGGGCAGCGTGCAGGAAAAAGGTCAGCGGCATGTCGGGTATTCCCAGGCTTCCGCGCTCGAGGAGGGCCCTCGCCTGGACCAGGTAGTAGGCTCCGTTGACACCCGGCATGTAGGGAGTGCTGAAGAGGATCCATGCTCGAACCGTGATGGCGACGAGCAGGATCAGTGCAATACCCATGAATCCCCGAGCCTGCCCGGTAGATCTAGTTCGCATTGCGCACCAGACGCACATAGTTGAGTACACGATCCGAATCCCGCGCGATACTGCGCACGGAATTGAGCCCAGGATCGGAGTCGATCGTTGTGCGTGCGCTGTTTATTGTCTTGGAGGCGAAGCGTACTGCGCCCGCTCCGTGCAGGTCCGCACCGACCGCGTCGACCGCCCTGCCGAAGGCGACATACCAGGCGAACCTGTACCCATCGTCCCTTCCGGGATCGGGAAACACGGTCGTGCTCGTCCAGTACCAGGGATAATCGGCAAGAGCCGCCTCGTTGGTGATCCCCGTGGAGCTGAACAGCGGATCGATGGCCGGACCAACCTTCGCGGTATCAGAAGCACCGGGAGAGCGTGCATAGTCGACGATGTTCTGGAGTTCCTTGTTGTTTGGCAGCCGCCAGTCGTCATGACCGAGATAATTGGCGGCATTTTGGCTCTGGGCAAAGGCCAGTGCCTGTTCCCAATCCATGCCGGATCCGCTGTCAGCCTGAGCCCACATCAAGCCTGTAGCCTGATCCGTAATGGTTCCATCATTGTTATTCCTGAAATTATTGACGCCGTACATGTCCCCGCGAACACAGCGGACAAAGTGAGTAGGCCCTACATTGATTGAATAGGCCTTGATGTGGCCGTGGTCGAAGTTCACACCGAAGGCAAGTTCCGCCCCGGTCCCCGGTTCCATGGTGCTTTCGAGCAGTCCCGAGTACTTTGTGCCGCTCCAGAAGATCGAGTTCGGAGAGGCCTTCGGGTGGGCGAAATAACCCAGATCAACAAAGGGGAAACCCGTGCCGCCTATCCAGATCGAGTAGAGTTCCTTGATGGTCGGCAGACGCCAGTCGGTATAGCCGCCGTACCCGGTAGCGTTCAAGGCGTCGGGAACAGCCTTGGCTTCCGACCAGCTTTTGAACTCCTCAAAGCCCTGCTGCCAGGTCAGACCCGTGACCTTGTCGTTCACGGTGAGCCCATCGCTGCTTTTAGTGTAGCTGGCTTGGGTGCTGGAAAACTGGGCATCCTGACCGTAGAAGGCCTGTCCGACTGAGGGGGCTACAATCTCCACCGTAGCGTTGTAGCTCTTTGCTTGCCCCGTAGCAACGATGGAATAGCTGCTCTGCACAGGCACCGTGTACGCTATTTCGGATGTGTCGCCTGCTGAGAATAGGGAGCAAGCTCCAGTCATCATGGCTGCCGAGATTGCCAGGGTCGCGGGAAGCATGGTCAGCATTGGGTCGATGCCTGTGCGGAAGGCGGCGTTCTTTGGGTTCACGTTATCTCCTTGATGATGATGGTAGCGAGTAAGGGCCTCGTGTTCGTCCGTGCCGCTAAGGGCGGACGTATTTTCCATGAGGCGGGGCAGGGTAACTCTGCCGATCGCTTGCCAGTCCATTGGCATCAACGTATTCTTAAATAATGCCAAAGCGCACCGCGCCGGCTCCGTGCAGGTCACCCCCCGTCCGCGCCGGGAGAGCGCGAGTAATTCACAATGACCAGCCGGAGAACACCTCAAGCATCGCCTTTCTGATCGAAGAAAGGTCCCGATCGGTACACCGCCCCCTCTTTCCGACTATCAAGGATTCTTCGAGAGTGAACACTTTCCAGCGCAGAATCGTGGGCTTCTTCAGGCCAGCGCTGGCCCAATCCTCGAGCAGCACATCGTTTGGCCAATGGCTTCGCTCGGCGCTTGTGAGCATCACAAGAAGACAGGACCCCGTCTGCTGTTGAAACTCGGCGGAAGACAGAGCCAAGGCCGAACGTAGCTTTGTCGTTCTGGCATCGATGAAGGGAAACGGTACATCCACCACGTCTCCGGCTTCAAAGGTCGTCATCAAGCGAATCCTCCCATTCGCTCAACGTGGCGACAAGGCCAGCAGTCCAGACAGCATCAATTTTTTTCCGCTTCCGCAGGGTTATCTCACCGTCTTTTTCCTCGAACAGAACCAGGTCACCCTGCTCGAGCCCCAGCCTTTGTCGAACACTCTGCGGAAGGGTTATCTGCCCTTTGCTGGACACGGTAGCGATTACTGGCGACATTTCCTTACCTCCTTACCGTAAGGATATCTCTGCATAGCAACCGAAGCAAGAGCTTGCCAGCGCTCATGTATGGCATGCAGCATCGCCACCCCCTGCATGTGGTACGCGCGAGGCATTCTTTTCCGATTGCGTCCAAAAGGAAAATCGACAAATTTGCAGGTTGTACCGAGCGGTGGGGGTGGGATCAGTCAATGTTCAGTGGGGGCGGACCCAAAGGGTTTGCCACCTTCAATGGCGGGGTCAGACCCGAGGGGCTGTCCTCAAGCACTATCGTGTGCCAATGCGGGTGCCTGCGCGAGAGTACTCGCGCGCGAGAGTACTCGCGGTCGCATATTCTCCAAAGGTCTGATGACTGGAAATCACTCCGGTGATCAAGTGCCGGCCGGCCGCCTCTGTGTAGTATTCGGCGATCAAAAGAGGAAAGGGGTCGCAACCTTCGGCACCATCCTGAGTCTACCTAGTGCGCGAGCGTCGGCATCCGGAGGATTTTCCATGGAACAATTAATAATTGGCAGGATATGGAGCTGTCTGGTCTGTGGGGACTCGATCTCAAGGGGCGTGGTCTTCGACGAGGGGAAGGGGAAGTACTCCATCCTCAAGGACAACTACGTATCCCTCGTCCAGCATGGCATCCGCAATGTCGTGCGCAACGTGGCGAGGTTCGGGAACACCCTGCCGCGCGGGAGCTGCAAGCTGGCTCGCCAGATTGCCGAGGAGCGCCCCGGCATCGTCCTCCTCGAGTTTGGCGGCAACGACTGCGACTTCGACTGGAACGAGGTCGCGGCGCACCCCGAGATCGCCCACGAGCCCAACACGGATCTCGCCCTCTTCGAACGCACCCTGACCGCTACCATCGGGGACCTCAAGGCCAGGGACATCATACCGGTCCTCATGACCCTTCCCCCGCTCGACGCCGACAAGTTCATAAAATGGGTGAGCCGGAACGACGCGGACGCAGAGAACAGCATCCTGAAATGGCTGGGGAGCATCTCCCGGATCTACTGGTGGCAGGAGCGCTACAGCTCAGCGATCGCGAGGATCGCCGCGAAGACGAAGACGCGCTCGATCGACATCCGCGGGGCCTTCCTCGGGCGCGCCGACTTCCAGGATCTCCTCTGTCGGGACGGCATCCATCCCAATGCCGAAGGTCATCGGCTGATCGCGGATGCCGTTCTCGAGTACATCGCCGGTGACTACTCCTATATGCTGGCCTAGGCGCCGTGGTCAGACTCCGATCAGGCCCGGATTCCCGATGATCGCCTCGAGATTGTTGAACTCGAGGGGTTTGATGAGGAAGGCGGCCGGCTGCAGGGCGAGCGCCGCTTCCTCGAGCCTGCCCAGTCGGTCTAGTCCACGTCCCTCACCAATCGCACATAGTTGAGCACACGCTCGGAATCGATCGTGGCCCGCTCGGTGTTGATCGACTTGGTGTCGAAGCGCACTGCGCCGGCTCCGTGCAGGTCGCCCCCGTTCGCGTCGACAGCCCTGCCGAAGGCGACATACCAGGCGTAGAGATAGGTACCGTCGGCCTTCGGCACGGTCGAGGTGCTCGTCCAGTACCAGGGATAGTCAGCTTCTCCGGCCTCGTTCGTGATGCCGGTGCAGCTGAACAAGGGGTCGATGGCCGGCCCGACCTTGGCGGAATCCGTCGCGCCGGGAGAGCGCGAGTAATTCACAATGCTTTGCAGTTCCTTTGCGTTGGGAAGCCGCCAGTCATTGTGTCCCAGGTAGTTCTCTGCGTTCTTGCTTTGAGCAAAGGCGAGTGCAGCTTCCCAGTCCATGCCGACCAGGCTGTCCGTCGTGCTCCACATCAGGCGGGTCGCCAGGTCGGTGATGATGCCGTCGCCCTTGTCTTCGAAGAGGTTGACGCCATAGGCCAGGTTGCCACGGACACAACGGACCAAATGCGTCGGGCCGAAGTCGATCGTGTACGCCTTGATGTGGCCGGTGCCGAAGTTGACGCCGAAGGCCATCTCCCTGCCGATGGACAATGAAGACAATACATCAGTCGAGCTTGCAAATAGGCCTGTATACTTGGTACTACTCCAGAATATCGCGTGGCTGAGTTCGTCCTGGCTGCTGTAGCTGATATCAAAATACTTGGTATCGATTGAGGGCCAGCCCGTGCCTTCGTTCCATAACGAGTACAGTTCCTTGATGGTCGGCAGCCGCCAGTCGCTGTAGCCGCCGTAGTTCTCCTTGTTCAGGCTGTCGATCACCGTCTGTGCTTCCCCCCAGTACATACTGCCGCTCGCCTGGCTTTTCTGCCAAGTCAGCCCGGTGACATTGTCTTGTATGGTTAGCCCATCCGTGCTTGCTGTATAGGAAGGGATGACTCGGGGGAACTGGGCGTCCTGCCCGTAGTAAGCATCGCCGGAGGTCGGGGCGGAAAGGCTCTTGCCATCCTTGTCCCAAAAGCCTGTCTGGCTGGTGCCGACTATCGGGTAGGAGCCTGCGTAGGCTGGGTCGCGGGGGACCAGCGAAAGCGTCGGTCCAAACGGAAAGGTGCATCCGCTGATCATGATGGCGACACCTATCGCAACGATGACTCGAAGCATGTTCCGCCTCAGATCGATGCTGTCGAGGAAGGCAGCGTTCATCGGGTTCATGTAATCTCCTCGAAAGAGCCTGGGTATAGCGGCGCTTTCGGGGATGACAATACCGAGGAAGGCCATTGTGTTCGTCCGCGCCGCTAAGGGCGGACGTTTTTTCTGCACCGGGAAGCTCACCTTCGACCTGAGAGTCGCCGGCCGGATCGGGACAAACCCGGGGCCGACAGCGATGGGTGCCGCCCCGGCCCGGGTCGACATGAGGACAGCCCCGCCCTCGTTCACAACCTCGGGCGCCAGAAGGGCGATCAGGCCCCCCTCGGCTGCCCGGAGCTAGCCCTCGTTCCTGATCGCCCCCCGTCGCCTTTCCCCGCGCGAACTGGTCGCGGCCCGCCAGGAAGTCCTTGTCCGCGATGTCGAGGCTCAAGGCCACCAGGGCGGCACCGAGCAGCGATCCGGCTGACCTGGCATCGCAAATGCCCGAATCCTTGCATTTTAACCCCCTCCAAACGACGGTATCACCAGCAAAAAGAACCGTGCCAAGGTTGTCTTTGAATAGAGGAATTATTATCTGGGGATTTGGGTTTCTGCCCGAACCTTGCCTACCTTGCACCGAGGGGGTAGAATTGCCCATGAGCCCAACAGTTTTTCGGGAAGGCCCCGTGAGGAAACACGAGTGCATGTTCATGTTCTTGGTCCGACGGCTGAGGCGAAATTCTGGCTCACGCCAACTGTATCGTGCGCATCACATTCGGGTTTAGCCGATCGGGAGGTCGCAGAGATCTCGCGAATTGTCGTAGCAAGAAAAGAGGAGATACTTGATGCCTGGCATCGCCACTTCCCAGGTTGAGATTGTCCAGGTTACCCGCTTCGGGATCTGGCTTGCCTCAGGTGATGAGGAGTTCTGGCTGGACTATCGGCAGTACCCTTGGTTCCAAAGCACGACAATCGATGCGGTCTGCGATGTCACCGAACCTAGTCCGGGGCATTACTACTGGCCACGCCTCGATGTGGATCTGGAAATCGAGGGGCTCAGGAATCCAGAAAGCTATCCGCTGATAGCAAAGTGATATACTGCGGGATCGGACCTCGAGGGGGTCTGAGCTTATACGCGAGTCAGGCCCCACAAGGGCGTCACAGAAAACCGACCCTGAACCCGAGACCTGCCGAGCAGAGATTCATCTGCCTATCAAAGCCCTATGGAAACCAGGTTGCCGGGGTCAGCATCCTCCGCCCCAGACAGGCAGCCGAGGCCTTGCTTTTGGGTTCTCTGTAACTCCGCAAGGGGCATCGCACCTGTCTGTCCTCAATCCGAGTTCCTCATAATTCGTACGTTAACGCCCGGCATGTAGGGCGTGCTGAAGAGGAGCCAGGCACGCGCCGAAACAGCAGCGGGCAGGACAAGGGCAAGACCCAAGCGTCCTTGGGTCTGCCCGATGGGTCTAATTCGCATTGCGCACCAGACGCACATAGTAGAGCGTACTTCCGTCCCCTTCCCCTTCCCCTTCAACTTCGACTGCAAGCCCGCTCACCTTGACGTCAAAACGCACAGCCCCGGCTCCATGCAGGTCTTTACCGTAGCCATCACCTGCCCTTCCGAACGCGACATGCCATGCGAAGATATAGGGCCCATTCGCCTGGGCTATCGCCGAAGTGCCTGTCCAATACCAAGGATCTGAGCACGCCAGCCGGGCTGAAGTGGAGGCCTTTGCGCTTGCATTTTGCTTCAGCAATGCAATCGCGAGCTGGGGGTCCGGGCGTATCCTCTGTATGGTCTCATCCCTCGCTGCTGCGCCAGATCCGGCATTCGCCCCTGCCACGCCCGTCTACCAGCCTCGTGGCAGGAGCGACCTCCAGCGCCTTTTTCATGAACGCTTCCCCGCCTTCGAAAAAGCCTATGAGGAAAAGTACGCGGCCGGCTTCGGGAAATTTCGCCTACCGCTGATTAGTGCCGCCTCCTCGGTCTTCGATGCTTGCGGTGATTGGGAGAACGGCATAGCCCGCATTCGTTGCTCAGACTGCGGCTATGACTACTTTCGCCCTTTCTCCTGCAAGTCCTTTTTCCTCTGCCCCTCCTGCGGTCAGAAACGGACCCTCCTCCTCGGGGAGTACCTGGCCGAGGATCTGCTCTTGCGCCTCCCACACCGGCAGTTTGTGTGGACGATACCGAAGGCCTTGAGGGGATTCCTCAGGCAGGACCGCTCGCTGTTCGCCGCAGTCGGGAAGCTGATCTTCGCCCTTATCGCCGAACGAAGTCCGGGTGCTCGAGCGGATGAAGCGCGGATGGGCGGCCAAGGCCAGTTCAACACCGTCGGGGCTCGCCCGCGGCACCACATAAAAAGCCCTGGTATCGAGGGCCCGCGTGATGAGCTCGTCCCTGCCATAGCCGCCGGCCAGGGCATAAAGAAAATTGAGCGCTGCGGATGAGCCGGCGATCTCCATCGCGTGGATGTTCCCGTCCACCCAGACCGCCGGTTTTTCGCGGTCCGGTCCCGTGGCGGAATTCGACGCGGTAACCAGCCAGATATCCCTTCCCTCATGGCTCTTGCCAATGGACTGGAGCTTGAACAAGCCGGGCTGTCTGTCCACAAGGGAAACAAGCAGGTTGGTCAGCTCGTCGTGACGGCAATAGCGCTCACATCCGGTTCCGACCATGAAAACCCCCTACTGTCCAACCCCGGCCAGAAAGGGCGGCTTCCTTTTCCCCCGACAGGTCGGCTTTGGATCATCGACAGCTATCCCAACCGAGTCTTCCCGGATAGTCGCAAAACCGCCTCGTCTTCCCGACCTTATTGTGCCAACAATATGCATTCAATGCCCTCCCACATGCCCGTCAATAGTCTCTCCATCCCTATGCCGAGTTCTCGACTCAAATGAATGCTTTGAGCGGTCCGGTCACGCTGCCGCAGCGGGCCGCCGCTCAACTCCGACGAAGCCGGGTTTGACAGGCATGGCACGGGGGGCGGTGCCCGAGCGTCGAATCGGGCTCCGAAGGGCGGTCCGGGAGCCTTCGGTGAGGGTTCAGGGTTGGCGAGGGGCTATAACTTTTCCTGGCGGTGATTGATAAAAACCGCGGCCGCATCGAAGCCCAGAGCCACCGCGACCAGTCCAAGGCCATACACGAAGGAAGCCAAGCCCTGGCCTGCCAAAAGGCCTACGGCGCAGAGTCCTCAAGCCAGACATAGGAAACCGACAAGGCGTAGAGCCCTCTCCACCACATCATGGGGTGGGCTTTCGAGCATAGGCAGCCGTATCTTGGCGAGCCAGTCGCCAAGCGGTGCGGGTGGCGGTTCCGTTTCCCGAGCCAGGCTGAAGGTCCCCGCAGCCTTCCTGATCTCTGCCGTGGCCGCATCGAAGGGGGCCGTCGCGCTCCAACCCATCCGGGGAAAGGCTTTCTCGAAGTCAACAGTGACCGCTTCGCCAACCTGGTTCCCGGTCAGTGTCCTTGCCAGGACGATCTGCTACTGCGTTCGAGTGGTAGCCCAATCTGGGGTATCAGCTGGACAGCATCGGCTGCAGGCAAATCCAGCATGCCGCCACCACTACCGGCAGCGGCCAGCAGAAGCGCCACAAGCAGGGATGAAGGGACGGCGATGAGAGGCGAAAATCGCTTCAGGATGGAACTATGGAGCCCTTGACTAAAACCGAGGGCGATGGCGAGAGGCAAGAAAGTGAAGGCAGCCCGAAGAAATGCCAGTCCGAAAACCCGCGGCTCGGGCGAGGAGAGGGTCGACGCGAACGCCGAGGCGCTCGCGCATAGCCCAAGCACCACGAGGATTTCGACCACCATCTTCGCGGCCGCTGCCAACCATCGATTCATCAGCTATGATTATCGGCCGCAATGCGCGATCGGCAAGCCACCCGGCAGCCCGAAATGTTTCCTGATCGCCTCTCGCCTCGCTCCGATATCGTGAAAGGCCAGATCCGTGCCCTCTTTGCCCCAGGAAACAACGAAAACGCCGGCGTGAAGAACCATGCCAAGGTCGTTCTCGGAATGCGGAATTCGCTAGTCAGGGTTTAGGGGCCTATATTCTGCGGACATTACTGCATAATTGTTACATCAAACTAATAGGCAATATTTGCACGAAGCCATTAGCCACACGAAAATCCAAAATTCCTTGATATTTCAATCACAGGTCCTATGCTGTGAAATAATAGGATTCGTTTCACTCAAGATCGCAATAAAGGAGCATGCGATGAAAAAATCACTTCTTTGCTGCTTTGGAATCCTTGGAATTATCATATTTTCTTCAGCAACAGCCTGCTCGCTGCTCTCGCTGCTGGGGCTTGATCCAGCCGTCGCGACTCCCAGTGAGGCTCTGATCTGGAAGGGGCATCTTCCCTCCGCTCCCAATCCTGCGGAGGAACGCTGGTCCTATTACAACACGACGGATGAAACTTGCTACGTATATGAGGCGAATACCTGGCGTGCCTTGGCCAAGCAGGTCGAGGTGCCGGTCACCGTCCTCGTCTGGGCAGGCCAGCTTGCTGAAGCCCCGGCGAGTCCAACCAAGGGAACGGCATACTACAACACGACGAACGGAAAGACCTATATCTGGGATGGGGAAAGCTGGCAGTCCATCGCGGCAGACCGCGTCGAAACTGTCACAATCAACGAAATCTCATGGCAAGGTCACAGCACAGCGGCACCTTCCCCCGCACAGAAAGGGTATGCCTATTTCAACCCAAGCGATGGCAAGTCGTACCTCTACGACGGTACCACATGGAACATCATCGCAGCTAGTACGAGTACGACGACAAACACCCCAGTCGCGACCGTCATCTGGAAAGCAAATACGACTGCTCCCGCGTCCCCGCAGGTCGGCTGGGCCTATTTCAACACGGCCGACCAGAAATCCTACATCTGGGACGGCAGCACCTGGAACCTCATCGCCACGAGCACGACGACCACAACGCCGTCCACCCCGGTCGCGACCGTCATCTGGAAAACAAATACGACTGCTCCCGCGTCCCCGCAGGTCGGCTGGGCTTATTTCAACACGGCCGACCAGAAATCCTACATCTATGACGGTAGTGCCTGGAATCTTATCGCCACAAGCACGACGACCGAAGTTCCCGTTTCGGACATCCTCTGGCAGGGCTCCGGGGCGAGCAATCCAGCCTCTCCGCAAAAAGGCTGGGCTTACTACAATACCGGCAGCGGGACCTCTTTCCTCTACGATGGAGCGACCTGGCAGACCATCGCGGTCGACAGGACTGTCAATGTTCCCGTTACCGACATCACCTGGAAGGGCTCATCCGTCGGCGCCCCGACGGGAACTCCCGCAGAGGGCTGGGCCTATTACGATACGGGCGATGGTAAATCCTACATCTATGTCGATGGTACCGGCTGGATCATGATTGCCCAGGCCCAGACTGTCCTGAGCAACGATGTCAAGTGGAAGGGTTCCTTCGCGACAGCGCCTTCGAATCCGCTCGTCGGGGATATCTATTATAACAGTACGGACAACCAGACCTGTCTCTACACCGGGAGCGCATGGGAGGCCATCGCCCAAGACGCTGGCAGCAGCCTGAACGTGGCTAATATCAGCGTGGCTCCAGGCTCCTTCCTCACCCTTTCCCACGGACTCAACCGAAGCGACCTGACCTTCAACGCCCAGTTCGTGAAGGAAGGAATCGTTCGTAATTATGACGAATATACGCGGCTCTACGGGATAGAGGCATTCTCGGCCACCCAGTCCTCCTTCTACACCACGGACGTGAGCGGTGTCGTGGCCCAGAAGCTCAAGACCTCGCCCTACAACATAGTGGTGGCCTACAGGGATGCTTCAATCGGGAAGTTCAAGATCTATTCGACAGCCGGCGCCTTGGTCAGGAACGAGCAGACCTTTATCACAAATACATCCTTTATCAGCATGGATACCCTGCCCAACGGCGACTTTGTCATCGTCTACTCCGACGAGTCCTCGACGCCGAGCGGACGCTGTTTCTTCGATGTGTGGTCGGGCGACGGAAAGACGCGCAAGGTCGCCAACCAGAGCGTCACGGACTATGATACCAATCGTCTCGAGGTGACAGCCCTCGCCGATTCGAGTTTCGCCCTCCTCTTCCGGGTCGAGGTCAATGGCATGGATATGGGCATGAAGATCTATGGCCCGACGGGCAGCATGATCAAGGACCTGACCTATGTTTCCGTTAGCGATAACTACACTTCAAGCAGCATAACCACCCTAGCCCCGTCGCTGATCTCGTCTGGGGATATCGGCGTCCTGACCGAAAACCGAACCGGGGGCTATATGCTCTACGGGGCGACCTATTCTCCCTTAGGCATGCCGCGAGGTACCTTTACGCAGATTACCGACTGCGACAGCGTCTGGACGAAAAACACCTGGGCAAATGGCGCTACCAATCTCGAGGTAAGCGTGGACACGACGACAAAGGTGGAAGACACGGGTTCCCTCAAGCTCTTAATTCCTTCCGACTTTGGCAACGACCAGACCTTGGCCTACTTCAATCTTCCATACCCCTTCACGGTGAGGTCCAACTACAGCAATTGGAGCTTCAAAATACGATCTAATGCTCCGATCCCCGCGGACGGAATCCGCATCCGCGGCTGGCAAAACTCCTGGGCGGTGAGGACGAGCGATACTCAGCCTGATGGAGGAACCTACCATGATTTTCGTACGCCCTACATTCCTGCCAATACCTGGGTTGACGTGGACTTCTCCTTCAGGACTGATCCGGCTTCTACTCTGTCCCTGCCTATCAACTCTTTGAGCGTCCGCCTCAACTTCGACAACCTCGCGGATCAGACCGTCTGGATCGACGACATTCGTCAGGCTCCCCTCAACAAGCTCACGAGCTACCATTTCCACCAGTACAAGGACACCGAAGATACCCATGGCAAGTTCCTCCTTCCCCTTTCCGGAGGGCTGGTAATGACCTTGTACAGGCAGAATTCCTCAGACTTCCTCTATGTCCGCATCCTCAACGCGGACATGACTGCTTCGCTGAGCGAGACCCTGATCAATCCATACGAAACCCATAACAAGGTCGGAAGCGCCCTCCTTTCCGACGGGACGATCGCAGTTACCTACTACGACAGTGCGCGTCTCGAAACAGCCTTGGTCATCCTGGATTCCCAGGGGCGGATCATCAAGCCCCACACCAGGCTGAGCGACTACCGCTATGACTACCAGAACCTCCTGCCATTGGACAACGGTCGTTTTGCCCTTTTCGCCCAGAACGACACACAGGACTTTGGTGTATTTCATTTGACTTGCAATGCGCGCCTTGAGCTTGTCGAGGTGGGGGTCAACGAGGCCCGGCTCTACAACTACACGCCCGAAACCCTGGAACTTAGGCTTTCGGTCAACCAGTAGGTGGCGGCGATGAAAACGCTTGTAGCGCTTTGTCTAGTACTGATGATCCTGGCCTCCTGCGCTCCGGCGGCGGGGCCGGGGGGCGGGGCTTCCTACGGCTTTGTCTGGAAGGGAGAGTTCGCCGCCGCGCCCTCGTCGCCGGAAAAGAGCTGGGCCTATTATGACACGGCCCTGAGCCAGGCTTTTTATTGGAGCGGCTCGGCCTGGCTCGAGCTCCGCTCGATACCCGAGACAGGTGCGCCTGACATAGCCTGGATCGGCAGCCTCGCCGAGGCTCCAGGCCAGGCCTCGGTCAACGATGCCTATTTCGACCGGAATGAGTCGCGGGCCTTCATCTGGGACGGGAACGCCTGGCTCCAGCTCTCCACGCTTTCCACGAGCAAGAATGCCATGCTCAGTGTCGCCAATGGCGAGGCCCTCGTCCTCGACCACAATCTGAACAATTCAGAACTTACGTATAATGCCAGCTATCGCGATGGAACGACGGTGCGGGACATCTCCTGGTTCAACGCCATCCAGGAAGGGGGAAGGATCGGAGCGATCCCGCCCATAGAGCTTTTGGCAAGAGCGTCCGACCTCACTCCATCCAACTACAATACGGACAACTTTAGCGCCGCCGTCAACTCTTTCGGGGAAATCCTCGTCGCCTACTACAATGGCACGGATACTGGCCATGGCTGGTTCAAGATCGTCGACCTGTCAGGCAGCCTGAAGTACGGCCCCATCGAGTTCGCCACGACGAGGCCTGCCAATGCCGTCAAGGTCGCAGCCCTCCCGAGCGGCAACTTTATCATCGGGTACATGGAGGGCACGGGGAGCCTCTACTTCAGCATCTGGACCCGCCTCGGTGTCAATGCTCTCCCCGAGACCGTCGTCGATTCGGACTCTGTTACCTATTGGGAATGGGATCTCGCAACCCTTGTGGGTGGAAACTTCGCCTTTGCAATGATGCACAACCCCGGTGCCGACTACAGCGGCAGGGCCGAGATTTTCACAGCTGCCGGGGCGCAGGTGAACCAATACGATTTCGAGTCGCTGGACTTTGCCGATGCCCGCGACATGGCCATCATCCCCCTTTCCGACGGAAGCTTTTACGCCTCCTACAAGGTCATCTCCTCGTCGCGACATCAGGCTGTGCTCCAGCATTGCATGACATCCGGCCCAGACTATGGGGCTCTCAAGTACATGCTGGAGGATGGCGAGGATGCCTGGAACAATTACGTTGTTACAGGCGTTACCAGCACTGCAGACAACACGGCCGGCTTTTTCGATGATGGGAGCAATTCTGCGAAGTTCGCCATCGACGGGAATTTTGTGTACGGATCGGGGGCCCTGGTCGCCTCGGAAACGGTAACGGCGGTCGACCTTTCGCAGTACACGGCCCTCGTCTTTGACATGCGCTCAGACCAGACCTGGAACGGCAACGAATTCCAGATACTCCTCGACGAGGACGGAAACTGGGGAACAACCGATTACTCCTTCACGGTCGTCTCGGCGACGAACAGCGGGGCCTGGCGACGCCATTACATCCCCCTCCCTGGCAACCGCGACAATCTCGACGAGGTCACGGCCATCGGCTTCAAGGCCCTGGCGAACAAGGGTGTCTGCATTGTCTGGATCGACAATGTCCGCCTCGTGAAGGGCTACGAACCGGATACCACAAGCAGCTACTTCTTTTCGAGCGGCGCTGCATTAGACGCGACTCACTTTGTCACCTTCGGTCAGCACAGCGACGGATCGCTGAGATACGGGCTCTACACCACCGTGACTGATGGCGGCACGGGCCGGGTGACGAGCGCTACCGTGGTCCGGGACATCCTCGATCCGATGAGCCCCCACTGGATGCGCGCGGCCACCCTTTCGCACGGCGCGATCTGCCTGGCCTACGACGAGGATCGTGGCTACTTCTCCTTCATGAGGCTTGGCGCGACAGGATCCTTAGAAGTGTACCGGAGGCGCCTGATCTTCGACGCGGGAGGCAACGTCAATATCGCCGCCGTCCTGCCCCTGCCCAAGCGCGAAGCCCTCATCGTGTACCGCGACACCTGGAACGCGGTGCAGATGAAGCGGGTAGGCGACTATTCTCTCTACGTGCAGGAGACCTCGACCAACCAGGCCAAGCTCTGGAACTTCTCCGGCCAGACGATGACGTTGTATCTTTCGATCGATCAATAGGCTTTTACCAAAATTGTTTCCTTAATGGGGGATAAAGACATGGATCTCGCGTCCTCAGGGAGGTTCTCGCAGGATTTGGAAAAGCTGGATTCCGGATCAAAACCGCGATCTCCCCACGTCCAAAGCGCAACCTACCTTGACTGCCAGCCTCGCGTACAGGAGACTGCGTGGTACGATGAGCGACTACCTCGACCCGAACAATGAAGAGTTGCTCAAGGACTTCTTCTCCGAGGCCTTTGCCCAGGTGGAGACCCTTGAGAAGAACATCTCCATCTCCTTGCCGATGGAGCTTTCGTCCAGAGTGCTTTCAAAGAGTCCGGCATAGGGAGTCGAACTCCAGAAGATCGCATGGCTGAGCTCTTGCTCGCTGGCGTACACTATCTCGAAATAGTCCGTGTCGATGGAAGTCCAGCCAGTGCTTTCGTTCCACAGGGAATACAGCTCTTTGATGGTCGGCAAGCGCCAGTCGCTGTAGCCGCCGTAGTTTTCGGCGTTCAAGGCGTCAGCCCGTCGGCGCTCGTGGTGTAGGACGGCGCGGTCCGCGAAAACTGGGCGTCCTGTCCGTAGAAGGCCGCACCGACTGCCGGGGCGGCGATGCTCGTGCCATTATTGCTTCAAAACCCCGTCTGACTAGTACTGACTATCGGATAGCTGCCGGCGTAGGCCGGGTCGCGGGCGACCGGCGTGAGCGTTGGACTGAACAGGGAGGTGCATCCTCCGATCGTGATTGCGGCGAGGAGGGCCAGGGTCGTGGCGACCGCAGGGATAAATCGATGCTTGCTCATTCAACGTTCCTCACAATACGTACAAAGTTGTCGATCCGGATGGCGTCGCCCTGGGGCCCGCGGCCATCGGGGAAATCGGCCGCGCTGCCTGCCTTGGGATCGCTGCGCTGGGCTCCGGCGCCATGGACATCGCCCCATGAGCCTCCTTTCTTGCCCATGGCCCTCCCGAAGGCGACGTAGCCAGCCTTCTCCCCGCCTTCCCGCCCAAGGTGCGAGGTCGATGACCAATAGCAAGGCCAATCAGGATTACCAGCCTCGTTGGTGATCGCTGTACACGAAAACAGCGGATCGATGGCCGCCGAACCCGTGGTCGCGGGCGATCGCGAGTAGTCCACGAGGCTCTGCAGTTCCTTGACGTTGGGCAGGCGCCAGTCATTATGACCGAGGTAGTTCTCGGCATTTTTTTCCTGGACCCAGGCCAGCGCTTTCGTCCAGTCCATGCCCAGGCCTGAGTCGGCCCGCGTCCACATGAGTTTTGTTGCCCCGTCGGTGATGGTGCCGTCGCCATTGTCCTGGAAGTCGTTGACGCCGTAGGCCAGATTTCCCCGGACATAGAGGACGGAGAAACGATGATGGACAGGATAGCCCTTGATCCGGCCGTCGGCGAAATTCACGCCGAACATGGTCTCGGTTTCGCCGATCACCGACCCCATCTCAATGGTAGTTTTGGCGGTGTACAGGGTGGACGAGGCATAAACGGAGCCAATTATTCGCTCCCCGGCACTGACATCGCCATAGCTGAATCCGAAAACGGCGCTGTCGATAAAGGGCGTGAGGCCCGTCGCGCTTGTGTCTTCCGGTCGAGGTTCCTGTCCGTCAAAACGGATCAGGGAGTACAGCTCCTTGATGGTCGGAAGGCGCCAGTCGCCATATCCGCCGACCTTTACCGTGCCAGCGCTGCGCAAAGCCTCGGCGAAGGTACGGTAGTCGGCTGTGTTGGTGGTTCCATCCCCATTCAGGTCGGTCGTCTGGGTCCACATCAGGCCCGTCACGTTGTCGCTTACCGTCCCATCGCCATTGTCGAGGTAGCTCGGCGCTGTGCCGGGCTGCTGGGCATCCTGCCCGTAGAGGGCGTCGCCTGCGGCGGGAGCGGTTATTTCTCGGCCGTCAGAGCCCCAATACGAGGTCTGTCCGGTGCCCACGATCGGGTAGGATCCGGGGCTTGGGGCTTCTCGTTCAGCAATGTAGCCATCCAAGGAAGTCGCGCAGGCGACGAGCGAAAGGGTAGCGGCCAAGGCTGCTGCTGCCATCAGGCGGCAGAGGCCTTGCAGTGTGGTGGTTCTCAGGTTCATGTCGTCTCCTCGGAGGTGACAGTAGCGAGGAAGGGCCTCGTGTTCGTCCGCGCCGCTAAGGGCGGACGCCTTTTCTTTCAATCTGCAGGTACTGTGGGAGGCTGGATGAGGTGGGAGCCGTTACATGACAGCGAAGCGCATAGCCGCCAGGGTTCCCTTGACGCAAGGGCGCATCGCAATACACTGTATTTATTATCACATTCCAATGGGATCAACCCAAGGCTAATGCCAACCTCAGGAAACATGGAATCTCCTTCGAGGAGGCCCAGTCGGTTTTCTACGATGAATTCGCCATTCAGTTCTACGACGATGGACATTCGTCTGTCGAAGAACGATTCCTGATGCTTGGCATGAGCTCAAGCGCACGGGTGCTTGTCGTCTGCCACTGCGCACGCGAGGCTGGTGATGTAATCCGTATCTTTTCAGCACGAAGAGCCACAAAACGTGAATCCACATTCTATGGAGGTGAATTGCCATGAGAGCTGAATACGATTTTTCAACAATGAAGGCCCGCAAGAATCCTTACACTTTGAAATTAAAGAAGCCAGTTACCATGCGCCTCTCTGAGGAAGTTGTCCTTTATTTCAAGAACATGGCCCTTGAGGCAGGAGTTCCCTATCAGAGCCTCATCGACCTTTACCTACGGGACTGCGTCGCTCATCACCGTAAAGTCAAAATCGCATGGCCGGCCAAGCCCTGAAGCTTTTCGGCAGCAGGTTGGTGCGCCTCGCTAAAATCGACAATCAACCCCGAGCAAGCTTGAGCGATCCTTGAGACCCCCCCGCGCTTAGAAGCTGAAGCCATTCACCAGGACCTGGAGTTGCGGATCGATATCCGCCTCCGATCCCGGCAGTGGGCCACAGACGGCCACCCAGGACAGCCGTGGGCTTGCTCGCCATGAGCCCTCCGAGAGGGATGCCATGTCTGAGCAGGCGAGCGAGACCGTCGAACCGCCGATCTTGGAGAAGGTTCCAACGCTTCTCCGCGTCATCCTTGCTGTAGGAGAAGCCGATCGTCTCTTGTGTCAGCAGGCTGCCGTCGTTGGCCGCGACCACGAGGCCGCCATTCCCGTCATCGGCAAGCCGTTTCTGGTCGTTGCCCCAGAATAGGAGCGACTCGGTGTAGCAGTTGAGGTCGAAAAGTTTGAAGGCCGTCGTGGCGAAGAGCCGCGGGGATGCGTCCCCGGAGGGCTGGTAGAAGCCACCAATTGAGATTTCTGTGCCGGCGAGGAGCCAGCTACCCTGAGCGGAGAATTTCACATCGGAGCCTGAGGTGGCGCCATTGGTGGAGATGACCGCCTGATACGTGCCGGCCGCTCCTGTCTCGAGGGAAGCCTTGAGGGAGACCGGGCCTTCGCGGACGGCGCCGAGGTCGGCGGGATCGATGGAAGACAGGCTGAGCACGTCGGCCGGGCTGTAGTAGAGGCCCTTGCCCCAGGAGATGAACTGCTTGCCCACCCTGAAGTAGGCCAGGTCGCCTCCCTGGAAATCGCGCTGACGTGGAAATCCCCCGTAGCCGACACGGGGTTTAAGGTCCAGGTTCCCTTGGCCCCGATCCGGAGGTCCTGGTCGGGCCGGGCGGTCAGGCCGAGATCGAGGGAGAGGGACTGGGACAGGGCGGGGTCGCTGTCGGACCACAGGGCCCTCGCCTGGGCATGGAACTCGCCGAAGAGCAGGGTTTTCAGGTCGGTGCCCATGAGCTTTCCGGTCACATCGGCCGTGGACGAAGCGGATTCCGTGGCGACCCCGGCGTCCGGGGAATCGAAGAGGGCATCGTCCGCCGACTGGCCAAAGACAGGAGCGGCGCATAATGCAAGCTAGGCCGAAAGCCTGAGGGCGCGGTTTTTCATGCTACCCCTCCTAAATTAGTGGCTTTTTCGAGGAAGGATTTGGGGAAACCAAAACCAGAAGTGTGAGGAAGCCCAGCGTCCCTATGCGTTGTGGATTCATGTCGTACCCCGAGCTGTGTGGCGTCGCAGCCACGACAGTGGCTTTAGGCGACGCTTTCGGGAGTGACGATACTGAAGAAACCGGGACGCTTCGTCCGCGCCGCTAAGGGCGGACGCTTTTCCCTGTACTCCGAGCGGGTAGAGCCAATGATGCCCTTGCTTGCTTCGTTGAAGGCCGACCAGGAGTTGTGTACCGGTCTGATGCGACTCCCTGAATCGAAAGTCGCGCGACCTATTTGCCGAAATACTGAAAATCAGCTATACTGAGAACATGAAAGCTTCGCTTATAGTGAACGCACGCGGAACAATCACACTGCCTGCCAAGTTCAGGCGAGAGCTCGGCATCAAGGCCGATGATGTCCTGATCGCCGAAGTGACAAGCGAGGGAGTGCTGCTCCGGCCGTCCGTTGCTCTGCCATTGGAAATCTATACACAAGAAAGAGTTGCGGAGTTTGCAGTAGCGGAGCGCGAACTTGAGGATTGGTACAAGGAACGCGCATCAAAGCTGGATGCAAGCGGGGGGAGCAATCCTGCGCCTGTTTCTTGACGCCAACATCCTGTTCTCCGCCTCCTGCAGCGACGGGGCGATCAGGCGACTGGTTTCGGACCTCCGGAGTTGTGGCCATGTTCTTGTCGTCGATGGCTATGTGTGGGAAGAAGCGCTTCGCAACGTGACCCTTCAGCAGCCTTCGTCGCTGGAGTTCCTCCACCACCTCAGTGTCGAACTTGAGTTGCATACTGGCTCTGCATCAACTGGGGTGATTTCAAGTTCCGAGTGGGGATTGCCCGCCAAGGACATAGCGGTGCTGGCCGCCGCCATCAACCTTCACTGCCACATCCTCATAACTGGTGACGTTCGCCATTTTGGGCAACTCTATGGAACCAAGGTAGCCGGAGTCAGCATCCTGCGCCCAAGGCAGGCAGCCGAAGCCTTGCTTTTGGGTTCCCTGTAACTCCGCAAGGGACATCGCACCCGTCTATCCTCATTCCGCATTCCTCATAATTCGTACAAAGTTGTCGATCCTGATGGCGTCGCCCTGGGGGCCCCTGCCATCGGGGTTGTCGGCTGCGCTTCCCGCCTTGGGATCGCTCCGCGGGCAGCCCGCTCCGTGCACGTCCATCCAGATACCGACCATCTTGCCCGTGGCGCGGCCGAAGCTGATGTATACGGCCTCGTTTCCCGCATCGGGACCGAAGCCAACATGCGTCGTCGATGACCTATGGCATCCGTAGTCAACAGATCCACTCTGATAGCGGTAATTTCTGTGTGCGGAAAGTCAGCGCAACTGGTACTATCAGCACGATAGCTGGCACGGCAGCCCAGGGATCGTCCATCGGTCCGACGAACGGGAGCGCGGCGCGGCTCCTTACTGGGACGACACAGCACTCGGTGAAACTTCACCGAGTGCCGCTCGACTAGGGGTCTCACCACTTTTGGGACAAGGATTGCAGGCGCGCCCTCGTGATCGGGTTCTACGGGCTTTCCGAGGAGGATGTGCCGCTGGTGGGCCTTCCGCCGTACGGGGCGGAAGCGGGTGCGGTTGAGGAGACCAATCTTGACGTCTTACCATATTTTAGTAATACTCTGATCATGAGCTACGAGGTGCACATCCTCAAAAAGGCCAAGAAGGACATAGACAAAGCGCCTGTCTTTGTTCGGGCCAAGTTTGTGAACCTCGTCCGTGATTTGAGCGATTTCGGCCCGGTTCTGCCGCGTTGGCCGCACTATTCGAAGCTTGGCGCAGTCACCCACCATTGCCATCTTGCTGACAAGTGGGTCGCATGCTGGCGCAATGAATCGGGCACACTGCTCGTGGAGGTCTACTATGCTGGTAGTCGAGAAAGCGCGACATATTGAAGTCGAGATCCGCGGCCCCGGCGCTGAGTCCGTCCTCGAAGTGTTGCGCCGGGAATTCCCGAAGATCAAGGTTTCTGGCGACGACGAGTATGAGCCCATCGCCGACTCCGCTTGGTTCGCGGAGCTTGAGGCTGAGGTTAGCCCCGGCGCTACACTTCGCGTCTACCGTGACAATGCCGGTCTCACCCAGGCTCGACTATCGGAACTGACCGGCATTCCCGTACCGCACATCTCCGGTATGGAACATGATCGGCGCCCCATAGGAAAAATGAGCGCCAAAAAACTCTCCGAAGCCCTCGGAACCGATTGGCGCAGATTCATGTAGTGCTTGGAAAAGCTGGTTCCAATCCTTCCATCGCTACGACGGGCGCTTGCAATTCAGCTCAGCCTGTCACTGTAGCTTCCGGCAACCACTCCATTGTTGGCGATTCAATCCTGTTCGCGTGATAGGTCAGCTCAATTGTAACTATCAGCGGGATAACGGGCATGGCGAGGTGGGATTGAAAACTCCCACCGCCCTGGTACCACACTGCGGCAGTATTCTTCCCTGGCGGCTCGGCCCGGTAGCATAACAGCCCTCGCTCAAGCCCTGACTTGTGCTCATATTGGCCAGTTGGGCGCAAGATGGCTATTGCCGTATTTAGGCCTTATTATTGTGTTCGCCGAGTAGCATGGCATGCCGGTCGATATCAGCCGGTTTGCCGAGAAGGTCGCGCCTAAGTCGACCTATCCGGCAAACATAGCCTACGAGGCGGCACGGCTCCAGGATCCCGCGAAGGCGGACCGCTACCTGCGGCGCTTCCGCGAAGGGGCGGCCACCGAGAGCCGCTCGATCCACCTGCCGGAGATCCAGGCGGACCTCGCCGAGGAGACCGGCCTTGACCGGGCACGGTTTCTCGCGGATCTTGTCGGCCCGGTCAAGGAAGCCTTCGCGGAGGACCAGCGCCTGTGCCGCGAGCATGGAGTCCAGGGCTTCCCGACCTTTCTCGTTAGAGGAGGCGGTCGTGAGCGCATCCTGCGCGGCTATGCCAGGTTTCCCGCCTTCGCCGCTCTTTTTGACAGCCTGGCCGACAAGCCCCTCGAGAGGTTCCGGTCAGCGATCAATGAAGCCTCGGTCCTCGGATTCGTCAGGAAGTACGGCAGCGCAGCCACGCGCGAAGTCTCGGAGGTCTTCGAAGTCACCGACTCCGACGCGGAAGCACTATTGCGGCCTTATGATAGGAGCAGCCACCTTCATGCTTCTGTGCCTAGAGGTCGCCGCACACAAGTATCACCGCAGGCGCACAGTTGGGCATATTGGGACTAAATACTTCAAATTAATTTCACGAAAATAAATATAGTTCGGCTACGAAAATGCAGCAAGCTTTAAAATAGCAAGCAGTTAAGCGGTCCTCCACCAGGTATTGCCCATCCAGGCCAGGTTTCGCTACAGTGTCGTCGCCGTGCACGAAGCCCAGGGATCGACGGCCTCTGGTCGTGACCGGTGGAGGATCGATGCCTGATCGGAAAAATGGCGAGCGACTCGAGCGATGGCAGGCCGAGCTCGAAGCCCAGGAACGGCAGCGCGCAGCGCTCGCGCTGCCGGGGGACCCGGAGGGCCTGTCCTCGAGCCAGCATCCTTCGCCCGATGCCGTGGAATTTGCCGCGGCCATCGCGGCCGCCTTGGAAAGCGGCATGTCCCCTGCGGTCGTCGCCCGTTCGGCCCGTCTCGAGCTCGTCCTCGGAACCCTCGAGAGCAACGCTCCCTCGGCCTTCGAGCGCTGGGCTGCGGTCGCGAACGGTGTTCCCGATCCGCCCCTTGTAGCCGCAGGGAGGTGCCCCCTCGCACCCGCGGCCTTTCTTGCCGCCGCCGAGGCCGCTGTCACGAACGAGCTCTACGGCATGCGCTTTGTCGACGCACGCGAACTCGCCGATGCTTCGCTGCTCCATATCTTATAGATCGCTGGGAGTTGGGACGGTCAGACCAGGCCCTTCCGTGACAGGGTGCGGACCTATGCCTCAATCAAGAGCCTGGCCCTCGTCGTCGAACCGGAGGGGGAGGGTGGTTCCCGCTTCGAGATCCTGGCGGACACGAGTCGGAGCGCCCGTCTCTATGGGGCCAGCCTGATAGGCACTGCCATCGCCTTGGGCTCGGGCCTTTCCCGCGGCCCGCAAGGAACTCCTCGCCCTCGCGCGTTCTCTCGCGCTCAGGACGGGCGGGGAGGGATGACAGACGGATCGCAGACAAACCGATGGTCTGACCTCTGGGTAGGCTACGTGGATCAGGACGGGGCCATCGCCCCTTATTTCTTCATGCCAACAAGGTAGCCAGATGCTGCGTGGGATGCTCAACGGTGACGTTCTGCCTGATCTCGGCCGGGAAATGGGCCAGAGCAGGGAAGCGCAGGTCTTCAGGATCGGGCCCTTGCAAGGGCCACGGTTCGGCTTCATCCAGCATCAGGCTGTCTGCGATAAGAAATTCAAGCCAATTGGGTTGAAAGCCATGGGTTTGAAACACTGCCCGCGCGAACACCTGGCGATACTCGCTGGAGATGGAAGGACAGACGACCGGCTGCAGCATCGCAGGGTTTGCGGTAGAATCCTTGGGAGGTTCGAATGAAAAGCAAGGGAATTCGAAAGGCAGGATTGTCCGCCATAGCCATCTTCGTCCTCGATATCATCCTGTCAGGTTGCACGAGCCTGCGCAGCTTGGTGGGAGGCCTGCCGTCCACCGGCCGCGATCCTGCCGAGGTCCTCGCCGAATACGTGACAATGAGGGGACTGCCGGCCGCCGCCCTCCTTGCCCTGGGTCCCGAGGGCGTTTTGGTCAAGGAGCTAGCCGGAGTCCGCAAGGCCGGATCGGAGCAGCCGGTCGAGAGGGACGATGCCTTCCACATCGGCTCGGACACCAAGGCCATGACAGCCCTCCTCTGCGCCATGGCCGTGGACGAGGGTCGCCTGGCCTGGAACAGCAGCGTGGCCGAGGTTCTCGGCAGGAACATCGCTGGTAACTTTGCGGCGGTGACGCTGGAACAACTCCTCTCCCACAGTTCCGGAATGGCCGGTAACCCGCCTGCGTCCTGGAAGTCCTTCTTCGAGGCTTGGGAGGAGCCGGTGGCGCAGGAGCGGGAGCGCATGGCCAAGGACGCCCTTGCGGGCCGGCCAGCTTCGAAGCCTGCCCGGGCCTTCATCTATTCCAACTTCAACTACGTCGTCGCTGGCCTCATGCTCGAGCGGGTCTACGGGGAATCCTGGGAGAAGCTGATCGGCGAGCGCATCTTCATGCCCCTTGGCATGGAAGGCGCGGGCTTCGGTCCGCCCAACACGGGGTCGGGAGACGACGCCCCCTGGGGCCATAGTCCCAGGCCTGTCCCCTTTGGACCCTACGCCGACAATCCTCCAGCCATCGGCCCTGCGGGCACCGTCCACCTCAGCCTCGACGATCTCTCGGCCTGGCTCCGCTTTATCCTGGACGGGGGCCGTGCCGCCGACGGGACGAGGCTCGTGAGCGAGGAATCATTCCGCTCCTTGTTCGTCCTGCGTCCTGGAAGCGGGGTCTACGCCCTTGGTTGGGGCGTGGTCAGCGGACCCGCCGGGGAGACCATGTACGCCCATGACGGCAGCAATACCATGTTCTATTGCTCGATCCTGATCCTGCCCGACTCTGGCCAGGCCTTCGCGGTCCTCGCAAACCGGGGGGATGGGCCGACGGCGGGACGGGTCGCGGAACTGGTGGAGTATCTCAGGAAAAGGCAGATAGGAGGGGGATGAGTCCGGCCAATTGCCAGGTCGGACCCCTATGGCCGTGAGCGCATGAACGGGAGGTTACGCCGTGCTCGAAGTGAAGGCTGTCATCAAGACCTTCGATTCCACCCGCGCGGTGGATGGTATCACTTTCACCGCCAAGCCGGGAGAGATCTTCGGGCTCATCGGCCCATGGCAGAAGCCCGCGTCGTGGGCATCGCCGACGGTTTCCGCAGCCTCATCGAGGGACGGGCGAGGCTGCATGGCAGGCGGGTGGCTATGACTTTTCCTATCGGTTACCGCGTACTCAAACGCAGACCAAGCCAATCCGACTTCACGGTGGTCGTAGGCGGAGAGGCGCAAGGATTCTGAGGAAGGAATCTGCCTGATCTCGACAACTAGCCCAAAGCTGCCTTTGGCGCAGGTTGGCCGATTGGAATTCAGCTGGCACGCGTCTTGAATTGACCGAGTTCCCGGTCGATTTCGAGGAGTCCCTCCTTGTTTTCCTTTCCGACATCGGACAGCCTGGCCATCGCTTCGGATACATGTAATACCGCAGTAGAGATCTCCTCCATGCCAGCCGTCGTCTGGGACGACAGACCCGAAACGCGCTCCATTGCGGCGCTGATGTAATGCGCATTCTCGTCGATTCCGGTAGATCTCCCCCTGATCACCATCGTTACTTCCATCAGCGACTCGACCGCCTTTACGATCTCCGAGCTGCCAACCGATAGCTCGCTCAATCCGGAACGCGTTTCATCCATAGCGTCTATGATATTTTTGATACCCACAATCAGTTCTTCTATGGAATGCTTTGCAGCGTTGTTTACCAAGGTCGCCGCCTTCATGTCGCTGACTGTCCCCTTCAAAGTCAAGGCTATGGATTTCGCCTTTGCTGCCGTTTGCTCGGCAAGATTACGTACCTCGTTGGCGACCACGGCGAAACCCTTCCCCGATTCCCCCGCGTGGGCCGCCTCGATGGCGGCGTTCATGGCGAGAAGATTGAGATTCGCCGTTATCCCGTTGATCACGGCCACCAGATTCACTACCTCCTCGGTGGACCGGGACACTTTCGAGATTGCCTCCGAGGATTCCTGCATTTTCTTCAACCCGACGGCGGCAGTCACCGACAAGCGGTCGGAGAGTTCCTTTTTTTGCTCCGTGATGGACGAGATCGCGTGAATCGATGCGTCGATCTGCTCGATCGCCGCGGACGACTGGCTGACCGCCGCTGATTGGCTGTCTATGGATTTTGCCATCAGTGTGATGTGCTGCGCGATCTCATTGACGATGCTCGCGGAACTTTGGATTTCGGCGTCCAGCCTTTGGATCTTCTCTTTGCTGGAGCCGATGGTTGCCGATATCTCATGGGAGTCGGCTGAAGTGTCGATCGCGATCTTGCTGAGGGTTCCGCCGATGCCATTGTTCTTCTCCGACACTTCCTTGACGTGCGCGATGATACCTTCCAGCTTCGATATGAAGCCGTCGAGCGAGCGCCCGAGATAGCCGATCTCGTCATTCGTTCCGACATCGATCGTCAGGGTAAGGTCCCGCGTTCCCTTTGAAAGATCCTCGGCCCTGGCCATCAACTTCTCTACGGAACGCATGATCTGCCGGCTCAAAAAGAGGGCGACCGCGACAGATGTCGCGATGGCAACCATGAAAATGGCGATGACCATCGCAAGGACGAAATCGGAGTTGCGCCTGGCTGTTTGATATGCTTCATCGGACGAACGCAGCTCGATGGCCTTGAGCGCAATCAGCGTTTCCTGCAACACTGCCATCTTGTCTTCCGCTGTTCCCATGAACATGTTGGCGATGGAAAGATCGGAGGCTACGATTCCCATCACCCTCCCCGACCAGTCCGCATATTCCTTTATTAGCGCCAGGGATTTTGCGTAGAGCGCCTTCTCCTCGGCGGTCCGCACAGGCGATATCGACGCTGCCTGCAATTCATCGGTTACACTTCGTATCGACAGCTTCTGTGTCTCTCCCATCTGGAGGATTTTTTCTTCGTCATAGCCGCTTCCACTCCATGCGATCATTCTATACAGGCCGGTATGGTAGAGGAGGATCCTTTCATAGAGGTCCGCACAGGATTGATAACCTTTGAACCTGTTCAGGTAGATGTCGTCCAGGGCCGTCCGCTGCACTCCGAAGCCCCAGTACACCGTACCGAGCAGTATCAGAAGGAAGAGGAAACTCACTGCCGGGCTGACCATCAATTTGGTTCTGATCTTCATGGTAACGGGACCTCTTCAGATTTTTCGGGAATCCAGTGTTCCCACCGAATCACTGGTCGCGCAGCGGAGAATCCAGGTTGATGAACCCGGCCTCAGTTCTTGAGATAGATACCACAGCCGAGGAAGTAGTCCGAGCCAGTGTAGCTCTTCACATAGGTGCTTTTCGGCTCTACCTTCTTCGTGGTGGGATTGGACCACTTGTAATCCACCCATGCAGTGCCTTTTTCCTTGGCTACCTTGATGAATTCCTGGATGAAAAACTTGCCGTCCGCGTCCTTAAGCTCGAACATGCTCTGTCCGACGAGCGCGGGGTTCCCTCCGTGGGCCAAGGTAAGACCCTTGAAATCGACAACGAAGATGTAGTACGAGCCGTCGACAAACCCCCCGTTCTTGTCCGTGAAATCCTTGAAGGCTTTTTCGGTTCCCACTTTCTTGATGTGCGCTACCGCCTTGTCGACCAGGTCTACAGCCTGCTTTTTTGCCGCCGCATTTTCGTCCGCGGCGTATGTGGCAAAAAGAAAGACTCCCGCAATCAAGAGCGCCATAAGTCGTTTCACTGCAGTTCCTCCTCCAAATCAGGCTCGGTCCTGCAATGCAGTATAGATTTGCCGTAGCTCGATTTCAATGTTTCCAGGCGCAAATACTGAATGATTTGCATGAGCGGCAGGAGGATCCGCGATTCGGGGCTCAAGCTCCAGTTGACCGTAAGCCGGGGAGAAGGAGAGGGCTATCGCCGCGACGACTAGGCCCCGCGCCCTGTCCAACCAGGCCCCGCGCCGAGCCACCGTTATTCTGCGCCCCCATGCCATCAAGCGAGACACGATCGATCATCGAGAACGCCTCCAGAGTTGTCGTGGGCTAGACACGCGCGCTTGAGTTCAAGACCGTCGCCTTGCTTGTGGGGGGGGCATGTGCTGCTCGAGGACCCACCTGATCTCGGAAAGACAGTAATGGCCAGGGCACTGGCCAGAGTAGTGGCTGAAATTTCAGGCGGATCCAGTTTACGCCCGATCTGCTTCCCTCCGAGGTGACGGGCTTTCGGTGTACGACCAAAGAACTGCCGAATTTGTGTTCCATCCCGGTCCGGTCATGTCCAATGTATTTCTGGCCGACGAGATCAACCGCACGATCCCACGGACCCAGTCCAGACCTTCATTTCTCGGCTTCATTCAGCGCCTCGGTGCAGGCGGGGCCGGCTGGCTTCATCCGCCAGGGCTCCCTTGACGCAAAGGCACATCATAATACACTGTATGTATGATCACATTCCAATAGGATCAACCCAAGGCAAAAGCCAATCTCAAGAAACACGGGATCTCCTTCGAGGATGCCCAGCCGGTTTTCTACGACGAATTCGCCATTCAGCAAGAAGAGCTACAAGACGCGAATCCACGTTCTATGGAGGTGAATTGCCATGAGAGCTGAATACGATTATTCAACAATGATGGCCCGCAAGAATCCATGCGCTTCGAAATTGAAGAAACCAGTTACCATGCGCCTCTCTCAGGATGCTGTCCTCTATTTCAAGAACATGGCCATTGAGGCAGGCCTTCCCTGTCAGCGCCTCATCGACCCTTGCCTGCGAGACTGTGTTGCTCATCACCGGAAAGTCAAAATTGCATGGCCGCCCCAGAGCTGAGGACGGCGCGGGGCCAGACCCCCGGAGCAAGCCAATGAAAGAGGCAATTGCAGGCAAATATATCTATGTGATAAATCACACACTTGATGAAGAGAAATTATGTCAAATGGAAATAAAATACCTATTCAATATAGTTGTAAAAGGAAAGATCTTCATTTCCGACATATGGATCAATCCATCAAGAAGTCCCTATATCAGGTGCGTCTTGTCAGTTCAGTATCAAGCTTATTCATTGGATGAGCTGGTAAGGGTCATTGAATCCGGAAAGATAGCTCTCAGCAATTTCAAATTCGTCCGGATCCGAATCAAGGACGGCGAACCTGGATATGATGCATGGATCGAAAGTGTAGCCAGAATAGGAGATGTGATTGAAGGGAATCCTGGCATGGAGAATCCTGAAATACTGTTGTCGGTAATGAGTGTTGATGGGTCATGGTATTTTGGAAAATATGAAAGAAATGACAATAGATGGATGGAACACAAAAATAAGCCACACAATAGCACCTATTCCCTGACCTCCGTGATATCCCGGGTTCTCGTCAATATTGCAGTCGGAAGGGTTGGAGAGTGCTCCTTGGTTGATCCATGTTGCGGTGTTGGCACAGTCATCATTGAGGCACTCTCCATGGCGGTCCGGGTCAGAGGATATGAGATCAATGGGAATATCGCGAAACAAGCCAAGGCAAACCTGGCGTATTTTGGATACGAGGATGTCATAGAGCATGCGGATATGCATGATATAGAAAAGCATTACGATGTTGCAATAATAGATATTCCATACGGATTGATCACTCCATATTCCATCGACAAGCAAATGCAACTGATAAAATCAGCACGAAGGATATCCGATAGGCTCGTCCTAGTATCAATCACATGCATGGACGAAGCTTTGCTGATGGTGGGTTTCAGCATTTTCGATCGTTGCCAGGTCAACAAGGGATATTTCAAGCGCTACGTTACCCTATGCGAATGATCCGCGCATTCGGAAGGACGGGATGCGGCTAAGTCGTGGCGGTAGAACCTGACCGCCTCGATCAAGTGGAAGGGTGATGTGGTTTGTAGGGCATGATGTCCATGTCGAGACCATTGCGGTGGCCGTTGCCGAGGTCGACGGCGAGGTGACGAGCCGAGCCGAGGTGACGAGCCGAGCCGAGGTAGTCGCGGTCGCCGTCAACGCCGCCTCGAGGACGGCCGCGTCCGCCCTGGGATGCCACGACACGCCGGAGGGGATTCCATCAGCGAGCCGTCTCCGTTTTCGACCTGGAAAAGGGGGTGAAAATGGGTATCGGGCGATTTTCCCAACGCTGCGGGGACTGACCTTCCCCGGCGTTTATTTTGCACTCTGGAAGCCGCGCAGTATCTTTTCCCTTGGCTGGCGCTCTACTACCGCTGGTCGTGATTCGGCGAAGCGTGGCATTTCAAGGAGGTTGATGGTGGGTACTCTGGATAAGGCAGTCAGCACCCAGATCGAGAACATTCAAAAGAAGACAGGGAAGTCGCTCGAGGCCTTGGCGGCGATCGTCGCCAAGAGCGGCCTTTCGAAGCACGGGGAGATCCGGGTTTTTCTCAAGGAGAGCCTTGCCCTGGGTCATGGCGATGCCAATGCCCTTGTCCATGCCATCCACGCCTCCGACGGCACGAGGGCGGCAGCCGGAAAGGAAATCGACTCCATCCTCGATGAGATCTACACTGGCCCCAAAGCTGGCTTTCGTGGCATCCACGACACACTCATCAAGGCAATCGACGGATTCGGGCCCTACGAGATCGTGCCGAAAAAGGGCTATGTCAGCCTGCGAAGGAAGAAGCAGTTCGCCATGATCGGCCCCAAGACCAACACGCGCTTCGAGGTGGGCATCAACGCCAGGGAACTCGGGCCGAATCCCCGACTGCTCCCCCAGCCCAAGGGAAGCATGTGTCCCTGGATCGTCATAGTTAAGAGTAAAAATGAAGTGGATGCCGAGCTCAAGGCCTGGCTCAAAGCCGCTTTCCAGGAAGCTGGCTGACCCCTCTCCGCGCAGGGCTTCGACGGAGACCTTTCCTTCTGGGGGCCAGATCGCTGCCATGGGCGGCGAAGGGACTAACGGGCCACCCGTGCCCATACCCGGGTCCTGACGACATCGATCATGTCTTCACCTCCATCAATCCCCGGACCTGCCCCCGCCCGGATCGCCTGGCTATCGAAGTCCGGTACCCCACGACTTTGGCAATTGGCACAATCATATGACAGTCGCCAGTGTCGGCAAAGACCCGGCCGTCGATGGTCAAGGTTTTCCCAGGGTTCTGGGCGGGGTCCGGCCATCGGGTGGAATGGGAATGAATCAGGGCCCGGATCAAGCACGAAACAGGTCCAGGTTCAGTAGATTACAGGTCAGACGTCCAATCGCAGAGGAGAGAACATGAACAAGGTAGTCGCGACCATCATCCTTACCCTGTCCTTGATCGCAACGGAAGCCGGGGCCCAGGTCGCCCCCTCCCAGGCGGGGGGCACGGGCATCTATGCCTTCACCCTCGCCGACATCGACGGAAATCCGACCTCCCTGTCCTCCTTCAAGGGGAAGGTCCTCCTGATCGTCAATGTTGCAAGCAGATGCGGGTACACCTACCAGTACGAGGGCCTCGAGGCCCTCTATGCCCGCTACAAGGACCGTGGCCTCGTCATCCTGGGGATTCCTTCCAACGACTTCCTCGGGCAGGAACCGGGCACCAATGCCGACATCAAGCAATTCTGCACCCTCACCTACGGCGTGAGCTTCCCCATGTTCTCGAAGGCTGTCGTGAAGGGCGCGGGCATCCACCCCCTTTATGGATACCTCACCTCGAAAAAGGCCAATGGAGCCTTTGGCGGCGCCATAAGTTGGAACTTCAACAAATTCCTTGTCGGGCGGGACGGCGCCACCCTGGCCCGTTTCGACAGCAAGGAGGAACCTGGATCGGCCGCCGTGGCCGCAGCGGTGGAAAGAGCCCTTGGTGGCCCCAAGTGAGGACGCGGCAGGGAAGCTGAAGCCCCGCTCCGACTCCGGTTCCGGTCAGGGCGGCCGGGTCCGAGGTCCTCATCCTATATCAATAATAAAATATTCCGTCCCCCCTCCAGGCGGGCGCGCAGGGCGTGGAAGTCAGCCAATTGGCGAGTTCTGCCTGCCGCCTCGGCGCCACGTCGGAGTCGGGAATCAATAGCCTTGGTACGGACGCGATCCCTATCCCCTCTCGCACAGCCTCGCCCTCGGCTGGAGGGGGCATGTGCGCCACGGGCAAGAAGGGCATGACAGCCCTTGACGTTGAGCCCCAAAACGAATAGTCTATCGTCGATGAACGATAAGCCTTGCATGAGTTGTGGCAGCGATCGCATGGACATCGACGTCCCGGCGTATCAAGAACAAAACGACGAAGCCTTGGCGGTCTTCGCCAAGGCCCTCGCCCACCCGATCAGGATCGAGATACTCCGCATCCTCGCCCGTCGCAGCGCCTGCGTGTGCGGAGACATCGTGAGCGAGTTGCCTCTGGCCCAATCCACCGTCTCGGAGCATCTCCGGATTCTAAAGGCGTCAGGGCTCATCCTCGGCGAGGTTTCCGGACCCCGTGTCTGCTATTGCATCGACAGTTCCGCCTTGTCCCGCTTCAAATCCCTCGTCGAGGGACTTCCCTGTCCGCCGCAATACGCGGCGACAAGCCAATGCCAGGAGGCACAATGATGTCTACTATCCAGGTCTTCGACCCCGCCATGTGTTGCTCGACGGGGGTCTGTGGACCCTCGGTTGATCCGAAGCTGATCCGTTTCGCGGCTGACCTCGATTGGGTCAAGCACCAGGGCGTGACCGTGCTGCGGTTCAACCTGTCACAACAGCCTGCCGACTTCGTCGCCGACGCCGACGTGAAGGCGGCGCTGGAAGACTCGGTCGATGGGTCCCTTCCCCTCGTCAAGGTGGACGGCAAGGTCATGAGCAAGGGCCGCTATCCCTCCCGTGCGGAACTCGCCGGATGGGTGGGACTCGCGCCTCCCGAGCCGGGAATCTACTCCGACGCCGTGGCCGAGCTTGTCGCCATCGGCGCGGCCATCGCCTCCAATTGTGAACCTTGTTTCAAGTACCACTTCGACAAGGCCCGGAAACTCGGTGTTTCCGACGAGGACATGCTTTGCGCGGTGAATACCGCGAAGGCGGTCAAGGAGACTCCGTCCGCCTCCATTCTCTCGCTCGCCGAACGGCTTCTAGCTGCGAAGGGCTCTGATCAGGAAAGCACGCCAGCGACTTCGGAAGCCTGTTGCAGTGGAAGCGCGCCGAGCAAGAATGGCGGCTGTTGCTGAAAGCGAATTGCTGAAAGCGAATTGCTGACAAGGAGTCCTCGATGTCTGTCCTCATCGATAAACCCACCCGCGTTCTCTTCTTTACCGGCAAGGGTGGTGTTGGCAAAACCTCCGCGGCCTGTTCCATGGCCATCAGCCTGGCTGATGCTGGCAAACGGGTACTTCTCGTCAGCACCGATCCCGCCTCGAATCTCGACGAGATGCTCGGCGTGGTCTTGAGCGCGAAACCGAGGCCGGTTCCTGCGGTACCCCTCCTGTTTGCGCTCAACATAGACCCAGAGGAGGCCGCACATGCCTATCGCGAGCGGGTAGTCGGCCCCTACCGCGGCCTCCTGCCGGCAGCCGCTGTCACAAGCATGGTAGAACAGCTTTCTGGCGCCTGCACCATGGAGATTGCTGCCTTCGATGAGTTTTCGAAGCTCCTGGGTGACGAGACCTTCACGGCTGACTTCAACCATGTCATTTTTGACACCGCTCCGACAGGGCATACGCTTCGCCTCCTCGAGCTCCCTGCCGCGTGGTCGGGCTTCATCGAGACGAGTGTCGGGGGCACATCCTGCCTCGGTCCCCTTGCCGGTCTCGCTGCGCAGAAGCTGCTCTATGCCGCTTCCAACGCAGCGCTTCGGGATGCGACCGCGACGACCCTCGTGCTCGTGGCGCGTCCGGATAGGGCCTCCCTCGCGGAGGCCGAACGCACCCGCAACGAACTCTCCAGACTCGGGGTCGACAACTTGCGTCTGATCATCAATGGTGTATTCATGGCAGGTGATCCAGATGATCCCATCGCCCGTGCCATGGAGGCGAGGGGATCCCTGGCGCTCCGGAATCTCCCGGCCGGTCTCGATGCGATTCTCCGGATTCATGTTCCCCTACTTCCCTTCGGACTTGTAGGCATCGAGGCCTTGCGCAAGTTTGGCCAGCCAAAGGCCGAGGCAGCTCCACAGGCAAAGTCAACCAAGGTCCACTTCCAAGGCGAGACCCTGGATTCCCTCGTTGATGAGATCGCAAAACAAGGGAAGGGCGTAATCATGACCATGGGCAAGGGGGGTGTGGGGAAAACCACGGTAGCTGCGAAGATAGCGATGGAACTCGCCAGGCGAGGCTATGCGACCACCCTGACCACAACCGATCCCGCCGCCCGCGCGAACACGTCCGCGTTCGAGGCGGCGTCTTGCGATCGTCCGCCATCGCTGGAAGTGGCAAGGATCGATCCAGAGCTGGAAACCCGTCGGTATGCTGAAGAAGTCCTCGCCAACGCCGGAGCAGGACTTGATGAGCAGGGCCTCGCGTTGCTTAAGGAAGATCTTCGGAGCCCCTGCACCGAAGAAATCGCCGTCTTCCGCGCCTTCGCTAACACGGTCGCGGAGGGCGAGGATCGCTTCGTCGTGATCGATACCGCGCCTACGGGTCACACTCTCCTCCTCCTCGACGCGGCCGAATCCTACCATCGGGAGGTGCTTCGGAAGCCGAGCGGGAGTCCTGAAGCGGTCAAGCAGCTAACCCCGCGTCTCCGTGATCCATCCTACACGCACATCCTTCTCGTCACCCTCCCCGAGGCGACGCCAATCCACGAGGCGATGCAGCTCGAGAGGGACCTCGCCCGTGCCGATATCCTGCCCATCGCCTGGGTCGTGAACCAAAGCCTCACGCCGCTCGCCCTCATCGACCCGCTGCTCAGGTCGCGGCAAGCAGAGGAAGTACGGTATTTGAAGGAGCTGGCAGCGCATGCAAAAAGGATCGTGCTCATGTCGTGGAATGCCGAAGCCATTTGAAGGCATTTAGCCTAGTTGGCGATAGTAGCGATTCGGACTTGACCCCTACCCTGACAGTGCAGGGGCGGCCTCAGCTTCGCGCAGAGACATTCATACAGTCATCGGCTGTGACCTTGGCATCGATTCCCGACTCGAGGCAATTGATGAAATGGCTCACACAACCGCATACAAGCTCGTAGTCGCTCCAGGTCCCGCGCTTTTTGTCGCGGACGAGACCGGCCTTCTTATGGAAAGTCAGGTGCTTGGATACGGTCGTCTTGTCGGCGCCCACTGCGGCAGCCAGGTCAGCGACAGTGCGAGGTCCCTATTCGAGCAGCTCGATGATGAGGAGGCGCGAAGGATGGGCCAGGGCCCTCAAGAGTCCCGTTCGGCTTTCCAGTCTATCCCTTTGCATAGCGGTCATGGCCAGCCGCATCGTACTGGATACCAAGGTCCTGATCAGTGGAACGCTTACGGAAAACGGAACTACGGCATGGCTCCTCCGTGACCTGAATGCCATCGCATATTGGGTGGAGATACCAAAAGAGATCACCGGACTCCGCCTGTGCCCAGACCCTGACGACGACAAGCTCATCCGTGCGGCGATGGCGGCTAAGGCAGCGTGGCTTGTCTCCGGCGACAGTCATCTGCTGGATATGGAAGCCCAGCCAGACCTGCTTTTTCTCCACCCGGTCGCGGCACTAGAGCCAGTGCTTGAACGACGAAGTGTCTAACCCATGTTTCTCCGAAATCCGCTGGCCGCTTCCCAAGGACCAGCGCTGCGTGTTGGTCCCTACTCCGCGTCCCGCACGAGGAGCACGAAATTGTCGATCCTGATTGCGTCACCCTGGGGTCCCTTGCCATCGGGGTAGTCGCCGGTATTTCCCACCTTGGGATCGGTCCGCTGGCCGATGAATTGGTCGTCGCGGGCGAGCGGCTGTAGTCGACGATGCTCTGCAGCTCCTTGATGTCCGGGAGGCGCCAGTCGGAGTGACCAAGGTAATTGCCGGCATTTTTCGCCTGGACCCAGGCCAGGGCCTCTTCCCAGTCCATGCCCTCGCCTGAGTCGGCCTTGGACCACTTGAGCCCTGTCGCATTGTCGGTTATCGTGCCGTCGCCATTGTCCTTGAAATCATTGACGCCATAGGCGAGGTTTCCCCGGACATAGTAGACGTAGAAGTCGCTCTCTCCGAGGCCTTGCATGCTGACGCAAAGTGGATAGCCCTTGATGCGACCGTCGGCGAAGTTCACTCCGAACATGGTCTCGAAAACGAGGAAGGTCTTGTCCACGTACAGGGTCGAGGTGGTGCACCGGGCGTCGATGATGCGGTCGCCCGAGCCGATATCGCCGTAGCCAAAATCGAAGTAGCCGGTATCGATGAAGCGGATGCTCCCGCGGGCGTCGGGGGCGCCGGTACGCACATCGGTGCCGCTGAAGTCGATGAGCAAGTAGAGCTCCTTGATGGTCGGTAACCTCCAGTCACTGTAGCCCTCGACGGTGATAGCCGAGGAGCCCTTTGCTGCCTTGACCAAGCTGCGCTTGTCGGCGGCGTTTATCGTGCCGTCCCCATTCAGGTCGAGGCTTTTTGTCCACATCTGTCCGGTCACGAGGTCGCTGACCGTCCCGTCGCCATTGTCACGGTAGCTTGGCGTCGTGCCGGGACGCTGGGCATCTTGGCCGTAGAGTACCTCATCCTTGGCAGGAGCAGTCATTTCCCTGCCGTCCGTGCCCCAGAAGCTCTGCTGTCCCGTGCCCACAATCGGGTAGGAGCCTGGGCTGGAGGCTTCCCGCCCAACCAGGTAGACATCAATCGAGGTTGTGCAGCCGGCGAGCAACAGCGTAACGACTAATGGCGCGGCCTCCAGCAGTCGGTGCAGGCGCCGCCATGCAGTGGTTCTCAGGTTCATGTCGTCTCCTCAAGGATGACAGTACCGAGGAAGCACGTCTTGTTCGTCCACGCCGCTAAGGGCGCACTTTTTTCTGCAATCCGTGGACACCGTGGGAGGCTGAATGACGTCGAAGCTGCTATATGGCGCTGAGGCGTATCACGCATCGAGGGCTTTTACCAACTCTCTACCCTAAGCCCTGGAATGGGTGCCAGATTCCCCCCGGATCACTGGGGAAGGGAAACTTGTCAACATGGTGTTGACATAGTCTTGACCCCTTAGTATATCTACACTGTGTAGATATTCAGAGGCGGAATGCAGAGCAGCGCCCTTCCAAGGAGCAGAGAACCAATGACGACTTCCCGACCCGGCAGATCCTTCGCACTTTTAGGAGTTGTCCTTGCAGGCATGGCAGCGACCTCCCTTGGGGGCTGCGCGACGGGCCCCCAGGCCCAGACTGACAGGAACGCCTCTTTCCGAGCGAAGAACCAGGCTGCCCACGACGCGGTCGACGCGAAGTACACGCATCGGTACCTCGAAGCCGGCGGCGTACGCTGGCATTATGTCGAGGCCGGTGATCTGAAGGGTCCGGTTGTCCTCATGCTCCACGGCCTCCCCGAGAGCTGGTACTCCTGGAGCAAGGTCCTCCCCCTTCTCGACCCCGCCTACCACTACATTGTGCCCGACATGAAGGGCTACGGCCGCTCGACCTCGGCGGACATGGACTACAACTGGCACCACGTCGGCGACCAGACCCTGGCCCTCCTCGACGCCCTCGGCGTCCAGAAGGCCTACATCGTCGGCCACGACTGGGGCACCCTCATCTCGAGCGTCATGGTCGCGGGCCACCCCGAACGCTTTCTCGGCTATGTCCGCATGGAAGCCGACCTCGTCTACACGCCGGGTCAGAGCCTCGAAAGGCTCTATGAGCTGAAGCCCCAGTGGAAGGCCTTCCAGGACACTCCCAAGGCCATCGAGTTCCTCCGCGACGCCGAGATGGTCATCGACCGCGTCTACCCGACCCGCATGAAGACCAAGCTCGAGAAGGCCGACCGCGACTACTTTGTCTACGAATTTTCGCGGCCGGGAGTGGCCGAGGCTATCGCCAATTATTTCAAGTATGAGAACTGGGACCTCGAGGCCGCCGTTTCGAAAATAGCGAACAATACCTTCGAATTTCCCGTCCTCCAGCTCCAGGCCGATTCCGACGCCTCCCAGCCCAGGGAGAACTTCGCCGACGCATCGAAGTTCCCTGGTGTCAAGCTCGAGTGGATCACCGACGCGAACCATTTCGACAATCTCGACCAACCGAAGCAGGTGGCGGAGGGGATCAACCGATTCCTGGCCGCCAACAAGTAGAAGTAGAAAGGCATGCGCACTACCACTCAGAAGGGCATTGAATCATGAGGCTTGCCGGAATTTTCGTTCTCCTTTGCCTTCTCATCCCGCAGGCCCTCGCGGGTCAGGGGCTCGATGCGGCCGCCGCGAAGGCAGGCTACTACGACACCGCCTGGCCGAGCGAACATGCGGATCTATGGCGTTCGCATGCGTCTCAAGGCGCGGGCCTGCCGGCAGGTTTCGACCCCACGACGCTCACGGTTACGCAGGCCTCGCTCGACTTGCCGGTCTGGGGCTACACGCGTGCCAGGGACGAGGTCTTCGTAATTGGTGGTAGTCCCTTTACCCTCTCGACCTTCACCGAATCGATGAGGACAGGCAAGCCGGTCTCTGGCGCGGCGGCCTTTTTCGCGATGGCTGGCGATCTCCTCTCCGGGTCGCGGCCCTATGTGGCGAAGCTGCGGCCTTCGGACATGTCGAAAACCGTCCTTCCGCTTGCTCTGGGTTCTACCGTCAACTACACCGGCGGACTCCTCATGCACAGGAACGGCTTCGTATACGCGGTGGCTAGTTCGGTCCTCTACAAGATCGACGCGGAAGCCCTGACAATTGTGAAGAGTATCACCTTGCCCCTGGTGGATGGGGACGGGTTCTGGACCACTTACAACGGCCTGCAGGTCCTGCCCACGGGAGAACTCGTCCTCAAGGGTTTTGACCTGCGGGACAGCGCCAGGGTCCCCGGCTGGCTCCTCCTCGTCGACCCCGACAGCCTGGCCATCAAGGTCAGGCAGTCTGCCGCCGTCTCTTCCGCACGCCTCATGCTCGGGCCTCGCCCCGAAGGAGCGATGTGGCTCTACCACGTGAACGCCCTCGAATCATTGCGCTACGTGGTGGATGGTGGCGGATTCCGGATCGATGATGGCTGGACGCGGGCATATAGGGCGACGGGCGATGGCAGTTCCCAGGCGAGCTCGCCTCTTCTGTTCGGGGGCATCGGTCAAATCGCATTCGCGGACAACACCGCCGTGGGGGCCACGACGCCGATCAGGCTCTACGTCCAGCAGGTCGAAGAGACCGGCGATCCCGGGCGCCTCGAGGGCAAAAGCGCCTTCTCGAAGAGTCTTCCGGGCTACAACTTCTTCATGATCGCCGGCGATCCTTACAGTACCCAACTTCTTATCTATTATGATCCGGTCAATGCCCTGGTCTCGGCCCACCGGGTCGGATCCGACGGATCTCTCGAGGCTGTCTGGGAGCGCTCCGGCTATCGGGCGAGCGCCTCTCCCTCCCTCGTGCCCGACCGCGATCTACTCTACATCGACGACTGGAAGGATGGGCATGACCATCTCGTCGTGCTCAGGCTCTCAACCGGCGAGGAACTCGCCAGCGTGGCCCTTTCGTCCCGGTTGCCTACAATTGGGACTATATTCCCCGGCATGGACAGCGATGTGTTCTTGATTTCGAGCGAGGCAGGCAGCCACGGCCTGATAAGCAGGATCCACGTCCGGGCAGGGGACGCGAAATGAAGAGGGTGCCCGCCACTAATGCCCTCGATACGCTTGATGGAGGCAACATGGAACGACATTCATCGCTCGCGCGGCTTGGACTTGTCCTCGCCACCTCGATGCTTCTTCTCGCCTGTGCGACGACCGGGAATAGCGCCCGTTCCCTCGGCGAGGTCAATCCCAGGCCTGCGGCACCGACGGGCCTCGTCGACCCCTCGGTACCCATTTTGCGCACGGTCGCGGGCGTCGAGTTCGTCCGCACGCCCGAGGAGCGGTTCAAGAACCTCAAGGACTTTCCCAATGAGGCCCACTACCTCGAGGTCGACGGCCTTCGGCTCGCCTACGAGGACGAAGGACCTGCGGACGCTCCGGTTGTCCTCATGCTCCACGGCCAGCCCGACTGGTCCTATCTCTACCGAAAGATGATTCCGCCGATCACGGCAGCGGGCTATCGCTGCATTGCCCTCGACCTCATGGGCTTCGGCAGGTCAGACAAGCCTGTCGATGGAAGCATTCATACCTATGAGCAACAGGTAGCCTGGGTCAAGGAATTCATCCACGGACTCGGCCTCCACGACATCACCCTTTTCTGCCAGGACTGGGGAGGCCTCATCGGGCTCAGGATCGTCGGCGACGAGCCGGAACTCTTTGCGCGCGTCATCGCGGCCAACACGACCATTCCGGTGATGAAGAAGGGGACGAACCCCTACCGGCTGCCCGCGAGCGTGGCGGTCGATCCGAAGGCCACGAGCCTTGCCAAGGCCGTCGGCCCGGCCATGCTACGGGGCCAGGTGCCGATGTTCAACGCCTGGATCCAATTCTGCCTCACCTCCCCCACATTCATGCCTTCGGAGGTGATGAAGCAGTCCATCCGCGGGCTCTCGGACGAGGAGGCTGCCGCCTACGACGCGCCTTTCCCGTCTTACATCTACAAGGCCGCACCCCGCACCTTTCCCTCGATGATCGTGGCCGTGGATGACAACAACGCGTCGGCCTGGGCTTCGCTGGGGCGCTTCACCAAGCCCTTCCTCACCATTGGAGGGGAACGTGACAACCTCCTCGGCAAGAAGGAGAACCAAGACCGCCTCATCGCCCAGGTGCCTGGAGCGAAAGGCCAACCACACGCCCGCTTCGACGCGGGGCATTTCATCCAGGACGACCTCGGCCCCGATATGGCAGCAATTGTGATCAAGTTCATCGCGGAAAATCCCCTTCCGCAAGGGAGCAACCAATGAGCATTTTCAAGGCACTATTCAGCGTGGTCGCCGTAGCGGCCGCCCTTTGCCTCAGTTCCTGCCTCACCGTCTCGATACCCACCGCGGCCCAGGCAGGAATCAGCTTCGAGACGAAGGCCGAGCCCCTTCCCGCCGACCTCGAATGGGGCCATCGCGCGGTGGCCCACGAACTCATCAATGCCAAGGAAATCGTCGTCGTCGTATCCGGAGGTTCCAACCCGATATCGGACGAGGAGTGGGTGAAGTACAATCCGCCCCTCCCCTGGACCAAGAACATGGAGCGGAATCTCTTGTTCAGCCAGACCTTCTTCATGCGCTCACCCAACGCCCCAGCCGACGCCACCGGAGACGCCCGCTACACATTCCGCGAAGTCTCAGGCCATACCTGGCTCGAGCTCGCGCAGCCGGTGGCCGTGGACCTCGTGCCCGCCGGCGAGAAGACCGACTGGATGAAGCCCGCGCCCGGCCACCTCGTCATCAAGACCATCAGGAAGCCCCAGGTGATGCGCTGGGATGGGCCTATCTGCAGGCTCACGGACGGTCATGGCAATTACTACGTCATGCACGCGACCGAGACCGGCACGCCGACACTCGACGTCGTCCTGCCCGCGCTCTGGAGCCTCGAAAAGGTCGATCTCGCGGAGCCCCTCGTCATCACGCCCTCGCAGGGTGGTTACTACAACATCGTCGGCGACTGCCTCGGGCAGGGTTACCACCAGTACGTTTTCGCGGACTCCGTGTATCCGGCGGATTGATTCGGGCCAATAATGAAAGCATTGACAACAATAGGCCGGCCACGCGCGGGAATGACGAATCGAGAAATGCCTGGCGCGATCCCTGTGGCCGGCACCTGGAGGACAGGATGAGCATGGCTGATTTCTTGATAATTGCCGCTTTCTCCGCCTTCGCCGTCTGGGGAGCTTTACTGCTCGCACTCAAGCCTCGGCGCGCGGCCTGAGCCACCATGGCGAGACTGACCAAACTCACCGAACGCGGCCTCGATACCCAGCGGGAACTGTCGGAGGCCCTCATCGGGCTCACGCTCGAAAAGGGTTTTTCCTCCGTCACGATCAAGGACATCACCGACCGGCTCGGTGTCGACCGCACGACCTTCTATCTTCATTTCAAGGACAAGGACGAGCTCGTCCTGGCCACCCAGCGGAGGATCTTCGATGAGCTTGCCCTGTCCTTCCGGGAGGCAGCAGAACCGGCATCAAGGCTGGTCGCCTTTTTCGAGGTCATCGGATCCGACCGCAGGACCTGGAAGGCCATGCTCGGCTTCGAGGAGTATCCCCGCTTCGAGGGACGCTTCGCCGAAAACCTCGCGGCCAACCTGCCCCTCTTCCCCACCATCCTCGCGAGGGCCTCGGGCTCGACCGGCCTGCCACGCTCCCTAGTGGCGCGTTTCATGTCCACCACGCTGCGCAGCTGCGCACTCTGGTGGCTCGATCAGCCCGATCCCTGCCCCCCAAAGGACGTGGCGGAGATGGCCAAGACCCTGCTCCTTAAAGGTCTCGGCTGAGGAAGCGGGGAGCGGCGAATCGGGCTTCGAAGGGCGATCCGGGGCTATTTGAGCTTGTTCGAGAAGACCAGGAGCTGCATCGAGCCGCCGACGCCGTTGACAACGAGGTCCTGGTCGCCGTCGCCATCGAGGTCGAGAATGGCGAGCCGTGCGTCGATCACCGCGTCGGACTCGCCCAAACCCTGGATATTGTTGGAACCCAGCCCTTGCTTTAGTTTGTCCAGATCGACTATGCGGTATTTTCCATTGACGTTTTTGTAAACATAGAGGGACTTGTCGTTGGTATTGCCGCCTACAACGAGGTCGAGGGCCCCGTCACCGTCGAGGTCCCCAAAGGCCAGGTCGCCGTTGAAGGCGGGCACGATGCAGTCGGGCGAGTTGGGAACGCGGTCGTAGATCTGGCCGCTGTCTTCCGTAAAGGTCCCATCGCCCTTGCCGAGGTAGATGCGGATAAATCTGCCGCCAGCGGGGTCCTTGGGGGCCCCCGTGCTTCCGAGTACGCCGAGATCCAGGTTGCCGTCGCCGTTTAGGTCGATGGCGGTCGCCGAGCAGTCGATCAGGGCCCGGAGTCCTGTTTCCTTGAGCGCCCGAAAGCTTCCGTCGCCATTCCCGAGGCAAAGCTCGACGAGGGGCTGTCCGTTGCGCTGGGTTTCGGGAATGCCCGGATTGGCCTTTGAACCGGTGTTAGCCTGGCCCCACATCACGATGTCCATTTTGCCGTCACGGTTAAAGTCGCCCGAGACGCTGGAGCCGCGCTGTACCTTGGGCAGACCCGAGGCGCTCCGCTCCGGTTCTTTTTCCGGATCTAAAGGGAATCCCGCCTTAGGAAAGCCCAGCTTTTGAAGGTAGGTGAATGCGCCGTTTCCCTGGTTCAGGAAGACTCCCGAGGTCTCCCAATCCCGCTGGATCATCTGGCCAGAGGCGTCGGTACCCGATTCGATGCCCTTGGACCCGGCAAAGGCGATGTCAAGCTTTCCGTCACCATTGAAGTCGGCCAGTTCGAGAACCCCTTTGGACCAGCCTTGGGAATTAAACAGCCCCTTGGTCGCCGCGTCGGTCTTGTTGTCCCCCTTGGCCGTGGCGCCCCAGGCTCCAGGTACGTCGGCAAAGTCCTCCAAGGGAAGTTCCACCCCTAGGTCATAGAGCGGAGAGAATTTGCCCCCCTCATTCTTCCACACCTTGAAGAGGGCGGTATCGGCCGCCACCCCGGTGCGGCCAAAAGCCACGACATCGAGGTCGCCATCGCCATCCATGTCGCCTAGCCTTAAGACGACACCCCGATCCATCGCCGGTATGCCGTGGTCTGCTGGCTTTTGGGCGGCCTCGAAGCCCCCGCTCTTTTTTTGCAGGTAGAGGAGGGTGGCTGGTGCGGTGCCCGAAAGCCCCGAAACGAGGATATCCTTGAGTCCATCGCCATTAAAATCGCCGATGGCCAAGCTTCCCCCCGCGACCCCATTATGCCCTGGGTAGGGCGTATTGATTGTGCGAGCAAAGGAAAATTCCGCCTGAGCTGCCAGCGGAAGGCAGAGCACTGCGGCCCAAAATGCGCTAAGCCAGAACAGCTTCATGGTTTTCGTCTCCTTTTGGTACGGGTGCTCCGCCGAAAGGGGCGGGCCTTCTGGATATGAAATGTCTTGATATGAAATAACGTGACATTTGATGAACTATGGTGTCGGGCGAGGCGGCTTACAATGGGGATTTACCATTTCGCGCGCCGGAGTGGCTGGGCGGCGCCTGAGCGGCGAATCAGGCTCCGAAGGGTGTCTATACGGCTCGGACGAAGTTGCAGGGCAGCCGTGGGGCTATAACTTTTCCTATCCGTGACACTGAGCGCGAATATGTCTAAATGGTTGCAGGAAATCGTCATTCACACACAGATTGCTCTATCTGCATGAATGGAAAGGCAGTATCTTTTTCCTCTTGAATATTTTGCACACATGGAGTGTTACATGGATTGGTTGGTCGACCCCCAGATCTGGATCGCGCTTCTAACCCTCACTGCCCTCGAGATCGTCCTCGGCATCGATAACATCATTTTCATCTCGATCCTGGCAGGCAAGCTGCCCAAGGATCAGCAGGCCAAGGGGCGCTTCTACGGCCTGGGCTTCGCCATGGTCACGCGCGTCCTTCTCCTTCTGTCACTCACCGCCATCATGCGCCTTACGCAGCCTCTCTTCACCTTCATTCAGGAAATCTCTGGCCGCGACCTGATCCTCATCATCGGTGGTCTCTTCCTGATCGCGAAGAGCACCTTCGAGATCCACGAGAAGCTCGAAGGCATCGAGGAGGAACATGAGGTCAGATCCAAGGGCAAGTTCTGGGGCGTAATCTTTCAGATAGGGCTTCTCGACATCGTGTTCTCCCTCGACTCCGTCATCACGGCGGTAGGCATGGCCAACAACGTCGGCGTCATGATCGCCGCGGTGATGATCGCCGTCGTCTTCATGATGTTCGCCTCCGGGACGATCAGCGACTTCGTCAATCGCCATCCCACCGTCAAGATCCTGGCTCTTTCCTTCCTCATTTTAATCGGAGTCTCCCTCGTGGCCGAGGGCCTCGAGCAGCACATCTCGAAGGGCTACATCTACTTCGCCATGGCCTTCTCCGTGATCGTGGAGCTCCTCAATCAGCGCCTCCACGCCAAGGCCGCCAAGAATCCCATCCACCTGCGCGGAGAAGTTTCCCTCGAGCGAGGAGAGACGACCGTCCCCTGAGCGGAGAGGCGATTCGCTGACAGCCTTTGACAGGGCTTCCGCCCAATCCCTAGCCCTTGATGCGGCCGTCGGCGAAGTTCACTCCGGACATCTTCGTCTCCCAGATGGTGGTTCTCGACGATGTCGTGGAGGTCCAGAATCTCGCGATTGGACAGGCGACGTACCATCGCGCCTCGTCGCGGGAAGATCTCGACCAGGACCTCCGTAGAGAGCCTCGTGATAGCGTTCACGATCGGAGTTCGGGAAACCTTGAGCCTGGTGGATAGCTCTTCCTGTCTGAGTTTCTCTCCCGGCTGGATTTCCCCTTAGAGAATCAGGTTCCTGAGCCGGATGTAGACCTCTTCCGAGAAATCCTCGAACTCGATTTCGTCCGCCATCGTGTTGGGATGAGCACAACGCTTCAAGGGGAAAAGGTCAAAATGTATAATGCAGAAATCATGGCGAAAGCCCGAGCCGCCACCGGTACGTTGCTCGAAGTAGGTCGCCCGTTCGAGCAAGTCTTCCAAGGCGTAGTGAGCGCCTCTCCCGGCATTGCCGGGAAGGACTTAGGCTCCATCACCGCTAAGCGGCAGCCAAGGACGTCCTAGGCCGACGGTGCCAGGGAGTCAGCCGGCCTTGGCCTTCTTCGCGAGGCGCATGCCGAGGATCTCCGCAAGGCCGACGGCGCCGAGTCCGCAGATCACATGGATAACCCGGCTGAGCCACGGCAGGGCCAGGAATACCTGAGTCTGGACGCTTCCCCAGACCGGCAGGGCTATAGCCCAGGTCGCAGCCACGATGACGAGGAGGAGGGGCTCGCCGGCCTTCCTCGCCTTCCCCGCGAGGAGTAGCAGCGAGAGGGCAAGCAGGGTCCCCAGGGACATATGGAGAGGCACAGGTATGGCGACAAGGCCGGTGGCGAGGGCGGTACCTGCAGCCAAGGCGAGAAGACCGCTTATGCGGGCGATGATGAGCGCTATGCCAAGGGATTTCACGAGGGCTCCTTTCGGAATCGGGCCTGGAGACGCATGGGCCGCCTCAGGCTCCACTATACCTTTACCAATGAGGAGGCAGAAGCGGAAATCTCCACCCTGAGTCAGGAATCGAGAAAGTTCCCGGCGATGCCTCGGTTTGCCCCTGTCTATCGGGATGGTCGCCTTAGCATGGCTAACCCAGAGCCACGTCCAGCAGCATCATCAGCGCGAAGCCTCCCAAGGCTCCGAGGGTGCCGATGTCGGAGTTTCCCGAACCCTGGGACTCGGGAATGACCTCCTCGATCACTACGTAAATCATCGCCCCGGCTGCGAAGGACAGAGCGTAGGGCAGTATCGGCAGCATGGTCACCACCAAGAGTGCGCCGGCGACGCCCGCGATGGGTTCGACGAGGCCGGAGGCCTGGCCGTAGAAAAAGCTCTTCGGTCTTGACATGCCTTCCCGGCGGAGGGGTATCGAGACTGCGGCCCCTTCGGGGAAGTTCTGGAGGCCGATGCCGAGTGCCAGTGCCAGGGCTCCGGCCTGGGTGGCTGAGGGGATGTCGGCGGCGAGGGCGCCGAAGGCGACACCCACGGCGAGTCCCTCGGGGATGTTGTGGAGGGTGATGGCCAGGACGAGGAGGATGCTGCGCTTCCACGTCGTCTTCAGGCCTTCCGCGCTCTCGACCGGGGCCTCGATGTGCACGTGGGGCAGGATCTTGTCGACGAGCTTGAGGAAGAGCCCTCCGGCCAGGAAGCCGACGAGGGGCGGCAGCCAGGGTGGGAGACCCATGCCCTTCGACATCTCGATCGAGGGGGCGAGGAGGGACCAGAAACTCGCGGCGATCATGATGCCGCCCGCGAAGCCGAGCATGCCATCGAGGACCCTGCGGTCGATGTTCTTGAAAAAGAAGACCATGGCTGCGCCCAACGCGGTCACACCCCACGTGAAGGTAGTGGCGAGGAGCGCTTGGATCCAGTGGGGCAGGCTGAAGAACCAGTCGAACATGGCGGACTCCCTTGGCCGACCGACCCTGATCAGGTCGGTTCCGGTACCTCAAGTTACTCAAGAGAGACAGGGGGGCAAAGCCTTCCCCGAGACGCTGCCACCCATGCCGAAGAACTCGTGGATGAGGATGACGACGGGGCCTTCTTTTCCTTGGGTATGAACTTTATGACCCAGGTCACTCTCCACATCTCGCCAATGGTCTGCCCCCGAAGGCGCTATGGACCTCGTGCCCATTCCGGAAGAGGACGGATGGACAGCTCCCCCGCCAATCCCTATGCAACCGTGATGCAGAAAGCCGCGTAAAGGGGCATCGACTTGATGCCATTCTCGAAGCCGAAGTTTTTCATGGAAAGCCTGATGCTGAACGGCGGATGATAGCGTTGCACGAACTGGTTCAGGCTTCGAGATCGCGTGTTCAAGCCGGCTTTCACTTCGACTGGGATGATCTCGGAACCCGACTGGATCAGGAAATCAATTTCGGCAATGCCTCCCGATTCCCAGTAGTGGAGACGGTGGCCGTTGGCAGCGAGGCATTGTGCCACGTAGTTCTCGGCCAGCGCGCCCATAAAAGTCGAGTCGATAGCCATGGAGGACAGGACAGTCTGGGCTGCAAGGCCGCTCTTTGCGCAAAGGAGTCCGGTATCTCCCATGTAGAGCTTGAAGCTGGCGTTGTCGACATGGACAGCCAAGGGTGAGCTGCCTTGCTCGGTCTTTTTGCAGTGAAGCACGGTGCCTGCGCTCGCGAGCCACTCGATGGCGATCCCGAATAGGGCAGCCGTGCCTCCCTTCTGGACTACCTTGTATTGGAACTTCCTGTTGTCCTTGGCCAGTTGGCTGGGTAACGAGTTGAAGGCCGCACGGATTCGCACGCTGTCGGACGGCGCGGCGTACTTGGCCATGTCGGCGAGGTAGCCGTCGAGAATCTGCTGCTGGATTGTCGCAATACCGGCCAAACTGCCTCTTTCGGCCAGGTGGCGGATTGCCGCTGGCATGCCGCCGCAGACGAGGTAATGTCGATAGGCTTCCAGCGCGCGATCGTGAAGGGCGGCTGGCATGGCCTCCATCGAGACGGATCGTTCCCTGATCGCGTCGGCGAGGTCAGCCAGGTTTCGTGCCCAGAGGAATTCCTCGAAATCCATGGGGTGAAGGGTCAGCATGTCAACGTTGCCGACGGGAAAGGAAAATTTATCATGATTGATTGAGACGCCAAGGAGGCTGCCAGCGGCGGCGATGTGATACTCGGGCGCTTGTTCGCGAAAGTATTTGAGCGCGGTAAGCGCGCGCTCGCAAGCCTGTATCTCGTCAAGTATGATGAGGGTCTTGCCTGCCGTGATCTTCTGGCTGCTGTAGGTCTCGAGGAATGACAGAATTCTGGCCGGGTGGATATCCCCGGAAAACACATCGGCTACCGCGAGGTCCATTTCCAGATTGATCAGGATATGGTTGTCGAAGGCTGCCTCGGCAAAGGAAGCGAGAAGCCAGGACTTACCCACCTGGCGGGCCCCAAGAAGGACAAGGGGCATCCGAGTGGGCGAAGCCTTCCACGAAAGGAGAGCTTGGAGTAACTTTCGCTTCACGGGTCGAATGTATATCCATCATACCGTTAAGTCAACATAAAACGTAAAAATATGATAAATGTCGACTAAATATTCTTCAGTCTGATTTCGGGTCTAGGAATGCTGAGTCTGGCACTGAGGCATGGCAACATCGTATCCCTTCTGCGCATCGCTGACCAACCGTACGAAATTGTCGATGCGTATAGCGTCACCCTGGGGTCGCTCCGCTGGCAGCCGGCTCCGTGCACGTCCATCCAGATACCGCCCATCTTGCCCATGGCACGGCCGAAGCTGATATATGCGGCCTCGCTTCCCGCATCGGGGCCGAAGCCGAGCTGCGTCGTCGATGACCAGTAGCATCCATAGTCTGTCAGTCACGCCTTCGTTCGCGATCGAGGTCGAAGCGAAGGCCGGATCAATGGCCGCCGAATTGGTCGTCGCCGGCGAACGGCCGTAGTCGACGATGCTCTGCAACTCCTTGATGTCCGGCAGGCTCAAGTCGGAATGACCGAGATAATTGTTTGTATTCTTCGCCTGGACCCAGGCCAGCGCCCCTTCCCGGTCAATGCCCTCGCCTGAGTCGGTCTGAGACCTCATGAGCCTTGGAATCCGTCCAAAGTGCTCAAGATCACGGGTGAGTGCGGGCAGACCTTCCTGCTTGGCGCAGGGTCCAATGAGAAGCTCCATGAGCGCTATCATCGCCCCTGCCGATCGCAGCGACTGAAGCTTTAGGCGAGCCGGACCCTATAGGCTGCGCGAGTTCTCCCGAAGCCAATCAGCGCAATAAAAGTGCGACCGCGACGGGCCCTGCGGGATCGCTGGGCGGTGCCCGAGCGGCGAATCGGGCTCCGAAGGTCGGTCCATGTTGCTCGGACGAGGCTGCATGGCAGGTGGGCGGCTATGACTTTTCCTATCACTCACTTGACAGCTGCAAGGGCAGGACCTATATCTGTGTATGCACAATATACACAGTGCAATTGAGGGACCTGCGCTACGACCGTGGCCGAGGGTTCCGCCCAAGACCGGAGGGGAGACCAGGAGGATGAAGATGGAGCTGTTCTCGGTTCGTAATCTCTGCAAGTCCTATGGGACCTTCGCGCTGCGCGACGTGAGCCTATCGCTGGAAGAGGGCTACATCATGGGCTTTATCGGCAGGAACGGAGCCGGAAAGACGACGACGCTCAAGTGCATGCTCGGCCTCGTGCACCGGGACGGCGGCGAAGTGCTCATGTTCGGCAAGGACTTCCAGCACCACGAGCTCGAGTTGAAGCAGGAGATCGGATACATGGCCGGCGGCATCGACTACTACCCCAAGACCAGGATCCGGCACATCACCGACGTCGCTCGGCGCTTCTACCGTTCCTGGGACCAAGGGGCCTACGAAGGCTACCTGCGACGTTTCGACATCGACGAGGACAAGCGCCCCTCCGAACTTTCGCAGGGGATGCGCACCAAATATTCGTTGGCCATGGCCCTGTCGCACGGCGCCAGGCTCCTCATCCTCGACGAGCCGACGAGCGGCCTCGATCCGGTGGCCCGCGACGACCTCCTCGAACTCTTCCATGACCTCGTGGAGGATGGCAGGCGCGGCATCCTGTTCTCGACGCACATCACGAGCGACCTCGAGAAGTGTGCCGACTTCATCGCCTACATAGAGGAAGGGAAGCTCCTCGAGTGCGGGGAGCTGGATTCGGTCCTCGATTCCTATCGCCTTATCAAGGGTCGAGCCGACCAATTCGAAGGCGTTGCCCCTCGCCTCATCGCGAGCAAGCGCCACTCCTTCGGCTTCACCGCGCTGATCCGCAGCGCGGACCTCGGCCCGGGAAGCGAGTTCACTGTCGAGACCCCGGGTCTCGAGGACATCATGGTCTATTACGCGAAAAAGGAGGTCCCCGATGAACCTGCTGCTCTATAAGGAATTCCGCCTGGCCATCCATCCCCTGTTCGGGCTCGTCTCCCTCTTCGGCCTGCTCCTCCTCATCCCGCATTGGCCCTATCCCTTCGCGATGATGTACATCTTCTACATAACCGTCCCCAACGCCTTCGTCGCGGCCAAGGCCCAGAACGACCTGGGCTTCACCGTGATGCTGCCGGTGAGGAAGCGCGACGTGGTCGGCGCGCGGGTCGTCTCCTTCGCCACCCTCGAGGTCCTCAACGTCCTCGTTGCCGCGCTGGTGGTCGCGGTGAAGCTGGTGCTCCATGCTCCGGGCAACTTCTTGATGGACGCGAACCTCGCTTTCCTCGGAGCGACCCTGGCCATGTACGGGCTCTTCAACCTCGTGTTCTTTCCGATGTTCTACCGCACGGCCTACAAGCTTGGCATTCCCCTCCTCGTCGCGTCCTTCGTGGCGGCGGTCTTCGCCTTCTCGATCGAAGCCATCTCGGCCGTGGTGCCCGGCGCCTCCCGATGGCTGGATGGGAGCGCGCCGGACGACCTCGTCCGCCAGCTGCCGATCCTGGCGGCGGGCATCCTCGCCTTCGCGGCCCTGACAGGTCTCGCCTCGACCACGGCAGGCAAGCGGTTCGAGCGCCTCGACCTCTGATGGACCTTTCGATCACGGGCTCGACGGGGCTGCCCATCTACCAGCAGCTCCACGACCAGATCGCCGCGCAGATCCTCACGGGCGACCTCAAGGCAGGCCGCTGCCTGCCTCCGATCCGCACCGTGGCCAAGGAATTAGGCATCAGCGTCATCACGGTCAAGAAAGCCTGGGAAAGGCTGGAAAATTCGGGCCTCATCGTCACGATGGCTGGGAAGGGCTGCTTCGTCGCCGGTACGCCCTCCTCAGGGCTCGTCGACCGGAGGGAGGCGACGGCGCAGGAGCGGCTTCGGAAGGAACTGCCCTACTACCGCGCCCTGGGGCTAGAACTTGATACGCTGCTCCGCCTGGTCCGAGGCGTGTACGGGGAACCCTAGACTGTGTCCTGTCAGATTCCGCTGGCTTGTGACCCAACCAGGGCAAAGCCCGGCCCAGCCATGGCGGTGCGCGGACTCTCCGAAAGGAGACTGAGCTCTCCCCTTGCAGGGAGAAGCAAGCAATTAGACGAAGCGCTTCGCGCCCTGAGGGGGCTCAGGGAACCCTGCGCCGGAAAATGCGCCGACCGTTTCACCGACATCCGTCTCGGGCCGAGTACGATGGATGTGAGCGCCAGGCTCGCCGCCAAGCTCCTCAATGCCGAGGGTACCTCCAGGGCGACGCGGCGGCTTTGTGATTGCCGTTGTATTCTGCCCGGCGGGAACGGAGAATGGAGGTAGTCGCAATCCACCAGCTGCGATGGGCCTGGAATACAGGTCAGCAAAATATCTTGCGATGCGAGAACCGGGAGAAAAGATGGCAACTCCGAGCGCAGCGACCGCATCCGAACGCCGCCAGGCGACCATCCTTTTCGCTGACATAGCCGGCTTCACGGCCCTGTCTGAAACGCTCGATCCCGAGGAAGTGACGGCGATCGTCAATTCCTTTTACGCGATCGCGAGGAGGGTGATCGTCTCCCATGGCGGTACGGTGGACAAATTCATCGGCGATTCGGTGATGGCCCTCTTCGGTGTCCCGATCGCCCTTGAACAGGCCCCCCGCAAGGCCATCGAAGCGGCAATTGGACTGATGGCGGAGTTTCGGGCTTTCAGTTCCGTGCAGGCTGGCGGGCCTCCGCTCGAACTCCACATCGGCATAAACTCCGGGACAGTCGTCTCCGGAGGCATGGGAAGCGAAGGGAACAAGGACTTCACGGTGATAGGCGACGCGGTCAACCTGGCTTCCCGTCTCGAGGGCGTAGCCAAGGCGGGGCAGATCATCGTCGGGCCCCTCACCTGGCGCTACGAGCGCGAGCACTTCCGCTTTGCTGAGGGGAAACCGGTCACCGTGAAAGGCAAGTCCGAAGCGGTACAGGTGTGGGAGCTGCTCGGGGAGCTCGAGGACTGCGAGGAAGGATCTGTCCAGGATCGAGCCATCCAGTCCGTGCTCGTGGGACGGGAGGCAGAACTCGGAAAATTGGGTTCGCAGGCAGCCCTCCTCCACGAAGGCAGCGGCTCGATCGTCAGCCTCATCGGGGACGCGGGGCTCGGAAAGTCGCGGCTCTGTGCGGAGTTCCGCGCCTCGGAGGCCATGAAGGGGTTCACGGTGCTTGAGGGGCGTGCCCTGTCCTCGGGCAGGACGCTGAGCTACTGGCCGATCATCGAAATTATCAAGAGTTGGGCTTCCATCGGCGAAGACGATGGAGAAGAAGCAGCCCTCGGCAGGCTCGAGGCTGCCATCCGCGCGGTTCTACCCGAAACGTACAGCGATGTCTTTCCCTACCTTTCCGTACTCATCGGCCTGAAACCGAGGGGCGAGGCGGGGAAGGCCATCGAGGGAACGGCCAGCGAAACAATGAGCAAACTGATTGCGAGGAGTTGCCGCGAGCTGATCGGGGCTGCCACGGGCTTGCGTCCGATCCTCTTCATCCTCGAGGACCTCCACTGGGCCGACGAGAGCACCCTCGAACTTGTACGTTCGCTCTCGGCCCTCGTCGAGGAAAAGCCGATCATGTTCCTCCTCGTGTACCGCCCCGGCTTCGGGCCAGCCCTCGAGGCCTTCCGCACCGCGCTCGCCGGGCGGCACCCGACCCGTCTCGTCGACATCGCACTCGACGCCCTTGGGAGCGGGGAATCGGAAACCCTCGTTCGCAACCTCCTCAGGGCGAAGGGCTTTCCCGAATCGGTTATGGAACGCATTGTGAAGAATTCCGAGGGCAATCCCTTCTTCATCGAAGAGGTCATCCGCTCCTTCATCGACTCGGGAGCCATCCGCGCCGAGGGAGGGGGCTTCGTGGCGGGGGACGGAATTGTCGAGGCGAGCGTGCCGAACGGAATCAACGAGGTGATCATGGCCCGTGTCGACAGGCTCGATCCGAAGCTGAAGGAACTTCTCCGTGTGGCTTCGGTGAACGGGAGGATTTTCTTCGGAAGGGTCATCGAGAAGGTCGCCGAAGAGCCTGATTGCCTCGGAGAGCGGATGGGCATCCTGCAGGAAATGCAGCTCGTGCGGGAGCGCAGGCGGATGGGGGAGCTGGAGTACCTCTTCAAGCACGTGCTCGTCCAGGAGGCGATCTACAATTCGCTTCTCATCAGCACAAGAAGGGAATTGCACCTTCTCGTTGCGAAGGCAATAGAGGAATGCTTTCCGGACCGCGCCAACGAATTCCTCGGGATGCTTGCCTGGCACTACAGCCGTGGGGAGGATACGGAGAAGGCTGAGGAATTCCTGGAGAAAGCGGGGCGGGTCGCGCTCGAATCCGGGGCCTCCTCGGAGGCCCTTGTCTTCCTCAAGGAGGCCCTCGAGTCCTACAAGAAAAAGGTCGGTAGCGAGGCCGTACCGGAAAGGCTGGCGGTTTTCGAGGCACTGCTCGCCAAGGCCACGCTGAGCAAGGGCCGCAATCCCGAGGCGCTGCGGTACTACGACGAAGCGCTCAGGCACTTGGGTGTCGAGCCGCCCCAGGGCCTCGCCTTGACCCTTCAGGCGGTTTTGGGAATTGCCAGGATGGTGGCATTCATCTATCTCCCCTTCGCTCGGTCGCGAAGGAACGCCTCGGAACGCGAAAGCGGGATTCTGGATACTCTGGTGGAAAGATTCCAGTCCCTTTCCATGTCGGATGACGATCTGTGGCTGCTGACGGGCTTTGCCGCGATAAAGGACGGCTTGAAATGGGAGCCTTCCACCAATTCCCGCATACTTGCGAATATAGGGACTATTCCCGCTTTTCTGAGCCTCTTCGGATTGTTCCACGGAACCTCGAAGCGGATACTGGAAATGGTTGAAAAAACGGCAAGCGATGAGCATGCCCGCGCCATGTTCGAATGGGGCGCGATGGGCTTCAATCTCCTCCATGGGGAAAGCAGGCTTGAGTATAAAAAAGCGACGGTGGACGTGTTCATCAAGAAGGGAGGCTTCATCTACGCGAGGTGGTACCTCACCTGGGCTGGTTACGGACTGAGCTGCGCCGGGCGTTTCGAAGAGGTGGAGGAGATAGGGCGAATGCTGGAATCGCTCGCCCTTGATTTCGACATGCCACCCTATGCCTTGGGATGCCTCGCCGTGCGGACGCTCGCACATTTATCGAGACGGGAGTCCTCGGACGCACTGAGGCTGGTCGAGGAGCTCCTCGAGAGGTCGGAGAGGGTTGAGGAGCCGAACGAATACACATTTTCCCTTTCGTACAAGCTCATGGCCCTCGTTCAGGCGGACAGGCTTGACGAATCCGATCTCGTCGTCCAGGAGATGCACAAGCTCATGGCCGCCGAGAAGATGAAGTTGGTGAGCCAAATCGTCCCGGTTCTCGAGGCGATCGTCTTTCATGGCTGCGCACGGCTCGAGGCCGAGCCCGATTCAGCGCGCCGCGCAGTCATCGAGCGTGCTGGTACAGCCCAGGCCGCCCGACTTGTCAGAACTGCCCGCAAGTACGCCTATTACAAAGCATCCGCCCTCCGCATCGCCGGCACCTGGGACTGGCTCACCGGGAAACGGAAGAAAGCCCTTGCCCTCTGGGTCGAGGGCCTCGAGGTCGCAGAGCGACTCGAACTGCTGCCAGAGCTCGGGAAGATCAGGCTCGAAGCAGCCAAACGCTTCCTGAATGCGGGTGCGGCGCGCGTCCCCGGGGCAAAAACATCCGACGGATTTGAGCTTTCCGGTGAGGGCTCACGAGCACTCCTCGACAATGCCCTCGCCATCTTCGGGAAGCTCGGTCTCGCAAAGGACGCCGAGGAAGCGCGCCAGCTCGTTGACGCGATGCAAGCGCAGGCCTTGTCGCGCATCGACGGAGGACCGTGATGGAATGCCCTGGGTGGCGGCGCTCCATCGTCGAGGGCGAGCGACTCGGCATCAGGGCGCCACGGAAGGTTATCGCAGCGGAACTCGCGATGATTGCCTGGGTGTCCCTCGGTCCAGTCTGCCCGCTAAAGCCGGACGCTTTTCCTGTACTCCGAGGGGGAGCCTTCCCGGCATCGGTGGGGCGTCTTTGATTATTGGGCAGCGATGAACGATGATTGGGGGGAGGGAAGGGCAGGAATATGGTGTCAGACGATCAGGTCATTGGCGGGGATGGACATAAAAGGGTTTAACTGTTTGTACTCGATACCAAGTCTTTGGTGTTCATTGTTAGCTTGGCTTTGGAACCACGATGCCCTAGACTTCTTAGGACAGACGGAAGACGGGTTTGCCGTCGCCAGGGCTCTGATCGGTGCGCGATCCGGAGAATTCGCCGTTTGTACCTGGAACGCAGAGCCTGGCTGGTATCCTTGCATGAATACTCCCCTGGGTGCGGGCGCAGCAGCGGCCTCGCGACCGTCGAGCTTGCCAATTCGGCTGGGCGAGTATTCGTAACCCTGTCGCAGTAACGTCTTCTCGAGTCACCTACTTGGTGACGATGGTCACGGCGGTGAGACGGGCCGTCACCTCGATCACATAGCGGTCGGTCGCCTCTTCGTAACCTGGACTGCGATAGAACGTTTGGGCAGCCGCGCTCATGTCTTCCCCATCGACGATCAGGCTCGATTCGCTTCGCCCCAGGCGTACCTGGAGGGCGGTGGCCACAGCGCACCGAAGCACAACATTGTTGGCATTGCCCGCGATCCGTACCGTCACGCTTGCCACTGCTTGTGGCAGGGTGATCTCGATGTTACTAGCTTTGGCAGTCAGGTCGAGTGCGCTGATCGCGACGTGTCGCAAATCGGCTGTACACGGTGCACTGCTGGTCACCAGGTTGAGCTGCCACTTGATGCCCCCATTGAGTGTGAGTTCCGCTGTGTTGGAACTGCGGTTGAAGCGAGTATGCGGATATGACAGCGTGACAACCCCGTCTTCCGCCAGGACGGTCGGCACCCGCGCGCCAAACTGCGCCCGGAGCAGGTCGGGCTGAGTTGGGTCACCGGTTATGGTCAACCGCGTCGCTCCCAGGGTCGTCATGAGCTTTCCCGCCGCCGCCGTACCCCGGCTCACGGTTATCCTTTGGCTCTTCTTGGTTTCGCCGTAGTCTCCGCTGGCGGCTGGGTGCCGGAGTTTGACCGCTTCGTCCAGCGTTAAGGAGCCGCTGCGGGCCAGTTGATCGACCAACAGCGTCAACTCCTCATCACTGTAGCGCATGATCATCGCCTCGGTGGCGTGCGCGAGAGAGGTATAGAGCACACCTATCTCGCGCTCCATCGCTGTACCGTCCGCCTCGACGATCACTCGGCGTCGGTCGTGAGGATCACTGGTGCGCCGGACGAACCCCACCCGCACAAGCCGGTCGATCATCGCGGTGACCGCGCCGGTGGTTAAGCTCGTGTGCGAGGCGAGTTGCCCGGCGGTCATGGGCCCATGCAAGCGCAACACGTTTGCACAGTGCAAGTCGGCGATGTTGAGCGCCAACTGGTCGGCGGCGGCCTGCTCGAACATCACGATCGCGGCGGTATAAAGCTGGGTCTGGTGGTTGAACGCTTCGAGCAACTGCGCTCGGTCGCGTGACGGGCTTGACATACAGACGCACTCCCTATATGTTTTGAGTATCTTAATATATTAAGATAATTATCTAGTACGAATGTTCGACCGATTGAGAGGATATCACGAATCGGGATCGAGCGCAGCGGAGATATAGCGATGCAGTTATCACCCTCAGCCCCACCCACCCCCGAGTTGGCGCAGCATTGATGCTACTACTGCCGCGACGGACGTCGGACGCCGCACCACGGGTGTAGTCCATACCCTGGCCGATAGCGTTGCTTACCATTGGCCTTCTTATGAAGGGTCGTATTCGCAAGCCCACCAGACCAAGGAGATCGCGATGTCAAGCCGATCACATATTGAAGTGCGTAGGGCACGTGAGAACAACCTCAAGCAGATTTCATTGGATATCCCCAAGCAGCAGATTACGGTCTTTACCGGAGTCTCGGGCTCGGGCAAATCATCGCTGGTCTTTGATACCATCGCCGCCGAGGCCCAGCGGCAGCTCAACGAGACGTTCACCTCGTTCGTCCAGGGTTTCCTGCCGAGCTACGGCCAGCCCGATGTGGACAGCATCGCAAACCTCAACGCTCCCATCATCATCGACCAGAAGCGCGTCGGTGGGGGGGTGCGCTCGACCGTCGGAACCTACACCGATATCGCCGCGCCACTGCGAATGCTGTTTGCGACCGTGGGACGACCGACGTCTGGGCCGGCAAATAACTTCTCGTTCAACACACCACAGGGCATGTGTCCAGAGTGCGAGGGGATCGGGACGACGGCCCGACTGGCGATGGATCGCTTCCTGGACCGAAGCAAATCACTCAACGAAGGCGCGTTGCTGCACCCCGAGTTCAAGGTCGGCAAGTGGTTCTGGAAAACCTATGCTCTCTCTGGGCTCTTCGACAATGACAAACCGATCACCGCGTACAACGAGCAGGAACTGCATAAACTCCTCCATGGCGCAGAGGTCAAAGTCGACTTTGGCGCGTTTGGCAATCTGCACTACGAAGGGCTGCTGGAGCGGTTCCACCGGGTCTACTTGAAGAAAGACGCGGCGGCGATGTCCGAGCGCAATCGAGCGGTGTTTTCACACTATACCGACGCACAGACCTGCCCGATCTGCAACGGTGGTCGGCTCAACCCAGTTGCGCTCTCCTGCCGGATTCAGGGCAAGAATATCGCCGAGGTAACGGGTATGGAAGCCACTGAGCTCATCCCCTTTCTCGGCAGCGTGACCGACCCCCTCGGCATGAAAGTAGCGGCGAACCTGACCGTACATATCCAACAACTGGTCGATATCGGGCTCGGCTACCTCACCCTTGACCGCGAGACCGGGACTCTCTCGGGTGGCGAGTCGCAACGGCTTAAGCTGATCCGGCATTTGGGGAACAGCCTGACCGAGATGCTCTATATCCTCGATGAGCCGAGCGTCGGACTGCACGCTCGCGATGTCGCCCGGCTCAACGGACTGCTACGGCAATTACGCGACAAGGGGAATACCGTATTGGTGGTTGAGCACGATCCGGATGTAATCGCGATTGCCGATCACATTGTCGATATCGGTCCGCGCGCCGGCACCCACGGCGGCGAAGTGGTCTTTGAGGGGACCTATGCAGGCTTGCAGCGGGCCGCGACGCTAACCGGGCAGTATCTCAGCCAGCGGTTGCCGATCAAGCAGCAGGTGCGCCAGCCGACCGGGCAGCTGCCGATCCGCAACGCGACTCGGCACAACCTGAAGGACATCTCGGTCGACATCCCGACGGGTGTGTTGACGGTTGTCACCGGCGTGGCAGGTTCTGGCAAGAGTACGCTGATCAATCAGGTTTTTTTGGCGCGGTATCCCGATGCTCTAGTGATCGACCAATCGCGGGTAGTGGCGAATAGCCGCTCGGCACCGGTCACCTACACTGGTATCATGGACCCCATCCGCCAGGCTTTTGCCAAGGCGAATGGGGTCAACGCAGCGCTTTTCAGCTTCAACTCGGCGGGTAGCTGTTCGAACTGCAATGGGCTAGGCGTGATCTTCACCGACCTCGCATTCATGGAAGGAATCACCACCCGCTGCGAAACCTGCGAAGGCAAGCGCTTCAAGTCTGAGGTGCTGGCATACCATCTTCGTGGCCAAACGATCAGCGACGTGCTGAACATGACGGTAGAGACTGCGCTCGCCTTCTTCAGCGAACCCAAGATCCTCCCTATTCTCCAGTCGATGCAGGATGTCGGGCTGGGCTACCTCACTCTCGGACAGCCGCTCACGACGCTGTCTGGTGGCGAAGGGCAGCGGCTTAAGCTGGCCACGGAGCTCCACAAAAAGGGGAGTGTGTATGTGATGGACGAGCCCACGACAGGTCTACATCTCTCGGATATTGGCTTGTTGATGGGGATCATCGACCGATTGGTGGATGCGAGGAACACGGTTATTGTGATCGAACACCACCTGGACGTCATTCGACAGGCGGATTGGATCATCGATTTGGGGCCGGAGGGCGGTAGCGACGGCGGCAACCTGCTGTTCGCAGGGCCCCCGTCGGCGCTGAAAGGCTGCACTCGTAGCATCACCGCGCAATTTGTGTAGTGTCAGTTTCAGGCGATACAGGGTGTTATCAATCGCGCATTCACAAAACATGTGTAACGTCCTTGCCAAGAACCGGGAGAGCTGGCAGGTTTACTCAATTCAATGCCTACAAGACCGTCCGGGATGCCACGGCCGACGTCTTCGACCAACGGCCTAGGTCCCGCGGGATTCCGACCTGTTTAAGCCCTACCTGGAGTCACCGGGATGCAGGTCTTTGGTCTGATCGTAAACACCCTTCCTTGACCCCTGTATATTCCTGCAATATACTTGATCTATGATCAACGCCGAGGTGACTGGCTTCGACTGGGACGAGCAGAACACGGACAAGAACCGAAACAAGCACGGCGTCGAAGCGATGGAGTGCGAGGAAGTCTTCTTCCACCAACCCTTGGTGGTGACCTTCGACACCATGCACTCGCAGGACGAACAGCGGTTCCATGCGCTGGGTCAGACCGACAAAGCCCGCCTGCTATTGTTGGTCTACACCATCCGGAGCCAAAAGATCCGGGTGATCTCGGCCCGAGACATGAGCCGAAAGGAGCGGAAAATCTATGAGAGCCACCACAATGCCACTACCTGAGTTTGCGGACGAAGCCGAGGAAACCCTGTTCTGGCAGACCCATGATTCGACGGACTATGTGGACTGGACAAAGGCCGAGTCCGTGACGTTTTCCAACCTTCAGCCCAGCCTCAAGAGCATTTCGCTCAGGCTTCCCGAACCCATGTTGGCCCGGCTCAAGTCGCTCGCCAATGAGCGCGATGTGCCCTACCAGTCCCTCATCAAGATGATCCTGGCCGACCATCTCGCACACTCCTGAAGGAGATCACTCATGCCAGCCATGGTCCCTGGCAGACCGGAAATCGCACTGGTGATGCACCGCTAAAGCCGGACGCTTTTCCCGTACTCCGAGGGTGTGCAACCCATGATGCCCTTGAAGGCCTCGTTGAAGGCCGACTTCGAGTTGAAGCCCGAGTCGAAGGCGACGCCCAAGATGGAGAGCCTCTTGGCCTCCCCCAATGCAATTTTCCGCTTCACTTCTTCGACGCGGCATTCGTTGACATAGCGGTAAAAATTCTTGCCCAGCCTGTCGTTGATGACCTGGGTCAGGTGGTGCCGCTGGACTCCCAGGGCGAGGGCCAGATCCTCGATCGTAAGGTCGGCATCAAGCCAGGGCCTGTCCGACAGCATGCGCTCTTCCAGGCGAGCAAGGAGGGCGGTCGCCTCGTCATCCCTTAGACCCGACTTTTCGTACTTCCTCGCGGGCGCATCTTCGACGCCAGGGAGCTCAGGTTCCGGAACAGTGCCCCTGGCGACCTTGAAGATGACCGGCTGCTTGATGGCGCAAAAACCGAAAATGACGGCGAAGAACAGTGTGCCGGCGTCGCGCATGCTGGTGGCTTCGGAGCTCATGCTCCCGCTAGTCCCGGGGAAAATCAGCTCTCCCAGGATGGCCATGGCATAGGCCAGGAAAAAGCCAAGGGTGATCCCACCGAGCCACCTGAGATTGATCGCTATCGAATCATGGGAAAAGTAATCCGGAATGCCCTTTGCGTGCGCGCGCAGCATGGCGACGAGCTTCAGGGTATAGGCCAGGAAGGAAATTACCATCAGTATGCTGATAATCATGAGCCCCGGATCCGGGAAGGCGCCATTCGCCGGGCCGGCAGTGGTCCAGGCTGGCCTGTTAAGGCCAATGACCAGGGCGAAGCCGACAGAAGCCAGGACGGGAAGGAAATGGAGGAGGGTGAGCGGACTTCGCAGGGAACCAGGGTGGATGACGCTTCGGGCATAGAGGTAAAGAAAGGGGCCGAAGGCCAGGGGTACTCCGGAAAAGAGGCTGAATCCCAGATAGGGGAAGGAGATGCCCCCGGAAAGGAGGAGCTTTTCCAGCATGGGCAGGGCGAGGATGAGCATGAAGGCGGCGGCGTCCCTGTCGGCGTCCGCAAGCGGGCGCTTGGTCAGGAGGAGGAGGCAGGTGAATGCGGCGATCGAGCTTCCTGCGATGATGATGGCGACCATGGCGGCTCCTTCGACCGAGAGTACCGTGGAATCACTGCGGATGGAAATGCGAGGAGGTGATCATGAAGGCCCTGCACCAACTCCTCCCCCCTTGCCTTCATTCCCTGGTCGAGGTATCCAGCGCGCCCGGGCCCCTTCGATGAACGAAGGCTCCTCGGCGGGCTTTACGCCTGCCACCAAATCTTCAAAGGCAGCCATGAATGACTTCTTGCGCCCATGATCGGCCCGAACTTGATCCACGAGCTTTTCCCATTCCTCATGTAGCCCAGCCTTGGCATAACAGC
>CAIJMU010000168.1 GCA_903821875.1 uncultured Spirochaetota bacterium
CAATCCTTCCGATCTTCCCCGGAGTGCCTGAACGCCAGACCTGTGACTACTACCGGCATGGGACCACGACCCTGTTCGCGGCCCTCAACGTGATGAGCGGCACCGTGATCGGTGAATGCTGTAGCCTCCCGCTCTCCTTTCCAATTCCCTCCCGCGTTTCTTTCGCCTGATCTGTGAGAAAACAACACGAGAATCCCGACATTCAGAGCGAGGAAAACAAATCGGGACAATACCAATTCCCGCAATCGCAGGCAACGCGGTCGGCGATAAAGAAGGTCGGGAATCCCGGAAGATTCCCGACCTGAACGCGAAAGCGCGGCGCAGTGAGACGAGCACTGACCGATCACCCAGTCATAGGAAGTATGAGATCGCTTTCCACTATCTCGGCCTTTGCTCTCCACGCCTTCTGGATCGCAGCGGATGCGAGTGCGTTGAGCGAGCGCATGATGCCGTGCGATGCGTTGTGGATAGCCCTGACCGCCGGGGGGCTGAAGAGATCCGCCCTGGCGCCGACATGCTTCAGGCGTTCCTCGAGGTAGGATGCCGTTTCCTCGGGCAGGAGGGGCTTCATGACGACGGTCGTCGTGACGGAGTTGGCGAGGGACTCAAGGAAGCTGAGCCTGAGGCGCGAGAGAAGCTCCTCCTGGCCACACAGAAGAATGCTCATGCAGGTCTCCGAGTCGTACTGGAAGTTCAGGAGCTGCCTGAGCTCGATAAGGATGTCGTTGGACAGGCACTGGGCTTCGTCGATGATCAGGACGGGATGGATCTTGTTCGAGCCATGGAGCTGGAGCACGTGGTCCTTGATGGAGCGGAAGAGCGCGGCGCGGCGGCCGCGGACAGGAAGGTTGAAGGCCGCCGCGAGGTGGCCATAGAACTCGGTCAGCGAGACGGTAGAATGGCAGAGATAAACCGGCTTGTAGAGTCCCACGGGGAGCCCTGAGACGAGCAGCCGTATGAGGCAGGACTTCCCCGAGCCCGACTTGCCGACAAGGACGCCGATGCCTCGGCGCTCGCAGAAGAAACCGAGGGATGACAAGGAATCCTCTATGCCAGGCAGGCGGAGGAGCCTTGACTGATCGAGGTCGTGGGCGAAGGGATCACAGGACATGCCGAAGTAGGAGAGCATGTCGGAGAATTGGCCGGCCATGATTAGGAGACCCCGAGGGGATCGGCGTCGCCCTTAGAGGAGCGGAACGCCACCTGTGAGGGGTCATCCTGATCCATGATCCGCTTCGATCGCGCGTTGGCGTAGACATCGACGCGGCGGGCCGTCCCATAGGCCGTTCCGTCCCTGTGCACGGACATGGCCGGGACATCAGCGTGGGGGTTCCTGCGGAGCTTCACCTTTGAGCCGATGAGGATCGAGGGCACTTCGTAATGGATGCCGCCGACTGAAACCGTTCCGTCGTTGGCGACGACCCGCGACTCCTCGTGACAGAAAACCTCGTCGAGGTCGATCGAAGGATCGACGCGGTATATGTGGTCCGTCCCCGACAAATACGCGTCCAAGGGCGTTCTCCCGCCGAGTCCCGAGTGGGGCTGCCGGTGGTATTCGCTTTCGAGCCAGCTTCGGAAACGCATGTCGTAATCCTGGATGCTCCTGATCGAGGAGGGATCGAGGGTGATCTCGAACTGGGTCCTGACGGTGCGGAAAAAGCGCTCGATCTTGCCCCTGCCCTTGGGCATGCCGGGACGGGAATGGATGAGGGGAATGCCGAGGGTATCCAGGATGCGGCACGTCTGGTCGGAGACAAAGGTGGCTCCGTTGTCGGTATATATCCGGCGAGGCATGCCATGTGAACGGAGGATGTGGAGGATGCCGCGCTCGAACTCCAGGGCATTCTCGGAGAACGAAAAATGGGCGTACAGCACGCGGCGGGTGGCATCGTCGAGGAAGGCGATGAGGATGGCCTTGCGCAGCTTCCCCGCGTGGTCGCTCACCGCGAAGGAGTGCATGTCGTCGACCTGGATGCACTCGAGAGGATACTGGTAGCTGAAACCCTGGACCTGGTCCTTTGTCGCGACATGCAGGCGCGCGGTCCGGTCAAAGCCGCTCGCGCGGATGAACCGAGAGAGTGAGGACTTTGAAATCTCGCCGTGGAGCCTTCCGTCCCGGAGCAGGGTCCGCACCGCCGAGGATGCGTCCATCTGGGGCTTCTGCTCGAGAAGCTTCAGGATCGATTCCTTGTCACCATCGGCGATCGCACGGCATATCCCCTTGTCCTTCCGGGTTTTTGGCAGGAGCACATCGCGCCCCTTCGCGCGGTAGGATGCCAGCCACTTGCGGATGCATGATTGCGTGATCCTCGTCTTCCGCGAGAACGGAATTTCGTAGCTTCGCGAGGCCTTCTCGGCGATGAGCCTGGCTAGCTCCTTCCCCGAGGCTCGGCTGAACACAAGATCGGCGATGATGCCGAACCTGAAATCAGAGACCGTCTTCTGTTTGTCCTTCACTTCCCCAGTCACCATCTGAAAACCTCCTGAATTTGGCTTCAGGAAGAGTCTGGCGCCGCCGGAGCGTCTCGGGGAGAGGCCATGTTATGTGAAATGGTCACACCCGCCTTCCTGGCTCGGAAAAGGAGGATGGAAGAACGGGAGGCGAAGACTGCGTTCACTCCCCGCTCGAGGGCATAGCGGTTGGCCGTATAGAGGACGTCCATCAGTTTTCCCGTGGCTGTTGCCTTCGCTCCGACCACGGCGGCGAGCGTTTCGTAGGCCTGCTTCGTGCGTATGTCCATCGCGAATATCGCCGACCAGTTCCGAATGCAGCGCCCGAAGCCACGATCTATCCGTTTGAGAGCACGAACCTCGCGCCCCGCTGCCAGGAAATGCGCGCCCGCTTCTCGCCGAGTCAATCCTTCAGCGCGCCCGGCAAGGTACAGTTCCACGTCGCCCGTGTCGTGTGAGCTGCCGGGAAGGGAAAACGAAGGGATGAGGGAGTGGGTACTGTCGCAAACAGGGCAGATCCCGCGGAGTATCTCCAGAGGCTTCTCGCGGTGGTACTTTCCATACAGGCTATGTCGACTCAGTACGCCGCGCCCGCAGGCCGGGCACACAACTCCGGCGGGGAATACCACGAAAGGGCTTGTACGTCTCCGCCGTAGCTCCGATAATAACGATGTTGGTTTTAGACAGGAGAGCGGGAGGTCACCACACCTTTATTCCCGCTCTCCTTATCTTTTCCCCCTACTTCTTGCTATTCAAGAAATCGGGAGAAAATCCTCATCCATGAGAAAAGAGTGCGCTACGCGACACCTGCGCTCGGTTCGAAACACCGGCCGAGCATTCCAGGTGTCCCAAACACGACGGCTGTCGCGTATGGGACAGCACTGAATCGCCAGTGCAGGCAGTGATCGACCAGATCA
>CAIJMU010000169.1 GCA_903821875.1 uncultured Spirochaetota bacterium
CCCTGCATGTAGGCGCGGTTCTTGGCGATGATGTAGTCGAGTTCGTCGTCATCCTGGATGAGGAAGGGCGCGGAGAGCGTGAGGGCTTCGGGACTTATGAGGTTGAGTCCGAGGTTCGTGAGGGCCGCTCCCTGGAGCTGTCCGATCTTGAGCTTGCGAAGGATGTCCGATTCATCGCCGGCGATGCCGCCGTGGAAAACCTTCACGTCGAGTTCGCCGCCCGAAATGCCGTTGAGGTCCGATACCATCCTCTCCATTGCCGCGCCCCAGGGGGTGGCCTGCGGAGCTATCGTCGCGAATTTGATCGTCAGGCCAGTGGCCGCTCCCATCGATATCGCGGTGATGGCGATGATGGCGGCCGTCGTCCGGCCCGGGAAAATTCTCATTGAAGTCCTCCGTCGTCTTTCGTGTGTCAGAACAGTCGCGCGAGCGCGGTCGTGAGCCAGGGGAAATAGGAAACGATGAGCACCACCACGACCTGGATGAGGAGGAAGGGAAGGACACTCCGCGTGATGTCGGTAAAGGGTGCCTTGAAGCGGTACGAAGCCAACAGGATGTTGAGGCCGACCGGCGGGAAGAGGAAGGCCACTTCCATGTTCATCAGGAAGATGATGCCGAGATGGACAGGGTCGATGCCGTAGGCTGCGCCCAGGGGTCCGATGAGGGGAAGGAGGATGATGATGGAGGCGTAGATCTCCATGAAGGCGCCTGCGACGATGAGGACGATGTTCAGTAGTAGTATAAAGAGGATCGGGGAGTGAATGACTGAGGTGGCCCAGTGCGTGAGGGCCTGAGGGATCTCCGCATCGACGATGTAGTACGAGAGGGCCTGCGAAGCCGCGAGTATGGCAAGGATGCCGCCAATGATGGGCAGCGACTTGAGGAAGACCTTGCCGAGGCCTCGGAAGGGAATGTCTTTAGTTATGAGCACTTCTACCACAATGGTGTAGAGCAGGGATACGGCGGCTGTCTCGACGATGGAGAAGATGCCACTGAAATAGCCGGTGATGAGGATGACCGGGAGGAGGAGTTCCCAGATTGATTCCTTGGCGCTGTTGAGGGTGTCCTTGAGGGAGAAACGGCTGACCGGGACGCGGTTGCGGATGGATGCCAGGACTCCATAGCCGCTCATCGCGATGACCAGGAGAAGGCCCGGGAGGAATCCTCCCGCAAACATCTTGAGGACGCTCGTACCGGTGGAGACGCCGACCAGGATTATGGGCAGGCTCGGCGGGAAGAGGATGCCGATGCTGCCTACCGAGGTCAGGAGGCCATATACGAATTTCTTCGGGTAATTGGCTTCGAGGAGGATTTTCGAGAGGAGGCCCCCGAGGGCGAGGATGGTGACGCCAGAGCCACCGGTAAAGGTCGTGAAGAAGGCGCAGACACCCACGGTGGCGATGATCACGCCTCCGGGAATCCAGCCGAACAGGGAGCGGAACACACCGACCAGGCGCTCACCCGCGCGGCTCTCGGAGAGCATGAAACCCACCACCGTGAAGAGGGGTATGGCGGGAAGGCTTGTGTTCGTCAGTTGTGTGAAGATCTGGTTCGGCACGACCAGGAGCTCTCCATCCGAGCTGCCGATGAGGAAGAGGGCTGCTCCTGCCATGACCACGAAGAGGGGGGTTCCCGCGAAGGCAGCGAGTACCAAGAAGGCCGCAGACAGGGGTCCGAAGTGACCATAGAAGGCGAAGGACCAGTCGGCGACAGCTCCCGCCCAGGCCGGCGCCGCGCTGCTCCAGAAGAAGGGAAGGAGGGAGGGGAGGGCCAGGACCGTCCCCAGGGGGATGCCCAAAAGGGGAAGGTATGTAGAGCCTCCGCCGGCGCGGCCGACCCGCGCCATCCTGAAGGTCATTGTCGCGAAGGCAAATGGCATGATCCAGGCTACGACCTGGTCGGGCAGGAGGCCGCGGGATGGGGCGCCTGCAAGGCCCACCGCCACGAAGGCCAGCGACGTAAAAGTCAGCATTGTGAGGATCACGACGGAGACCAGGGCCGCAACCGCAGCGAGGACACGCTTGGCCTGGCCTTCGGGAACGTAGTGCACCAGGGCTACGTTGAGATGTTCGCCCGAGCGCGCGGCGATCATGCCAGCCAGGAAGGCGATGACCAGGAGGGAGAGGGCCAGGTTTCCGAAGCTGCCGGGGAAGCCTGACTTGAAGACGCTCCTGGCTATCATCTCGAGGGTGGGAACCAGTGCCAGGGCGACTATGAAGAGATAGGCGAGATAGTTCTCCGCCGTGCGGAAGCGGCGCATCGCGATTGTCATTCTTCCTCCGTCTCGAGGAAGAGGTCATCTTTCCTGCCATAGAGCCATTGTGCCTTCGTCCGGGCGACGTCGTTGGCCATCCTGCGGTCGGGGAACTTCGAAAGATCCACGGCGAGCGCTTTTTGCATGAGGACCTTCCATTCGTGATAGTCCTGCGCCGGCACACAGATTGCCATGGCGTAGGCTGTGTAAGCTGAGATGCTGCCGTCCCCGCTCTTCCTCAGCGCTTCTTCAAAATGATGCTTTGCGAGTTCCTTGTCGCCCCCGAAGGAGGCGGGCAGGGACCCGTAGAAGGATATATAGAATTCATCGAGGCTGCCCTGCCCGAAATCGGGGTCGAGGGCGTAGGCGCGGGCCATGAGGGCCTTCACCTCCCTGATGCGCATGGAGAGTTCCACATCCAGGGGATCGAGGGAGTAGGCCGACATGATGGCCGCGGAGATCCAATAGAGGAGACCGACATCGTCCTTGCCCGCCCGCGCCAGGAGGGGTTCCGCCTCGCCTGCCTTGAAGGCTGCGCTGATGCCGGGAAAGCGCCGCTCGAGTTCGGCGCCCAGGGATTTCGCACTCGCGAGGTAGTGGGACCTGGCTTCCTTGAGTTCCCGCTGCCTCCGGCCGAAGTCCTTCGACGGAAGGCGTTCGGCGGGGCCCTGGACATAGACGTTCGCGTACATCACCTCGAGGCTTCCGAGTTGCACGACAGCCGGTCCGCTGGCGCAGGATGCAAGGGAAAGGGCTGCGATCATCGCAGCCGTGAATATACGAATACTGAATATCGTAGTTCTCATGTTCAAGGTGCTAGCTCCGGAGTGCGTCGTCATGTTGCCCCTGCAATCGCCGCGCCGGCAGCTGCGGTCACGCCCGCTGTCCAGCGCCCGCCTTCGAGGCGGAGCCCGTAGGCGCCCGAGAGTCTTGAGACCAGGCCACGGTGGAGGGCTGCCGTCGCTTCAGCCAGTTCGGCCGGCAGGCGCGGATCGCCCTGCCCGATGCCGCTGGTCAGCAAGGTTTCCGCGAGGAGTTTGGCAGCAATGAAGCGCTCCTCCTTGGAGACTGCGAGGGCGAGGAAGGAAGGTAAAAGGGAGGCCACCTCCCAGGTGACCTGCTCGGCCTGGGAATAACGGCCCGCGTCCTTGTCCTGGTCGGTGAAGCGGACTGGCAATTTCCGGGCGATCTCGTCGAGGCGCGGCACGAACCAGTCGAGGTCGAAGAGCCCCGTTGCGCAGTTGAAGAGGATGGAAGAGCCGCCGGCCTCAAGCCTGCTGACCTCGTCGAAGGAGATGGCGGGACCGATGTCAGCTATCGTGCGCGCTCCAGCTCCGGTCTGCACGAGGATTCCTCCCTTCACGTCGAGGGGCGTGCGGTAGCTGAACTCGAAGGCAGCAGGCTGTCCCGAGAGGGCCAGGAGGGCGAGGTGCACGGGATCGGGAAGGTAGCCGAGATTGTCGACGTTGCCGATCCAGGCCCAGCGCGTACCGCTGGCGTGGAGGTCGCGGAATACTTTAGACAGTATCCTGAAGGATTGCCCATGGCCGCCGGGGAGGGCCAGCGCGCTGTTATCAGTGCCCCCGGCGCGGTCGAAGATCCGCTTTGTCTTCCCCTCGGAAGAATGGGTGTAGGCGGCGATCATCGGCTGCACGCCGGTGGCGAAGGCGAGGGCTCCAGAGGCACTGGTACCGCCGAGCTCCGAGGCGAGGGCTGCGATAAGGGGGTCGGACTCAAGCTCGCGAAAGGCGACCGCGAGTTCGGCGTTGTTGCCCGAACTCGACATCTGGAAGAGGGGGAGGAAGGGTCGGCCGGGATCGCCGAGCCGGTCGCGGTAGGCCCGGAGGGCGACGAGGCGGGCACGGGCCTTGAGGAGGAGGAAGGAAGCCCCCGGACTGCCGTCGGGGTTGATATAGGCGGGGGCCAGACCCTTGGGCCGATCCCTGCACAAAGGTTCCAGTTGTGAGAATCCGGCCTCGAGGAGGGAGAAGGCCGCCGCTCCGTAGGCCTGGTTCTTCTTGCGGTCGGCGTAGCTCGTCGCTGAGCCTCCGTTGAGGACGCCGTAGGCTGCGAAGGGCAGGAGTCGTTCACCGATGTCCGCGAGCGCGGCGCGGTCGAGCATGGTTTCGCCCCTCTGGGAGGACAGGCCCCCTGGAAGGGCGATCCCGAAGGATGCGAGGAGGGTTGCTGCGGAATCCGTGGCGACGGTCAGCGACACTGCCGGGCCAGTGGCAATGACGGTGCGGCCGTCCACCTCTGGCACCCCGCTGGCCTTCACCGGCCTGACATCGTCATAGTACCCCGAATTCCAGTCATCGAGTATCGAGAGCGTGAGGTCGAGGTCGATGCCCTTCGAGCGGAGGTCGGCGAGGAGGGCTTCGGGCAGGTCGTGCATGTCCTATTTCCTTTTCGTCAGCAGTTCATGACTGCGGCGTTGGCCGCTCCATAGAGCGAGATCGCGTAGTCCTTCACGATCATGACCGGAGTCGCACAGAGTATCGACCGGATATGGCCACGGTAGCTTTTTTCGAAGGTTTCCATGAAGCGCTGCCCCTCGAGGAAGCGGGCCTCGTTCTTGGCTGCTATCCCGCCCGCGAGGAAGACCCCTCCTGAGGGCAGGAAGGTCGCCGCGGCGTCGGCGGCCACGCGCGCATAGAGCCGCACGAACATGTCCATCGTCGCGGCGCAGACCGGGTCGGCCTCGGCATTGGCGGAGATCAAGGCTGGCCTGGCGCCCCCATCCATCCTGAGGATCTCGGCGTTGAGCCCCTCCCGGCAGCCCATCCTCGAGTAGAAGAACTCGTGGATGTTCGAGATGCCGATGCCCGAAACCGCAGCCTCCGCGCCAGGCACGAAGTCCATGCGCTCGGCCAGCCAGGACTGGAGGGCGCGAGAGACCTCGTCGTAGACAGGGAGGGTGACGTGGCCTCCCTCGGAAGCGAAGGCTTCCGTGCGGTCATGGATCTTGACGACATAGCCGTAGCCCAAGCCCGTGCCCGCCCCGATGACGACTCGGACCCCTGGTTTCGGGTCAGGCAACGATCCATCCGTGTGCGGCAACCTGAGGAGCTCCTCAGGATCCCTCGGGTCGAGGAGGAGGACACCGTAGGAGATGGCCGTAAAGTCGTTGATGAGGAGGGTCCTGAAGCCGAAATGGGATTCGACCTCGGCCCCGTCGATGCTCCAGGGGGCATTGGTCAGCTCTATGCGGCGCCCGATGACGGGGCCGGCGGCAGAGATGCAGCAGAGTTCCGGCGCGATACCGGGGCATTCCCGGGCCGCCTCCAGGACGAATTTTTCGAGGGCTGAGACGAGGGTGGGTTCAGCCCTCGTTCGGTAGTGGCGGTCAAAGAGGAGGGTGAAGGTGCCACCCTTCTTGCCAATGAGGGCAAAATTGGCATTGGTCCCGCCTATGTCTCCGGAGAGGACAACAAGGTCATAGGAAGTGCGGGTCGAGGACATATCGTGCATTCTAGCAAGCGAGGCGGGTCCTGAACAATGGAGGAGACCCTAAATCATCACATGGAGCTGCTTCGCCGAGGCCATGAAAACAGCTGCGGCCGCCCCTGCGTCATCCAGGGCCCGGTGGCTCCGCCCGCTGGAGATGCCGAGGAAGGCCAAGACGCGGGGGAGGCTATGGGAGGGGAGCTCAGGAAAGGCAGCGCGCGCGAAGGTCAGGCTGTCGATGACTCGGTTCGCCGGGCAGGCCCTTCCGGCCTCGGCGTATTCGCGGGCCAGGAAACCGAGGTCAAAGGGAGCGTTGTGCGCGACTATGATGGCCGCGTCCTCACCCTGACCCAGGAGCCGGTCAAGTTCCGGGATAAGTTCGGCAAAGCCCGGCTGGCCAGCGACATCCCTGTCCCCGATGCCATGGATGGAGGTCACGACAGCCGGGATTGGACTGCCCGGATCGACGAGCGATTCTAGGGAGGAGGGTGATGTATTCCCGGCCGCGATGCCGGGCTTGGGCCAGCGAAGCGGGCTGAACAGGAGGGCGCCTATCTCCACCACCCGGCAATTGCGGGGGTCGAGGCCTGTGGTCTCGACGTCTATCGCGAGGAAGCGCCTGTCCTTCCAGCCCTCAGGCAGGAGGGCGAGCGCTTCCTTCGGGGAGAGACGGGGCCAGTTCCTGCGGCTCACACCGCAGCTGCCGGGACTGCCGTGCTTGCGCTGGCAGCTGCAGCCAGCACTGCCTTGATGTCGGCGATGATGGCCTCGTTCTTCGCCGCCGAAACAGTCTTCGCAGCCGCCAGGTCACCCTTTTCCACGGCGGTGCGGGAAAGTATGTAGTATTTGATCTTGGGTTCGGTGCCGCTGGGGCGGACGGTGACCAGGGTGCCGTCCTCCAGCCACCACTGGAGGACATCGCTCGCAGGCAGGAGGCAGGTGCTGGCAGCGTCGACCCTGCCCGCCTTCCACTCGAGGCCGGCCTGTATGTCGCGGACACGGACGACGGGGATGCCCCCGAAGGTCGCGGGCTCTCGCGAACGGTAGCCGGCCATGATGCCCGCCATCACGCTCATCCCCGAGGCTCCCTCGAAGTATCTGTTGACGCCCTTTTCCTCATAGTACCCATGTTCCATGTAGAGGTCGGCCAGGCGGTCCAGGAGGCTCTTGCCCTTGCTCCTCCAGTACAGGACCATCTCGGCGGTGATGGCTGCGGCGGAGATGCCGTCCTTGTCGCGCACTTCCTGCTCGATGAGGTGGCCGTAGCTTTCCTCGGTACCGTACACGAAATCGATGTCCTCGGCCTCGAAGCTCCGCATGAGGTCGGCGATCCACTTGAAGCCGGTCAGGCAGTCGTGGCTCGTCGCGCCGTAGGCTTCCGCAATGCGGATCTGGAGTTCGGTCGTCACAATTGTCCTGACTGCGGCGGGACGCTTGGGCATCTTCCCGAGCTCCTTAAGTGTCAGGAGGATATAGTCGAGGTGGAGGGAACCGAGCTGGTTCCCGGTCACCAGGACATAGCTGCCATCGGGGGCGCGCACCGCGATGCCGAGACGGTCGGCGTCCGGATCGGTGGCCATCACAGCGTCGGCCTTTTCCCTTGAGGCGAGCTTGAGCGCAAGGTCGAGGGCCGCAGCCTCCTCGGGATTGGGAAAGGCTACGGTCGGGAAGTCTCCGTCGGGTTCGCGCTGCTCGGGCACCGTCATGACCCTGAGCCCGAGCTCTCCCATGATGCGTTCGAAGAGCATGGCTCCCGTGCCATGGAGGGGCGTGTACACAAGCTTGACCTGGCCTGCCATCTCCTTGATGAGGGCAGGGCGGAGGAGGTGGGACTTCACCATGGCGATGTAGGCGTCGTCGGTGCTGCCGTCAAGGAACTCGATGAGGCCCCCGGCCATGGCCTCGTCCTTGGGGATGAGCCTGGCCTCCACAACCTTGCCGACCCGGTCGATGATGCCGATATCGTGGGGTGGGGTCACCTGGGATCCGTCGTTCCAGTAGGCCTTGTAGCCATTATATTTAGGCGGATTATGGCTGGCAGTCACCACGATACCCGTGTCGCAGCCCAGGCGCCTGACGGCGAAGGAGAGTTCGGGAGTGGGCCTGAGCGAGGGGAAGAGGTAGCACTTGATGCCGTTGCCCGCAAAGACGCGGGCGGCCGCCATGGCGAAGGTATCGGAGTGGTGGCGGGAGTCGTGGGCTATGCAGGCGGACAGCTTTTTGCCCGGAAAGGTCTCGATGAGGTAGTCGCAAAGGCCCTGGGTGGCGCGGGTGACGACGAGGAAATTCATCCTGTTCGAGCCACCGCCGATCACGCCGCGGAGCCCACCGGTGCCAAACTCCAGGTCTCGGTAGAAGCGATCTTCGAGCTCCTTCCACTCTGCCTGTCCACCCTTGGTGGCGCTCGCTAGGAGGTCAGCGACTTCCTTCTTGAAGGCAGCGTCGGTCTCGGCGGCGATGTAGGCCTGTGCCCGCTTCTGTATGGTTTCGTGGTCCATGATGCCTCCCCTGTGAAAAGGACCGGCTGGGCCGATCCTGTAGCATGCGTCGGGGACGGAGTCTAGCGTGGAAGGCGGGGTTTTGCCAGCGGAGGCGGGTGTTCCAACGGCTTCCCTTGATTTCATGTCCCGCCACGGCTAGCCTTGACCTATGGATGTACATAATCCGCACGACAGATTTTTCCGATCCTGGTTTTCGCGGAAGGAAAACCTGGCTGGCTTCCTCGAGGCGGCCCTCCCTGCGGAAGTCTTCTCCCTCCTGGATATTTCGGGACTTGCTGTCCAGGACGGAACCTTCATCGACGAGGAGCACAGAGAGCACTTCTCGGACCTTTCGGCGACGGTCCAGATCGCAGGGACGAGTACGCGTGTCTATATCCTGGTCGAGCACAAGTCCTGGGCGGACAAGTGGGCGCTTCTTCAAATACTTCGGTACATGGTGCAGACTTGGACCCGGGATGCCAAAGAGTCGCCGTCGCAGCCCCTGACACCGATCCTGCCCATCCTGTTCTACCACGGCGAGTCCTCCTCGGTTCATTCGCGCTTTTCCGAGCTCTTTTCGCCTGGTTATCCCGAGGCTTTGCGAGACTACCAGCCTGAATACCTCTGTCAGGTCTTTAATCTGACTGCGCTTCCGGATTCGCGCCTGGGTGGCCCTCCAGAGATGGAAGCGGCATTGTGGGCCATGAAATACGCCCGGACCCAGATCGATTTGGCGCTCAAGGCCTTTGATCGACTGTCCCGAACTGTGGGGAATATATTCAAGGATGATCCGTCATTCATGGAAATCGAGCTGTATCTTTTGTCCAGCTCGGGCTTGACACCTGAGGAACTGCTTGACAAGGTAAACCGCCTATTGACGGATAGCTACCTGAAGGAGGGTTTCATGAGTACCGCTGAAATGCTGATCGCCCGAGGGGAAGCCCGAGGGGAAGCCCGAGGTGAGGCCCGAGGTGAGGCCCGAGGTGAGGCCCGAGGTGAGGCCCGAGGGAAGGAAGAAGAGAAACGAGCAATTGCCCGCAAATTGAGGGAGCAGGGCCTCACTGTCCAGCAGATCAGCACGGCGACCGGGCTTCCTGAACAGGAGGTCCGCGACCTGCCCCTGACCTGACCTGGCACGACTGACCCGGAACACCCAACCCCGGAGGCGGGCAAGATATCTTTTCCAGCCAGGCTCCTGTAGACTAGTCGCATCATCCTTGAATGGAGTTGCGCATGAAGTGTCTGGCCCTTTGCCCTTCACCCAGCCCTGCTGCGACCCTGGCTTTTGTACTGTGGATCGTCCCGAGGCAGTGAGGAGGAATACACGATTCTGAAATTGACCAGGCGCGCAGCGGCTTTCATTCTTGTAGCCTTCCTTGCGCTGGGAACACTTGGAGCCCAGAGCAGGGAGACTTCAGATGCCACGGGCAAATGCGCCGTGATTATCGGTGTCAACAAATACGACCAGCTCGCCGCTTTGCAGGCCGGGGTGAACGACGCTGAAAAGATCGCTGCCTACTACAGCGGGATCGGCTTTAGGGTCTGGTTGCTTGATGACCGCCAGGACACTCGGATGAACCAGCCCGGCCTCGCCAACCTCCAGAGGGTGATGGACAATGTCCTGTCCGTCACTCAGGGCCAGGAGATCAAGGAACTTGTATTCTTTTTCGCAGGACACGGCGTTCAGATCGAGGGACAGAATTGGCTCTGCTTTCCCGAAACCGAACTTTCGACCAAGACTGGCATGCTCAACGTCGATACGACGCTTATTCCCTGGATACGGAACCTTGGCGCAAATCTGACCATGGTCTACCTCGATGCCTGCCGCAATGAGCTCGGAGGCATTCGCGCGGCAGGAGTTACCCGCGGCTTGAATATTGCCGGTAGCTCGCCAGCCAAAGGCGATCGAAACATGGCTGTCTTTTATGCTGCCAAGCCCGGCTCCTTTTCCTACGAGAAGCCAGATGGAAGCAACGGCTTTTTTACCGACACCCTGGTCGAAATATCCTGATTGGCAACCATGGATGATCACTACGACTTCAGCTCTGGCGTGCAGGGCAAGTACTACCGGCCTCTCGAGGAACTGGAAATACCTGTTTATCTCGGCCCGGACCTTCGCGGTAAGTTGGCTCACATTCCCAAATCTCGGGAAAGGATATCGGCACCCTAGTCAATGAGCTACTGGAGAAGGACCTTGAGATTATCGGGGCTGTATCGGCGGCAACCTAAAATCGATGAACCCGGATCTGCTTCCCACCCTGGCCTCGTGCGTCACGTTGAACTGTCGTAGTGTGCTTGCCTCGCTACGACAGGTCGAACTTGACGATAGCTTTCGATCTACTTCGCACTGGACGTGCATCGAAAAGGTACTCTTCGACCGAAAGTACTCGAACTCTTGGAAAGTCCTGATGACTCGGGTTGACCAGATAGTTCCACTCATTCTTGACAACGGCAGAAGGTACCTTCAGCACCAGGTTGCTGTTTTCCCATTTCCATTTGTCTCCGATCTCTGAAAGCTCATGTGGAGATGGGTAGCTCATCCAAAGGTCAGGCAACATCGAAACCTCGATTGTAGGCGTAGCCACAAGATCTGGTAATTCGATTTCTGCGATACAGACATCATGTGCCATAATCGACATCGAAAGATGAACCAAATACTCAAGGGTGGCCAGTGAGCGACTTTCAGAAGTATACAAGAGACTCGTCCCTTTCTTGTTCCAGCGACCACCGAACAGCCGGGCAGCTTCGCCGGACAAATCACCGATGAAGTCCCTTTTTGCTATCCGGAAGACCTTCATCAGGCGAATACCCCATGCTCAATTCGCCCTAAAACATCAAGCACCATGTGGGCACCATACCTGGACGAAATCATTTCGATCGGCCTTTTCCCGCCAAGCGAAAGATTATCTGCATTCATCCAATCCTGAAAGTTCTCAGCCGAGCCAAAGACCTCGCTTCCTCGTGAATACAGCTCGGCAATCTGAAGAATCTGTTCTGTAGTCGCAACATCCATCAGCTCCAAGTCGCCCTTCCGCTGAATTGTCCTTTCGGTGATATTCAGCAACTGGGACATCGCTCGAAGCGAAACGTTCAGATTGGAGACCAAATGAAGCAGAGATTTCTTAGGAAGGCCTGCTCGCGAGATTTCGAACAAGTCCATTTCCGATTTTAGCGAGTGGCCAATAACCCCACTTCCACCGAGTAGCTTTTCAATCGTTACATCTGACATCTCGACCTCCGACATCTGTCGTTCACTATAAAGACATTTGTCGCAAATGTCGTATCATGATGGTATGTTCGCGAACTCTGGCTCGAACACATATCGAG
>CAIJMU010000170.1 GCA_903821875.1 uncultured Spirochaetota bacterium
AGTTTGTATCATCAAGGAAGAACATCGAGGTTGCAGAAGGAGAATACATGCCCTTGCTTGGAGTCCTTGAGTCGCGGCACGCCCGTCGGGCTATTGCCCCCGATCCTATTGATGATGAAGTGCTGTGGAGGCTCGTGGAGGCTGCTCGGCTCGCGCCATCCTGTTTCAACAACCAGCCCTGGAGGATGGTTGTCGTCAGCGGCGCTCCGCTCGAGGAGCTTCGGACTTCGCTCAGCGAGGGGAACAAATGGGCTACCCGCGCTCCGGTGATCATCGCCTTTGCGACCAAGCCCTCCCTCGATTGCCGCATGGACGGGGGACGGGACTATGCTTCCTTTGACCTCGGCCTGGCCCAGATGGCCCTGATGCTTCAGGCTACGGAGGAGGGTCTGATTGCCCACCCAGTCGCGGGCTTTTCGGCCCCCAAGGCAGCCAAGACCATCGGACTGCCCGAAGACTTTGTCCTCTGGGACCTTGTCATCGTCGGGAAGCCCGGCGACGAGGGCCTCCTTGCCGAATGGCAGTTAGAGCGTGAGCGGGGACCGAGGCAACGCAAGCCTTTTGGCGAGCAGGTGTTCCGCGACCGCTTCGGGACTGCCTGGATCTGATGAAGCCGCTGCTTCCCCGTCTTGTAGCCCGTGGGCTCCGCTACTATCCTTGATCATGGAGGATCAATGGAGTCCGGAGCTTCAGTGAGGTTTGTCGCCATAGGGAACGCGCTCCTCGATATTGTCGCCTTTGTAGATTCGGAACTTCCTCCCTCTCTTGGCTTCCACCCAGGTTCCACAACTCATATCTCGACCGCCGAGCTCCTGGCTGTACTACCGCATCTGGAGTCTCCCTATATCTCTGCTGGTGGAGGAGCGGCGAACGTCGCGAGGGTGGCAGCCCAGCTCGGAATGAAAACCAGCCTTGTCGGGGCTGTCGGGAACGATTCCTTTGGCAAGCGATACAGGGATGATCTTGAAGGGCAGGGAGTCGCGGCCCTCCTGTCTGGCAGCGACAAGCCGACAGGGCTTTTTTGCGCCATGATCGACCAGGACGGAGTCAAGACCATCCTGGTTGCGCCTGGAGCGGCACTCGAAGTGTCCCGGATGGGCGATCGCATCAAGGCGATACCCGGAGACCTTCTCTATTTCGATGGCTATGTCCTCAATGACCGGGAGTTCTTCCTTGACTGTGTCCGCTGGGCCAAGGCACGGGGCATGAGGGTTGCTCTCGACCTTGGCTCCTCCAGCCTCGTGTCTTCGATGCGTGGGTTCCTCCGTGAAACCCTTCCTGGGCTCTGTGACTTTGTCTTTGCCAACGAATCTGAGTTTCTTGCCCTCATGGGGACTTCGGTCCGCGAGGGTCTGGCTGCCTTCGCGGGCGATAGCTGCTGTGTTGTCGTCAAGCTCGCAGAACGCGGTGCCCTCTGCGCGAGCGGAGGTCAGCTCTTCGAGAGCCCAGTGCGTGCCTTCAAACCCTTCGATGACACGGGAGCCGGAGACGCCTTTGCCGGCGCTTTTCTGGCAGCAGCGGTACGGGACATGAGCGTGGAGCGCGGTCTCCGCCTGGCCAACAGGATCGCAGAGGAATCCCTCACGGTTGCGGGTGGGGCCATGGACCCAGGGCGCATCAGGACGGCATCGGCAAGCGTGGGCTAATATCCTCGAACTAGGCGGCAAAACCCCGGAATCGGGGCCAGGATCCCACGATTATCGGGTATGACTTGTCCCGCAAGGGTCCAAAACAGTATTTTCAAGGTGAATCCATCCTGAGGAGCACCCCATGGCTGAAACCGAGATAATCCCTATCGACCTAGTCCTTCCTGGAAAGCTTCCGGTCATTCCGCTGATGGGTCGCCCCATTTTCCCGGGTATCTTTACACCGATCATGATAGGCAATCCCGATGACGTCAAAGTGGTCGAGGAAGCCGTATCGGGTGACGGCATGATCGGCCTCCTCATGATCAAGGCCGATGTCGACAAACCCAAGGCCGAGGACCTCCATACCGTAGGCACGGTCGCCAAGATCATGAAGCGCATCAACCTGCCCGACGGGGGGGTCAATATTTTCATCTCGACGCTGAAGCGATTCAAGGTGAAGAAGTTCCTGTCGAAGGAGACACCGATCTTCGCGGGTGTTGCCTATCTCGACGACGAGGGCGAGGGTACCGACGAGATCAAGGCCCTGACGCGGGCCCTCCTGTCGGAGATGAAGAGCATCTCGGAGAACAATCCCCTCTTCTCCGAAGAGATGCGCCTGAACATGATAAACATCGACCATCCGGGCAAGATAGCCGACTTCATCGCGAGCATCCTGAACGTCGAGAAGAACGACCAGCAGAAGATCCTCGAGACCCTCGACATCCACGAGCGCATGGAGCGGGTCCTGATGTTCATCAAGAAGGAACAGGAACTCCTCCGCATCCAGAAACGGGTGCAGACCGAGATCAACGAGAAGATCGAGAAAAGCCAGCGCGAGTACTTCCTCAAGGAGGAACTCAAGGCCATAAAGACCGAACTGGGCATGCCCACGGACGCGAAATCGAGCGACTGGCAGAAATTCAAGGAGAAGATCGAGGCCTTCAAGTTCGAGGGGGAGGTCAAGGAGCTCGTCGAGCAGGAACTCGAGAAATTCAACCTCATGGATCCCAATTCGAGCGAGTTCATAGTTACGCGTAATTGGCTCGACCTCGTGTCGAACCTGCCCTGGAAGTCGCCGCTGTCGGGGGAGTTCGACTTAGGCGGTGCCAAGGCCATCCTCGAGGGGGACCACTACGGTCTCGACGACGTAAAGGAACGCATCCTGGAGTTCCTCGCCGTGCGAAAGCTCAAGAAGGACGCGAAGGGGACCATCCTCTGCCTTGTCGGGCCACCCGGCGTGGGCAAGACGAGCGTGGGCCGTTCCATCGCCCGCGCCCTGGACAAGAAGTTCTTCCGCTTCTCGGTGGGCGGCATGCGCGACGAGGCGGAGATCAAGGGACACAGGAGGACCTATGTAGGCGCGCTACCGGGCAAGATCCTCCAGGGCCTCAAGATCTCCAAGACCCGTGATCCGGTGTTCATGATCGACGAGATCGACAAGATGGGTGTGAGCTTCCAGGGCGACCCCTCGAGCGCCCTCCTCGAGGCCCTCGACCCGGAGCAGAATTTCTCCTTCCGTGACCACTACCTCGACCTGCCCTTCGACATCTCGAACATATTCTTCATAGTTACCGCCAATACCCTCGACAGCATACCGGGGCCCCTCATCGACCGCATGGAGATCATCCAGCTCCCCGGCTACGTGGATGTCGAAAAGCTGGAAATAGCCAAGCGCTACCTCATCCCGAAGTCCATCGAGAAGAACGGCCTCAAGAAGAACTCGGTGCGCTACACGAGGGATGCCCTCCTGGACATAGCCGAAAGCTACGCCCGCGAGGCGGGCGTGCGCAACTTCGAGAAGGCCCTCGACAAGATCCACAGGAAGATCGCCAAGGTCATGGTCCTCGAGGGCCGCGAGTCGGAGAAGTTCCCCGTCGACAAGGCAGCGGTGCGGAAGCACCTCGGCAAACCGATGTTCCGCGAGGACGACATCAAGAAGGTCACGGGGCCGGGTATGTCCATCGGGCTTGCCTGGACCAGCATGGGAGGCGATACCCTCATAATTGAAGCTGTCGCGAATTCGGGCAAGGAGGGCTTCAAGCTCACCGGGCAGATGGGAAGCGTCATGCAGGAGTCGGCGGGCATCGCCTATACCTTCGTGCGGCACATAGCCGGCGAACGCTACGGCATCGGGGGTGACTGGTTCGACGCCAGGCAGATCCACCTCCACATACCCGAGGGCGCCACCCCCAAGGACGGCCCCTCCGCCGGCATCACGATGGCGACAGCCCTCCTGTCGCTGGTGCTCGGGCGGAAGATCAGGCAGGGCCTGGCCATGACCGGGGAGCTGTCGCTGACCGGCCAGGTGCTGCCGATAGGCGGCCTCCGCGAGAAGACGGTGGCGGCGAGGCGCAACAAGGTACGCGACATCATCATACCTGGTGCCAACGAGAAGGACATCGACGAGATCCCGGAGCATGTCCGCAAGGGCATCACCTACCATCCGGTGTCGACCTACGAGGATGTGATCGGGATCGTGTTTCCGGACTGAGGCCGGCAGCCGCGCGGAGCGGGGTGCCTGCGGCCCCCCGCGCGACGCCGCCTGGCTGGCCTACTTCTTCTTTTTTGCCCGGTACTCTTCCAGTTGTGAACTCAGGAGCAGATAGAAATCGCGGTCGAAGGATGTGCCGAGGGTGGCCGGGATGCCCTGCTGAATGTCTTTCTTCCAGGCATCGACCTGCTCAGGCGTGTTCTTCGTGATTACGAGGCCATATTTCACCATGGTAGTGACCGCCGAGTCTTCGAGCTTCACGATCTCTTCGTTGAGGTTCTTCTCGATAGCCGTGGCATATTCGTGGATCCTGGCCTTGGTAGTCGGGTTTACCTTGGCCCAGGATTGCTTCGATACGATGATGGCGCCGATAAAGGGTGAGACCCGGAAATCGGTCATGTATTTCGCGCTGCCGAAGAACTGCATCGCCCCTGCCGCCAGGGGGCTGATGTAGCAGGCGTCGATCATGCCGCTCGAGAGGGCCACGAGGGTTTCGTTGAGTGGCACCGGCACCAGGTTGTAGCCGAGGGTCTTGAAGGCCTGGGCGAGGGAGAGGTCGGTCGGCGTAGTGGAGAGCTTCATCCCCTTGAGGTCGGCAGGCGCGGACAGAGGGGCCTTCGAGAAGAAGCGTATCCAGCCGGCCTTGGACCAGGCCAGGACAATGAATCCCTTGGCTTCGATCTTGCC
>CAIJMU010000171.1 GCA_903821875.1 uncultured Spirochaetota bacterium
ACTACCTCCCAGGGTATGCGATGGCATAAAGGGGGGAGGCAGAGGAGCGGCGGGAACGCGGAAAGGCGGCAACTTCCCGTGCCACCTTGCCCCCTGCCAACAAGGTTCGAGGAACTTCAGAAGGAATATCGAAGCCTTTTCCTTCCTTCGCGACGCTCGAGCGCGAGCTCAACAAGCTGAGTTATGAGCTCACTATAGGCTAGCCCCCCTGATTCGCACATCTTGGGATACATCGAGATCGAGGTGAAGCCTGGAATGGTATTAACCTCGTTGAGCAGGAGCTCTGACGTAGTCCGCCTCACGAAAAAATCCACGCGCGCCATGCCCGCGAGTTCCAGAGCCTCGTAGGCTCGTACGGCGATGGATCGGATCGACTCGCGTATTGTGTCGTCGAGGTCGGCTGGAATCACGAGCCTGGCTCCGTCCGGATCGATGTACTTGGCCTCGTAGTCGTAGAATTCGTGGCTGCTCACGATCTCTCCCGGGGGGAAGGCCCGCGCCTTGTCGTTGCCAAGGACAGAGCACTCGATCTCCCTGCCATCGACAAAAGGCTCTATCAGGGCCTTGTCGTCCCACTCGAGGGCGGCTGAGAGGGCTCGCCCGAGATCCGCCGCATCGGAGGCCTTCGATGCCCCCACGGAGGAGCCCCCGCAGGCGGGCTTCACGAAGGCGGGCCAGCCGAAACGCGAGGTGACCTCGCCAGCGAGCCTTCTGATAGTGCCCTCCGGATCCTCATCGCCGAAATCAGCGCGCCTGACCGTCATGAAAGGCACGACCGGGAGACCTGCCTGAATCCACAGGAGCTTGGCCTTTTCCTTGTCCATTCCGAGGGCAGAACCCATAACGGGGGCTCCGACATAGGGCAGGTCTGCGCACTCAAGGAGGCCTTGGATGGTGCCATCCTCTCCATAGCTGCCGTGGAGGACCGGGAACACGCAATCACAGGGCAGGGTCTCGATTCCCTTCCTGCGCTCAACTGCAAGTCCACCCGAGGGCACAACCAGGACTCGGGGGCCAAGCCCCAGTCTGAGTGGCTCGAGGGGATCGCGGGATACGGGACCGTCCTCTTCCAGCCTCCAGACACCGTCTTTTCCGATGCCGACGAGTACGGCCTCGAAGCGTGCCGCGTCAAGGTGGGCTACGATGCTCGCCGCCGAACGGAGCGAAACTTCGTGTTCACCGGACTTTCCGCCGTAGAGAATGACAACACGCTGCATGGTCGCTCCTTGGGTCGCGCTCGGGTTTGAGGCGGAAATAATGATAATTAAATCTAAATCAAGGGCTGTCGCCGTATCCCAGCCGGGCCAAGGCACGACAGGCAGTCTCTATTTCGTCATAATTATGAGGACCATCGGCGTAGATGATGGAGTTCTCGTGACCCTTGCCCAGGAGGAGGACGATGTCAGCCGGGGCGGCGATGGAGAAGGCCCTTTCGATGGCACCGGGCCTGTCGGGAATGAGGAAGAGGTCGAGACCCCGCGTCTTGGGCCCGCAACCGGCGGCGATTTCCTCGCAGAGGGCCATCGGATCCTCGCCTCGGGGATCTTCGTCGGTGATTATGACCACATCGCTGTAGCGTGCTGCGATAGCCCCCTGGAGGGGGCGCTTGGCCGTGTCGCGCTCGCCGGCCGAACCGAAGACCGTGATGATGCGCGCCTTTGCCCGCAGCCTGAGCGGAGGGAATATGGTCTGGAAGGATGAGGGAGTATGCGCGTAGTCTACTATGACCTCGAAGGGCTGGCCCCTGTCGATGGCTGTCATGCGTCCAAGGACGGGCCTGAGCCTGGGGAGGAGGGGCAAAAGCTCCGCCACGGGGATATCCGTGATCCCGGAGACGGTTGCGAGCGCAGCCAGCGTGTTGTCCACGTTGAAGGCGCCAGGCAATTCGATACGGGCCTCGTGGCGGCGGCTGCCCTCCTCGAAATCAAAGGAGCTGCCCTTCGCATCGCTCGACACCGACAGGGCACGGAAGCCTGCGCCAGCTGCCCCCTTTCCCGAGAAGCTGACAACTTGCTTGAATGTGGCACTCCGGAAAAAGCCAGAGGAGGGGTCGTCTGCGCAGGCCACACCAAAGCTCGGGATGCTGCGCTTCTTTCCCGGCGGTCCCTTTTCGTGCGGGAAGCGGTCGAGGGCGCGGAAAAGGTTGGCCTTGTCGTGGCGATACTGCTCCCAGCTACCATGGAATTCAAGATGCTCGTGGGTGACGTTCATGAAGACGCCGACATCGAAGGCCACGTCGGCAAGCCTGGAAGTGCGCGGTGAGAGACCGTGGGAAGAAGCCTCGACAACCGCGAACTCGTATCCACTATCGCGCATCGATGCGAGCATGCGCTGCACGGCCGTTGCCTCGGGCGTCGTCTGGTGCTCAGGATTGGGAACCTCGCCTGAGCCAGAATCGGACATCACGGTGGAGAAAAAACCTGCCCTGCGCCCCATGAGTGTCAGGAGTTGCCAGATGAGGTAGACAGTCGTGCTCTTGCCCTCGGTTCCGGTGACCCCGATGACGGCGAGGTCGCGCGAAGGAGAACCGTGGAAGGCATCGGCGACTGGAGACATGGCCAATCGAGGATCTGCGACACGGAGGTAGGCTACGCCTGGAGAGTTCGCTTCGATCGGGCCACGCTGGATGACCGCTACTGCACCTGCCTGTATCGAAGCCGCCACATAGCGTTCTCCGTCGTCATGCAGCCCTGGAAGGGCGAAGAACAGGAAGCCTGGACCGACTGCCCTTGAATCGTAGGCGAGTCCTTCTATCGTGGGGTCCAGGGGTCCACTCCGTTCGAGTATCTCGAGGCGGCTTACAATGCTCGACAGGGTGGAGGCCATGGAAAGAATCTAGCATCGGGCGGCGGGAGCTTCAAGACAAGGTTGCCGGTAGTCACCTCTCCCAGGCAAGCCTCCTGGACAGGTCTGGGCGAGGGTTCAGCCCTGAAGGGAAGCTTCCCATTTCCGGCGGAGTTCAAGGAGGCGTTCACCTGCCTCGACCAGCGTTGACTCCTTTTTCGCGAAGTGGAAGCGGATGAAGCCATCCACGCTCTCCTTGAAGAAGCTCTGCCCTGGCACTGCGGCAACACCGACCTCGCGGGCCAGCCATTCGCAGAAGGCAGCATCGCCGCGGGCGCCGAAGGCGGCGACATCGACGAGGACATAGTAGGCCCCCTCGGGCCTGACGTGGGCAAGCCCGGCGCGCTCGAGGTAGCCCAGGAAGAGCTCGCGTTTTCCGGCGTAGAGGCTTCCTAATCCTAGATAGTACGAATCGGGCAATCTGAGCGCTGTTACCGCGGCTGCCTGGAGAGGGGCAGCGGCCCCCACGGTCAGGAAATCATGTACCTTGCGGAGACCGTCGACGATTCGCCTTGGCGCAATCGCGTAGCCCAGACGCCATCCTGTGATGGAATAGGTTTTTGAAAGGGAACCGGTCGAGATGGTACGCTCGAACATTCCGGGCAGGGCTGCGAAATACACATGCTCATGGGGCGGATAGATTATGTGCTCATAAACTTCGTCCGTGATGACAAAGGCGTCATAGCGTTCTGCGAGGGAAGCTATGAACAGGAGCTCATCCCTCGTGAAGACCTTTCCTGTCGGGTTGGCAGGATTGCACAGTATCAGCGCCTTTGCCCCGCCTGCGAAGGCAGCCTCGAGTTCCTGTCTGTCAAAGGAAAAATCCGGAGCCCGCAAGGGAACGCAGACCGGTTCCGCGTCCGCGAGTATCGCGTCTGCGAGGTAGTTCTCGTAGAAGGGCGAGAAGACGATGACCTTGTCTCCAGGATCGACAGCGGTAAGCATGGCGGCCATCATCGCCTCGGTTCCACCGCAGGTCACGACGATGTGCTCGTCCGGATCGATAGGAATACCCATGAATCTGGTTTGCTTGGCTGCAAGGGCTTCGCGGAAATCCTGTGCGCCCCAGGTTACTGCGTACTGGTGGGGACCCTCCCGGGCTGCCCGTGCAGCAGCCTCGAGGAGCTCGGGCGGGGGATCGAAGTCGGGGTATCCCTGGGAGAGGTTGATGGCCCCGTATCGATTGGCGACACGGGTCATCGCGCGGATGACCGACTCCCCGAAGGAGGAGGCCTTTCGGCTGATTCCAGGCATCCGCGCTGTTCCGGGTCTAGATGGCAGCCAAGGATGCGTCGAGGTCGGCGAGGATGTCGTCGATGCTCTCGATGCCGATGGACAGGCGCACGAGGTCGGCGGTCACGCCGCCTTCCTTCATCTGCTCTTCGCTGAGCTGGGAGTGCGTCGTGGTGGCCGGGTGTATGGCGAGGGACTTTGCGTCGCCGACGTTCGCCACGTGCGAGAAGAGCCTGAGCGAGTCGATGAACCTCGCCCCGGCCTCCCTGCCGCCCTTCACCCCGAAGACGACCATGCCGCCAGCACCCTTGACCAGCAATTTTCTTGACAATTCATAGGAAGGATCACCTTCGAGGCCGGGATAGCGGACCCAGGCGGCCTTGGGGTGCTTCTTGAGATGGCGGGCGACGGAGAGGGCATTTTCACAATGGCGGGGCATGCGGACATGGAGGGTTTCCAGGCCCTGAAGGAACATCCAGGCGTTGTCGGGAGACAGGCAGGCGCCGAGGTTGCGAAGGGGCACGGTCCTGAAGCGGAGGGCGAAGGCAATCTTGCGCAGTTCCGGGGAAAGGTCGATGGCCCAGCGGAGACCGTGGTAATTGGGATCAGGCCTGTTGAAGAGCTCGAATTTCGGATCGGACCAGTCGAAGGTTCCTGCGTCGGTGGCAATGCCGCCGATGGCCGTGCCATGGCCGCCCAGCCACTTGGTGAGTGAATTGACGACGATGTCCGCCCCATGCTCGATGGTTTTCAGGAGGTAGGGCGTGGTGAAGGTGGCATCGACGACGAGGGGAAGCCTGTGCTTTTTCGCAACCTTCGAGATCGCGGCCACATCCGCGAGGTCGAGGACGGGATTGCCGATGGTTTCGATGTACAGCAGTCTGGTCTTGGGAGTTATGGCCCTCTCGAAGGCCGATGCATCGTGGACATCGACAAAGCGGGTGGTGATGCCGAGGTCAGGGAGGATGGCGTCAAACATCGTGTAGGTTCCGCCGTAGAGGTTCGAGGCTGACACGATCTCGTCGCCGGCCTTGGCGATCGTGATGACTGTATTGAAAATCGCTGCAGTCCCGGAGGCGACCGATACCGAGGCAGCACCTCCCTCGAGCTGGGTGATCCTGGTCTCGAGGATTTCGTTGGTTGGATTGCCGAGCCGGGAATAGATGTTGCCGAATTCCTTGAGCGCGAAAAGGTTGGCCGCGTGCTCGGCATTCTTGAAGGTAAAGGCGCTCGTCCTGTAGACGGGGACACCGCGGGAAAAGGTCGTGGGATCGGGACTGTGACCGGCCTGGATGGAAAGAGTCTCGAAGCGGGCCCTGGTTTCGTTCGCCATGATGTTCCTCCGGGAAATGCATGCCTAGTGCCACCCTTTGGATGGCAGGCCAATTCAGCCCCGCTCGACCGGTTCGCGGCGACGCGCGACCATGGGCGGACGGGGCAGGATCATTCCGCATAGCATACCTTGTCGACCGTCACGCACGCTCATGGATTCCATGCTCTCCCAAGGCAATCGTCTGCTTGCCTTTTCTCAGTTGATCTACCACACTGTGGTACCAAGTCGTTACTATGGACAAGCACGATCGGAGTGTCAATATGGATGCGGCGGAATTTTCGAGACTGAGGGCGCTGACAGGAAGGAGCCAGAAGGACCTGGCCGCAATGCTTGGAGTTTCGAGAAAGGCAGTCGAAAGCTACGAGCAGGGATGGCGCCAGGTCCCCCCGGTCACCGAGAGAATGCTCTACTACATAGCCTTCAAGCTCCGGATTTCCAGGCTCAAGGACCAGCCACCCTGCTGGAAGGCCCGGAACTGTCCCGAGGAGACGAAGTCTGACTGCCCGGCCTGGAAGTCCATGGATGGGCATTTCTGCTGGTTCATTACCGGGAGGCTCTGCGCAGCGGCCCGCCATTCCGCCGAAAGCGACCACTACTGCTTCGGCTGTCCGGTGTTCACCGACGAGATGGAAGCCATCAGCACGACGGGTGACTGAGGCAGGCGCAGCTGCAGCACCGGCGCAGGGGAGGACAGCCGGGTGCTGACTCGACACTCTGCCACAGCGCGGTTATCCTCCCAACGAGGAGTACGAATGTATCTCATCCGAGTAGAGGCCGGTTTCGCGGCGGCGCATTTCCTTTCGCACTACCATGGCAAGTGCGAGCGTCTCCATGGTCACAACTATAAGGTTCGCGTCTGGGCCCGGGGGCCCGAGCTTGACTCCGGCGGCATGCTCATGGACTTCGGGGAGCTGAAAAAGTCGCTTCGCGACATCCTTGAGGATTTCGACCATCACCACCTCAACGAGGAAGCCTTCTTCAAGGACGACCCGAGCGCCGAGCGCATCGCCGAACTCATATACACAAGGCTGCGGGAGCGCCTGCCAGCAGCCCCCCTCCACGCCGTCGAGGTCTTCGAGACTGATACGAGCATGGCACGGTACGAGGAGGGCTGAGATGGGAGAAGCTGTCGTGGACAGGGGTAGCCAGGATGCGGTTGCCATCTTCCGTGCCGCGGTCGCCCGGGTCGATCCGCTTCCCATGATGTGCGCTACCGTATCAATTGAGATGAACGGCAGCGAGCGGCGGCTGGTCGCGCACAGCGGCTTCGAGGAGGCTGCCTTCGAGCTGCCCGCAGCCGGGAGGATTTTTGCGATCGGCATGGGCAAGGCCTCGGCGCGGATGGCCCTGGGACTCGAGGGAGTGCTGGGATCCGACCTCGCCGGCGGCGTCATCGCCGTCAAGCATGGCCACGGCGAAGTCCTTTCAAGGCTCCACCTGGTAGAGGCCGGGCATCCTGTGCCCGACTCAGGATCGCTCCGCGCCGCCGGGATGATGCTGGACCTCGGGCAGAGCCTCGACACGACCCTGGATGCCCGGGATCTGGTAATTGTGCTTGTCTCAGGCGGCGGCTCGGCGATCCTCTGCGCACCCGCCCTGGGCCTTACGCTGGAGGACAAGATCCAGGCGACGGATCTCCTTCTGAAATCAGGAGCGAGCATCGGCGAAGTCAACTGTGTCCGTAAGCATCTTTCGGCAGTAAAGGGCGGGCAGCTGGCCCGAGCCCTGCATCCTGCGCGGGTCCTTACCCTCGTGCTCTCGGATGTCATCGGGGACGACCTCGACGCCATCGCCTCGGGGCCGACGGTTCCCGACCCCACGACCTTCGCCGAGGCTCAGGCGATAGTTCGGCGATACGGCCTTATGGAGCGCTTACCCCAGGCAGCGTGGCGGCGCCTCATCGAGGGTGGTGCCGGCATCATCGCCGAAACGCCGAAGCCGGGCGAAAGTGCCTTCGCGGACAACAGGACAGTGTTGGTTGGAAACAACCGGATCGCCCTCGCGGCAGCCGAGGCAGAGGCGAAGCTGCGCGGCTACGAATGCCTGGTGCTGACGTCGAGGCTCGAGGGAGAAGCGAGGGAGCTGGCCCGGCTCTTCCTCGGAATGGGCAAGGACATCTCGAAATCGGGCTTTCCTCTCCGGCGGCCGGCCTGCGTCATCGCGGGGGGCGAAACCACCGTAACGGTGCGCGGAAAAGGCAGGGGTGGCCGCAACCAGGAGATGGCGCTTGCCTTTCTCGATGCCCTATTTCGCTCTCCGAAGGATGGCGATGGCCTGACCTTCCTTTCGGCGGGGACAGACGGCAACGACGGTCCGACCGACGCTGCCGGGGCCTGTGTAGATCGCACAACGCTTGACCGGGTCCGCTTTCTGGGCCTCGATCCAGCGTCGGCCCTCGCCGACAACGACTCCTACCGCTTTTTCGAAGCTGCCGGAGCTTTGCTGAAGACAGGTCCCACCAATACCAATGTCTGCGATGTCCAGGTGCTGATCGTCCGCTAGCGTCCTTCTGGGCCCTGCCGGACGATCGTGGCGCAGAGGGGTCCTCCAAGTGACTTCCAGAGGCTGGCAAGATCGGCCTTTGGCCCTGTTTCGATGAGGACATCATATCCCCCCTCTCTCGGGCAGAGGCGGAGCTCCACCGCTGACTGTCGCGTCCTGTCCTGCCTGGTGACCGTGAACAGCCAGTCCTCTCCGCTCCGGGTCCCGGTGAAGGATAGATGGCCTTCGCCCAGCCATTGGCCGAGGGTCGCGCGGAGACCTGCCGTTTCTACCCGCACCCCTCGCTCCGGAATCATTTTGATTGTAAGGAGGGACGGAGCTGGAACTGCCTGCAGGGGCAGGAAGCCAGCCTTCTTTCCTAGCTCTGCCATGGCAAGGGCATCAGGGCCCTCCACCTCGAAGACGGACCAGCCACTCGCGCCTTCGGGCATGCCAAAGGCCTCCCCCGGCCGCGGAAGGACAAGCCTTGCCGAGTAGACCGTCTTCCAGCCCGATCCGCCGGCCCCGCAGAGCTTTCGCATGAGCCAGGCCTCCTGGGCGGGAGCCGCGGCCCCCGAGAGGGTCGCGGGCCTCTCCACCTCCAAGGCCATCCGCGCGAAGCCGCGCTTGGCGGCGACGAGGCGGGATATGCGAGCAATTGTGTCCTTATTCGGAGGAAGGATTTCGTGCCCTGTGAGGAAGAGCCGCTCGGCGCCGCTTTCGCAGGCCCCGCAGTCGGAGCAGGACCCGCCGAGGCAGCTTACACGATCCAGGAAGGCCCTGGCCGCAAGCCACTCCCTCCAGAGGGCCTCCCCGGCCCGCCCGTAGTCGAGCATCGGAAGCAGGGGCGCTTCACCCCTGGCCTTCTCCGAGAGGAAGGCTCCTGACAGTACGGAGTGGGAGCGGCAGTACTCCTCGAGGGACTTCCATATGCCCTTGCCAAGGCTTCCGTCATACACCTGGTCGCGGGAGGCGGTGGCGAGTCCGGAAAGCCAGGGGAGGAGGACTCCTCCTGCCAGCGAGATGACCTGGTCCGCCCTGTACTCGTCGAAGTGGGCAGCCAGACGCCACTCGAGGCCGTGTTCCCCGCAGATGGTCTCAAGCTGTGCCGCGATGCGGGCGAGCGGAGCCTCCTCGAGGGCAAGGGCAGAGTAGGCCAGCGGCGTACCCGGGAGCCGGACGAGGTAGCCGGCAGAAGCCAGGATGCGCAGTCCAGGGGCTGCTTCGGCGCGACGCGAGGCGAGGGCGGCGGCGAAGCGCGAGAAATCCACAAGGTCGTCCTCGTCCTCGATCCCTGCGATGATGTAGAACAGCTTTAGCTCTCGCACGCCCCTGGTTACGACGAGACGGACCAGGTCCACGAGTTCCCCCTCCGAAAGCCCCTTCCTGTAATAGGCGCGCATCCGGGCCGAGATGCCCTCGATGCCGAGGGTAAAGCTCCGCTTGTCCGCCGCCAGCTCTGCGGCCATGAGTCCCGGGGTCCCGGCCAGGACATCCAGACGCTGGCTCATGAAGTTGACTGTCTTGAAAATACGCCCTAACTCGTACAACAAGGCGGACACCGAGGCGTGGGTATTGAAGTTGAAGCTGTAGGCTTCGAGGGTCTCGGCTCCCGTGCGGGTCTTGATGCTGCGTGCCGCAGCAATGACGCTGTCGAGGGGCAGCTCCCGGTAGGGAAGGCGGTCCCAGCCCTCGAAGCAGAAGGAACAGTGTCCCGGACAGCCTGCGGTAATCTGGAGACGGGCGGTGCCTGCCTCGGGGCTGTCAAATGGCGGCGGGTCGACCAGGGGGGGAGGGGACTCCCCGAGAACCCGCCTTTTGACCACGAGGTCCGGCCTGAGCGCAGGCCAGAATCCCTCGACGGAAGCCGCTGCCAGCTCGAGGCGCTGTCCGCGCTGGATATCATAATTGCTAAGATGCGCTGCCAGGGGGCCGATGGCGCCCTCGCCCTCCCCGAAAAAGAGGCCGTCGACCAGGCAGTCGCCTGCGGCGTCGGCAAGGGCCCCGCACTGGCCGGCGTTGGAGCCCCCCAGGATGGTCAGGGGCCACTCGCCGCCTTCCCTTCCCCTGGCGCGGGCCGAGGCGAGGAGGGGAATGCCCGCCGTCGACAAGAGTCGCGGCAGGTTGACCAGCTCGAGGCCGAAGGCGTTGGACACGAAAATGAGCTGGAAGTCGGCTGGGGACCTTCCACTGGCCGCGCCGAAGAACCAGGGCTCTCCGGCTCCATCGAGGATCTCGCGGTCTGCCCGCGTGGGCATGAAGGAGAAATCGATGAAGGCCCCTGGAAGTGCCGACCGGGTCTCGGAAAACAGAATGAGGTGGGGACTCGAGCGGTCGACGTCACGGAAGGGGGAAAGTCTGACTATGAGGATGTGCCGCTTCGTCTCCTCCCAGCCGGGGTTCGCGAGGGCATCGACAGTCAGGCCAAAGACAGCCCTCCCTGCGGACAGGCGCTGGAGGGCTGTCTTCATTGCCGGCTCTTGCCCCCGGGGCGCGGATCGGGACCCTTGTCGCGCGGGGGTCGGCCTGCATCACCTCGCTGTGTGCGGCCCGGTTCACGCGGAGCGCTGCGCCCCTCGCGCGGGGATCCACGTGGAGTCGCGGGGCTGCGGCCAGAGCCTTCCCCTGCCTCCCGATCCCTCGCCGGCGTCTTGTCCGGAGACCAGTCCTGGGGACCGCTCCTGCCCTCGGGAGTGACCGGCGGGCGCCTGTTCCGGTCTTCTTCATAATTGGGAAATCGTATTCCGGAGCGCCTGGGTGGAGCCTTGGAGGCTGGCCTTCGCGGCGGCAGGCCCCCTTCGCGGCCCTCGGCCGCACGCTTGGCCCGGGATTCGCGGCGCTGCGCCTCGGCGGCCTCGGCCAGGGCGAAGAACTCCTCCGGCTCGGGCTCGAAGACCTTTCCCTCGCGGAGCACCTTGGTCCTGAAGACAAAGTCGCCACGCCGGGCAAGCTTCGCTGCCCGATCGAGTTCGAAGCCATCGGCGAGGATGATGGAAATGCCCTTGGCCCCGGCCCTTCCCGTACGGCCTGCCCGGTGCACGTAGACTGTCGGCTCCTCCGGGAGGTCGAGGGAGATGATGTGGCTTACCGCTGGAATGTCGAGGCCTCGCGCACCGAGGTCGCTCGTGAGGAGCCAGCGGACTTCACCGCGCGAAAAGCGGTCGAGGGCGACGTGACGGGCTTCCTTGTCGAGGCGGGCGGAGATGGCTTCCACCTCGATGCCGAGGGAGTCGAGGGTCTCGAGGGCCGCGCCGAGCCGAGCTGCGTTGGAGTGGAAGACCAGGCAGCGGGCGGGCCGGAGGGATGCCTCGAAGCGACGGAGGAAATCGAGCCGTTTCCTTGAGTCGCAATAAAAGCACCAATGCTCAATATCCTTCGAGAGCACAGTCGGGGCTGCGCCCTTGGCATGGGCGGGCTCACGGAGCCAGGGGGCAGCGAGGCGCTTCGTGCGTTCGGGGAGGGTTGCCGAGGCGAGGATCCTGACGACGTTCCGTGGGACCGCATCGAGGAGTTTTGAAGTCAGCTCCTCGGTTTCCTTGGCGAAGAGGCGGTCAGCCTCGTCGAGCACGAGGAAGCGGAGGCGCCCTGTTTTCAGGACCTTGACCGAGGCGAGGTCCGCGAGGCGACCGAGGGTTCCGACGACGAGCGAAGGGCCCTTGTGGAGGGCTGCTTCCTGGCGCGCCAGGGGCGAGCCCCCGAGGATGACAGCCACTCCGGCCTCGATGCCTGCCGCTCTGGCTAGCTTCTCTGCCTCGCGTCCGATCTGCACTGCCAGTTCCTGGGTGGGTGCCGCCACGAGGGCCAGCGGACCCTTCCCCCTCTCGGATTTTGCGCTGTCCTCGGAGATCCTCGTGAGGATGGGAGCGAGGTAGGCGAAGGTCTTACCTGTGCCCGTCTCCGATTCCATGAAGAGGTCGCGACCGGCGAGGAGGGAGGGAATCGCTTCGGCCTGGATGGCCGTCGGCGCAGCGAATCCGAGGCCCGTGAGGGCGGTTGCGATGGACTCGGGGAGGCCGAGGGCGCTGAAGCTTTGCATCTTCGGATTCTTGCATGGGGGAGGCTCTCGGGACAATGGCCGCAGGGTAGACCTTCCTTCGATTGAACGGGCCATGCCTTTCAGGTATAGTGCCGCACCATGAATCTTGAAGCCTTTGTTCTGGGCACTGGTGGGATGATGCCCCTCCCGAACCGTCACCTCACCAGTGTCCTCCTGCGCCGTGAGGGTGAGCTCTTCCTCTTCGACGGAGGCGAGGGCACCCAGGTCTCCATCCGACGCCTGAACCTTCGCTGGAAGAAGATAACTGCGATCTTCGTGTCCCATATGCACGCAGACCATGTCACGGGCCTCCCCGGCATCCTGATGCTCTCGAGCCAGGTTGACCGGGAGGAACCGCTCTACATCTTCGGGCCGCCCCGCATCGCCGAGTACATCGAGCAGAGCCGCAGGGTCCTGGACATGTATATCAACTACGAGATCATCGTGAAGGAGTTCAGCGGGCCCGAGACGCTCTGGAAGGGAGAGGATTTCACCATACGATCCTTCCCGCTCAGGCACACCAAGCCCTGCTACGGTTACACCCTCGAGGAGTCGGCGAGGCCCGGCGCCTTCCATCCGGAACGTGCAACGGAGCTCGGTGTGCCGCGGGGGCCGATGTGGTCCGTGCTGCAGGGGGGAAGCGACGTGAACCTGGTCGACGGCCGCCTCGTCAGGCCCTCCGAGGTCCTTGGCCCCGCCCGTTCGGGGCGCAAGTTCTCCTATGTCACCGACAGCCTCTACCTGCCCGAAATAGCGAAAGAGGTGGCGGATTCAGACCTCCTCATCTGCGAGGGCATGTTCGAGGAAGCCCTTGTCCAGAGCGCCATCGAGAAGAAGCACATGACAGCGGCGCAGGCAGCGCGCATCGCCCTGGACGCTGGTGGGGTGAAGAAGCTTGGCCTCATCCATTACAGCCCACGCTATGCCGACCGCGAACTCAAGATCCTCCAGGACGAGGCCCGTGCAGTGTTTCCAGACACGGTGCTGACCCGCGATCGCATGTCCTTCCCCATCGAATACGTCGATTGAAACAGGATTCTTTCCGGGCGTAACCTCGGGCAGAATCGAAGGTTTAATGGCATCCGGGGTAGGATCGCGATCGCAGGCATTCCCTCCCTGTGCATACCATCATCAGTAGGAGTTTCCATGATAGAAGCGAAAGAACTCCGCAAAAGCTACGACAGGGTCGAGGCGGTGAAAGGGGTTTCCTTTTCCGTCGAGCGGGGCCAGGTCGTGGGTCTCCTCGGGCCCAACGGGGCGGGCAAGACGACGATCTTGAAGATCCTCACCGGCTATCATTGTCCGACCTCGGGCACTGCCCTGGTGGGGGGGACGGACGTCACCGAGGATCCCATCGCGATCAAGCGCCGCATCGGCTACCTGCCCGAGTCAGCGCCCCTCTACACTGACCTTACGCCGGCCGAGTACCTGGACTTCATGGCAGACGCCAGGGGCCTTGAGGGAGCCGAGCGGAAGAAGGCCATCGACAAGGCCGTTGTCTCCTGTTCCCTCGGTCCTGTCTTCCACAGGCCGGTCGAGGAACTCTCCAAGGGCTACAGGCAGCGTCTCGGTCTCGCCCAGGCCATCCTCCACGACCCCGACATCCTCATCCTCGACGAGCCGACTACCGGCCTCGACCCGAACCAGATCCTCGAGATCCGGCAGCTGATCAGGGACCTCGGCCAGGAGAAGACAGTAATACTGTCGACCCACATCCTCCAGGAAGTCGAGGCTGTCTGTTCCCGCGTGCTCATCCTCAACGAGGGGAGCATTGCAGCCCAGGGTACCACGCAGGAAATCGGCCTGGCCCTGAAGGGCGAGGAGCGGGTCAATCTCAGGCTTCGGAGCCAGACTCCAGGCTTCGGAAAGACCGAACTCGAGTCCGCGCTCGGCCGTCTCTCAGTCTTCGGAGCGATCCGCTCCCTGGCTCTCGAGGACGGGGGGCGCTTCGCCTGCGACATCTCCCTTCGCGCGCGCGCGTCACAGGGAGCAGCTGGGGCCGCGGCTGCGTCTGAAGCCTCGGCCGAGGCCGGGGAAGCCGTGTTCAAGTGGGCTGTCTCCGAGGGTCTCATCCTCCTCGAACTTCTCCCAAGGAAGCTCTCCCTCGAGGAGATATTCGTGAAACTGACCGACCCGCGCGCGGGTACCGATGGAGGTCGAAAATGAAGGGATTCCTTCCCGTGTTCAGGCGAGAGTTCCGGGCTTCGTTCAACTCGCCGGTAGCCTTCAGCCTCATCGTCGCCTTCCTCATCTTTACTGCGGGCTGGCTCTACTTCGTCACTGGCTTCTACGCGGCGGGTATGGCCGATCTCTCCGCCTACTTCGGCATGATGCCCATAGTACTGGCCTTCATCGTCCCCGCCCTGACCATGCGGAGCTGGGCCGAGGAAGTGCGGCTCGGCACGGCGGAACTCCTCTTGACCCTGCCCTTCGGCGAGTTCGGCACCGTGGCAGGCAAATTCGCTGCCTCCTTCGCAGTAGTCGTCATAGCCATCCTCCTGGGACTTCCCGTCCCGATCATGGCTGGCTTCCTCGGGCGCTTCGACCCAGGCGTCCTCTTCGGCCAGTATCTCGGGGTTATCCTCGTGGCAGCCTCCGCCACCGCTATCGGGCAGTGGGTTTCTTCGCGCGCCCGCAACCAGGTAAGCGCCTTCCTCGGTTCGGTCGTGCTCCTCCTGGCCCTCGTCCTTGTGGACAGGGTCTCGTCCTTCCTTGGCGCCGGCGGCCTCGCGGCTACCATCCTCAACTGGCTTTCGCTCGCGCGGCACTACGCGGGCTTCGGCCGCGGCGTCCTCGACTCCAGGGACCTCCTCTATTATGTAGCGACGACGCTTTTCTTCCTCTATCTGACCGCCTGGACCATCGGGCGCAGGAAATGGAGCTGATGACATGGATGCCAGAACAGGCAGACTGAGGGGCACCGTCCTCCTCCTCCTCACAGCGGCCGTCACGGTGGCCGCCCTCCTCGTCGCCGGGAGGTTCGCCTTCAGGCTCGACCTCTCCGCCGACCGCAGCCAGAGCCTCTCACCGGTGGCGCACAACCTCTACCGCGAGGTTCCCGAACACCTTCATATCACCTACTATATTTCCCCGACCCTCTCGGCCAAGCACCCGGGACCCAGGGCCATCGAAGACCTCCTCCGCGAGTTCGAGGCCTCCTCCCGCGGCCGCATCGACCTGTCGGTCGAGGACCCCTCGAAGCGTAGCGGAGCCGTGGAAGCCCTTGGCGTGCAGGGCAGGCAGATGCAGATCGTCGAGCAGAACGAGCAGCGGGTTGCAGTGGTCTACTCAGGCATCGTGCTCCAGTACCTCGACAAGAGCGAGGTCATCCCCTTTGTTCTCGATGGCGCGACCCTCGAGTACGATCTGGTCAAGGCCGTCCGCAGGGCAGTGGGGACCGCAGCGCAGAAGGTTTCCGTCCTCGTGGGCGACGCAGACAAGTCCATGGCCAACGACTACAAGACAGTCGGCGAGGAACTCAGGAAATCGGGCTGGGAAGTCTCCGAGGTCAACCGAGGCGACGCTATCCCGCCCGAGACCAGGGTTTTGCTGGTATTGGGAAATTCGGATATAGACGATTATGCCGCCTACCGCGTCGAGGAGTACCTCGCCAGGGGTGGTGCCGCCTTCCTTGCCGTCAAGGGTGTCGGCGTCGAGGCACGCCAGGATCTCACTGCTGCCGCCCTCAAGGAGGATGGCCTTCTCCGTGCCCTATCTGCATGGGGCATCGAGGTGGGCAGAAGCCTCGTGCTTGACGCCTCCTCCCTCACGGTCCCCTTCCAGCAGGCCGGCCAGTTCGGCAGCAGCGTCATCCGCTATGTGCAGTATCCCCACTGGATCATCACGCGACCCGAGTTCGCCTCGAAGAGCAATCCGGCTACCTCCAAGCTTGCCGGCCTCGACCTGTACTGGCCGAGTCCCCTCACCCTGAAGGACCGCTCCGGCGTGAAAGGCGAGGCCCTCGTGAAGTCGACTCCTAAGGCCTGGCTCCAGACCGCCAACTTTGCCATCAGGCCCGAGGAATCGGCTAACTTCCAGGCCGAAGCCGGCAAGACCGGGGGGCAGTACACGCTGGCCGTGACCCTCGCCGGTCCCCTTCCGGGTCTCTGGGCCTCCGGTGCCCCGCCCCTGCGCGCCGGCGCGGCCGCCCTTTCCCCACAGCAGAATCCGCCTGCCCCGTCCAAGATCATCGTAATTGGTTCATCAGATTTTGCCACCGACCTCATGGCGATGACGAATTCGCTTTTCAACGCCGCCTTCGTGGCTGCGGCCACCGACTGGCTTGCCACCGGGGACGAGCTCGCAGCCATCAAGACCCGGGGCCAGAAAGATCCGCGGCTGTCGAAGATCCAGGATCCTGCAGTAAAGAACAGCTATGTCATCGTCTCCTACGCGATCAACCTGGTCCTCGTGCCGGGAATCCTCCTGGCCGTCGCATTGGTGAGGAGGCGGACGCGCAGGCTCCTGTCGCGCATGGAAGCGGTGGCATTCGCCAAGCAGGACGGCGCCTCGCGCGCGTCCGGAACGGAGGCCGGGAAATGATGCGATACCAGGACAAGGTCAAGTACCTCAGCATCGCGCTCGTCGTATTGCTGGTGGCCTTCGGCCTCGGTGAATTCTTTGCCCCAGAACGCGTGTCCTCGCGGCAGGAAGCCTTTACAGCCCTGCCGTCGAAATCGGGGGAGGTCGCGAAGGTGGAGCTCCTCGGTCCAGGAGCTGGAGCCTCCCTCACCTTTACGCGCGGAGGCGGTCAGTGGGCCCTCGAGGACGCCTCGGCCCGGCTTCCTGTCCAGTCGAACCGGATAGAGGCCATGCTGACTGCCCTTTCAGCGGCCGGCAAGCGCCGTCCTGTCGCCGGCAACAAGGACTCCTGGAAGAGCCTCGGCCTCGATGATGCCCAAGCCAAGGTGCTGAAGCTCACCGATGGGACAGGGAAGCTCCTGCTCGAGCTCCGGGTGGGCAGCCATGGTCCGAGCGGCAGCGAAGTCTACGCCCGCTTCGGCACGGCAGAGGCTTCCTTCATGATCGACGCAGCTGTTGCCTCCTACCTGGGCACTGACCGTGCCTCCTGGCTTGATCGCCGCCTCTTCGGCAACGCTCCCGAAGCTGCAGCCTACCAGGCCTTCGCGGTACGGGCTGACATCATCCTGAATCCTGCCGACAAGGCCGCCAAGCCCCTCAACATAGCCTGGCGCTTCGAGCGTTCGGGCCAGCTCTGGAAGGGCGGAGCGAGGGAGCTCGATCCTGTCACCATCGAGTCGGTGCTCCGCGCTGCGGGCAACCTCGAGGCGACCGACCTGGCCGCGGCAGCGCCCGCCGAAGCTTTCGCCAAGGTTTCGGCTACCATCACCCTCGACCTCGGTTCGGGCAAGACCCGCATCATAGAAATCGGAGCTCCGGCGGCTGACGGCCGCTTCTGGGCACGGGCCACCGAGGCTGGCCAACCCAGGCCCTTCGGCTACCAGGTGTCGAGATACTCGCTGGAATCGATACTGAAGAGCGAGGAGAGCTTCGCGAAGAAGTGATCTGCCCTTGAATTGAAAAGGCCCCCTCCCGTGCAGGAAGGGGGCCTGTCTCGAGAACAATGGGTGCACAAAGCCACGCTACCTTCCATTATTGCGCCTACTCCTCCAACAGGACCCTATACGCCTTAACTGCCCGTTCTGAATCTGGCTATTTTCTCCAATGCCATTAGTGGAATCAGAACGGGGACTTCCGCATTTGTCCTGATTTAGGGATGGCAGCGAAGGGTATGACCGATTTGGGAAAACCGAGCTTTACCATGGTCTTGTCTACGGCCAGCGCGTCGATTGGCTTTACGAGATACGCATCGCATTGCTTATGGAATGATGCAGAAATGGTAGGATAGTCGCCGAGCGAGGATTCCATGATGATCCGCGTTCCGTTGCCCTCAGGGATGCCTGCCTCATGCTCGAACTTCCTCATGCCTTCGAGCACGGAATCGCCCGGGATCCCCGGCATCATGATGTCCAGGAAAACAACATCGTAGGGTTCCCTTCCGATGTACGCTTTGGTGAATTTTTCCAAGGCTTCCTGCCCCGTCTGAGCTGTGTCGATCCTCCCGAATTGGCAGAGATAGTTCTGGAGAAGCATCATCGCGATGGGTTCGTCGTCGACGATGAGGATGCGATTCATCTTGTCGTTTTCAGCACAGTCGGCTTCTGCTTTTTTCCCCAGCTCGGCTTGTCCGGAACCAATGACAGGATAGAAAGGGTCAAAGATGATGAATGATAGGTCTTCAGTCGCCTTGTCCGATGCGAATACGATTGAAAGAACAGAAAAAGAACCCTTTTCGCGCTTTAGGTTCCATGCGATCAACGAGCCTGCCTCGTTCAGGGAATCGAAGACCGGCAGAGACTTGACCGCCGATGAGTCAAGGCCTTCTCCAACAAGCTTCTCAATAATATAGGTTTTGCGACCGGACATGATCGCCTCTTGCAGCCCCTGCATCTCGGTTTTATCCAGGGGGAAACCGATTTTCTTTCCATTCGGAGTTTCAAGATGCAGCCATTTTTCAAGCACGCCATCGAGCTGCTCAGCCAATGCCGGTGCTTCCGTCTCTTCGCCTGCCTCCATTCCTTTCCTGACGTGATCGATGACGGCGAGGAGGAGGTCGACCCAATTGGATTCAGGATCGCCTTTCCCTGATCGCAGCATGTCTGCACACGATTCCGCCTGGTGGATCAGTTTCGCGCTGGTGTCAGCGCTTCCCAAGGAAAGGGCACTTTTCAGATTATGGAGTTCCCTGAAAAGAAGATGAATTGCGCCAAGAGGATCGACTCCCTCGCAGGAAGCACTTTCCATTCCGAGCAGCCTCGTTTCGATCGAGTCAAGGCTTTCCAGGATCAATTGGGGCGATTCGATGTCCACTTAGGTCTCTCCTACTGGCGAAGGCAAGCTCCAGAATTCAAGGGTCATACAACAATGGAAGACTGCAAGTATGCGGTCTTCCCTCTCGATGATTTTCGGCCTCTCATTCCACTGCATCGGGCAGGCTTTCGCGAATGGTAATTATCGCAGGTAGGAGTTCCTCGAAAACCAGGACGAGAGCGGGGTCGAACTGCAAGCCCTTGCTATTCCTGATCAATTCCATGGCCGCATCCACGCTCCAGGCCTTTTTATAGGGCCTGTCTGAGGTCAGCGCGTCGAAGACATCGGCCAACGCAACGATTCGTCCGGCAAGGGGAATGGCTTCTCCTGCCAGGCCCTTGGGATAGCCTTTCCCGTCCCAGCGCTCATGATGGGAAAGGGCGATTTCGCAAGCTTCCAACAGCAGGGTGGAATCCTCCCCTTCAAGGATTCGTTCGCCGATGGTGGTATGGGTCTGCATGATTTCCATCTCCGCGCTTTCAAGTTTTCCTGGTTTGAGGAGTATGGCATCGGGGATGCCAATCTTGCCCAAGTCGTGCATAGGCGCGGCATGGAGAAGTATCTCACATTCTCCTTCGCTCCAGCCTAGATGCTTCGCGATCAGTTCCGCAATCCTGCTGACTCTTATGATATGTCTTCCTG
>CAIJMU010000172.1 GCA_903821875.1 uncultured Spirochaetota bacterium
CATGAAGGCGGCGGGTGAGGGGAGCTTGCCCTCGTTTACGAGGTGGGTCCAGAACTGGAGGGAGGTCTCGAACTGTTCGTTGATGCTGAAGGCCTTGGAAGGATCGACAGAGCCATCGGCCCTGGCCGGGGTGTAGTTGAGTTCGCAGTTGGCAGCGTGACCGGTGCCCGCGTTGTTCATCGCGTCGCTGCTCTCGAGGGCAACGTCGTCGAGCCGCTCGAAGGCCCTGATGTTCAGCTTGGGGTCGAGTTCCCGGAGGAGCATGCCAAGGGTGGCGCTGTGGATGCCAGCTCCGACGAGGGCGACATCGATGATGCTTTCGGGACTGGAACTGGGCATGTAGACCTCGTGGATGCTGCTGGATGGACCCTGCCCCGCGGTGGCGACATGCCTTCATTCCGGGCTCGGAACCTGCGTGAAGACAGTATCGCGGGGCGCGGGATACGTCAAACGGAGAATGGTGCTATCGTAGCGGAAGCGCGTTCGCAGTATTCCCGCAGGAGCCCTGCATAGGTCCGGAAGTTGGCCAGGGATACATCGGGAGGAGTCTGATGGTCGACCGAAGGGATGTATCCTCCGAGCCTCATGGCTGGGAGGAGGCGCTCGAATTCAGCGCGCATTGCAGACTCGCCGTGCTTCATGACCATCTTGTCAAAGCCGCCGATGAGGATAAAACGCGGGAAGCGCCTGCGAAGGGAGGCGACATCGACGCCTGCCTGACGCTCGAGGGGAAGGGCACCCTCGATGCCGGCTTCGATGAACCAGGGTATGGCCTGCGAGATGTCACCGTCGGAATCGACGATGACTCGTATGCCGCGCTTTTTTAGTTCGGGGACGACGCGGCGGTAATAGGGGGCCAGGAATTCCTCAAAGCAGTCCCCGGAGATCATGGGGCCGAGGTTGTACGAAAGGTCCTCGGCGAAGGTCATGAAGTCGGGTACTGCGATCTCCGAGAAGCGCTCGAGTGTTTCGAGCTGCCAGTCGGCAAGCCGGTCGTTTATTTCGTGCATGAGATCTTTTTGGTCGTAGTAGGCGAGAAGGTGGGGCTCGATCCCGAAGAGTTCGCGCGGGAACCAGAAAAAACCCTCGAAGGTCAGCCAGAGGAGGGATCCGCTCTCCTCCCGGACCTGGGCGGCAGCCTCGATTGACGCGACATCCGGCAGGGCTTTCGGAAAGAGCCGGGACGAGAGGGAGCGGAAGCCCGCCCGGTCCTGGAGCCGCGGAGCGCCATGAGTGGGAGGCCTAGGACAATCGGGGGCGAGGGCGCTGATCCAGAACTGGTCATGGCGATCGAGGCCGAGGGCTCCGTAGAGCCCGCTCCCGGAGAGCGCCGGATCGAGCCCCTCAGAGCGCCAGCGCTCGATGCTCAGGTCCCACCAGGTGGCCCACTCGATGACTGGCAGGCTATCCGGCTGGGCGAAGTCCGCGACTGCGTGGAATCTCTCCCGTGGTGTCACTGTCGGGCCGTCACTGTCCGGCGACCTTCCATGGGAAGGCGAAACGGTGCTCTCCTGACCCAAGTTCACGCGCCTCCTCGCCCGGGACCGGAGGAACAAAGCAGCCGCGCGCGTTGTGTGGCACCCTGATGGTGACCCTGAATTCCCCGCCCTCGAGCCGCCATTCGATGGACGCGAGTCCGTGGACTGTTTTCAGGGAAGCCCTCGCCCAGGTGAGCCCACCACCCGGTCTCGGCTCGAAGAGGATGCGCCGGTAGCCGGGCCCGCCCTCGACGGCGGCGATGCCGGCGACTGTCGAGTGCATCCATTCGCCGACCGAGCCATAGGCATAGTGGTTGAAGGAATTCATGTCGGGACTCCACATCGAGCCGTCGGGCTTGAGCCCATCCCAGTGCTCCCAGACGGTGGTGGCTCCCTTTCCGACCTGGTAGAGCCAGGAAGGGTAGGCTTCGCGGAGGAGGAGCTCGTAGGCTGCGTCGAGGGCGCCTGAATCGGCCAGGGCCCGGCAGAGATAGGGTGTGCCGAGGAAGCCGGTGACGAGGTGGCCGTCGTTCTCCTTGATGAGCGAAAGGAGGGTGTCGCGCACGCGGTCCCGATGCCCGGGCGCTGCCAGGCCAAAGTCGAGGGCCAGGACGCAGGCAGTCTGCGTGCGCACGGCAATGCGGCCATCCGGCGAAAAATACTCCTTTCTGAAGGCATTCGTGATGTCCTCGAGGAGCTTGTCGTAGTTGTGCGCATCGGCTTCCCGGCCCAGGACTGTGGCAGCCTTGGCAAGGACAGCCACTGACTTTGCATAGAAGGCTGTCGCGGTGAAATCGTTCGGGGTTGCGCCGAAATAGCTCCCTTCGCGCGCGTCGAGGGCGACCCAGTCGCCGAAGTGGAAGCCCGAGTCCCAGATGAAGCCGCCCCGGGCCCGGGCGCGGATGTACTCGACCCAGGCACGCATGCTCGGATACTGCTCCTCGAGGAGGGCTCGATCGGCGTAGCGGAGGTAGATGGTCCAGGGGCAGATGGTGGCGGCGTCTCCCCAGCCGCAGGATGAGTGGTTGGGTATGGCCTGGCCGTCGGGGCTGCTCATGCCCTCGAGGATGTTGGGAATTACGAAGGGCACCCCTCCCTCGGCCGTCTGCTCCGCCGCGAGGTCCCGTAGCCAGCTCCGGAAGAAGGGATCAACTCCCATGAGAAAGGCTGCGGTGCCGACAAAGACCTGGGCGTCGCCGGTCCATCCGAGGCGCTCGTCGCGCTGGGGACAGTCGGTGGGGATATCCACGAAATTGCCCTTGAGCCCCCAGACGATGTTGGCGTGGAGCCGATTGAGGAGCCCGTTCGAGCACTCAAAGCTTCCCGTCTCTTCCATGTCGGAGTAGATGGCGATGGCTTCAAAGGCTTCGGGATCGATCGTGCCCGGCCAGGCATCGACACAGACGTAGCGGAAGCCCATGTAGGTAAAGCGAGGCTCGTAGCTTTCCATGCCTTCGCCCTTGAGGACGTATGTCGTCTTGGCCTTTGCGCTCCGGAGGTTGGCGGTGTAGAAATTCCCCCCGGCGTCGAGGACCTCGGCATGGCGGAGGAGGACGCGGTCCCCGGCCTTCCCCGAGACGGTAAAGCGGACAATACCTGCGATGTTCTGGCCGAAGTCCAGGACCTTCTCACCCTTGGGCGTCACGATGAGCGAAACCGCTTTGAAGCGCTCCCGCTTCCGGAGGGGAAGGCCGTCGGCGGGCACGAGGAGCGACAGGTCCGAGTCCACCGGCTCGACAGCCCTCCATCGTGAATCGTCATAACTGGCAAAATACCAGCCTGGGTCCTCGAGCCGTGCGTCGTAGACCTCGCCGTGGTAGAGCTCGGCATAAAGGAGGGGCCCTTCCCTGGCGCGCCAGCTTGGATCGGTCGCGAAGGTCTCCTGTCGACCGTCAGCGTAGTGGATCATGAGCTGGGCGATGAGGGCCGTGCGGCTGCCGTAGACATTGCGACGGCCTAGCCAGCCGGCGAGGTCGCCCTTGTACCAGCCAGGAGCTGTGGTGGCGCATAAGGCGTTGTCGCCCTCGAGGAGGATGCCGGTGACATCGTAGCTCTGGTAGCGGAGACGCGAGGCGTAGGCCGTCCAGCCCGGTGCGAGGATCTCGTCGCCGACATCCATCCCGTTCAGCCTGAGCTCGTAGAGTCCCAGGGCGCTTGCGTAAAGGCGCGCTGAAGCGATCTTTCCCGAGACGGTGAATTTCCTTCGCAGCCTGATGCCCTTTGAATCAAGCCAGGATTCCGGGCCCTCGCCCGAGACAAAGGCCGCCTTCCATTCGTCCGGCCCGAGGGCGGTCTCGAAAAAAGCTGCTGCGCTCCAGGGGCTCTCCTCCGCGGCACCGGCGCCAGTGCGCGTCGTCCAGACACGAACGCGCCAGAAATAACGCGTCCGCGATTCCAAAGGCGGGCCGGCGTAGGCGACAGAGACCGACTCGGAGGAGGCTACATGTCCTGAGTCCCAGACGGGTCCGGCAAAGCTCCCTTCGAGGGCCACCTGGATGCGATAGCCTGCCTGCTCGACATCACGCCATAGGGCAGTGCTGAGCATCCAGCCGAAGCGGGGCCTGTCGGAAGCGATGCCGACTGGATCCCTGAGATATTCACAACGCAGATCATCGAGGACAAGCATGGCGGGCTCCCAGGGATGGACTAGGACTTGACTGCCCCGGCCACCATGCCGGAGACGATTTTCCTGTTGAAGAGGATGAAGAACAGAAGCGGCGGCAGGGAGATCAGGAATATGTCAGCGAAGAGGAGGTTCCACTTGTTGACGTAGGTGCTGATGAAATTGTAGAGGGTGAGCTGCACCGTCACGTTCTTCGAGCCGGGCAGGAAGTAGAGGGGGTTCACGAAGTCGTTGAAGACCGAGATGGAGGTAATTATTGCTATCGTGGTCGAAACCGGCTTCATGAGGGGGAAGATGACCTTCACGAAGAGCTGGATGCCCGTACAGCCGTCCATGAAGGATGCTTCGTCCAGCTCGCGCGGAATGGCCCCGACGTAGCCCCGGTACAGGAGGACGGAAAAGGGGAAGGAAAGGGCGACTTCCACCAGCACCAGGCCGAGGAAGGTCTTGTAGAGGCCGATGGACTTGAGCAGCCAGATGGTCGGAACCACTGCCGGGGGGATCATGAGGCCGGCCAGGACCAGGAAATTGATCCATGCGATGGCCCGGCCCTTCCTTCGGTCGAGCACGAAGCCGGCCATGGAGGAGACGGCGAGGAGCAACACGATCGACATAATTGTTATTATAGTGCTGTTGATGAAGGCGCGGACGAGCATGTTGTTCGACGCGGCGATGACATCCGAGAAATTCTTCAGGTACTGGGTGGTCGCCGATGGGGCGATGAGCATCTGTGCGGCGGCCACCGGGGTCTTGCCCGCGTTGGTCACCACGTAGGAGACGGGGACACCGAAAATGGCCAGGGCCAGCAGGACCGACAGGACCTCGACCAGAATGTGCGGAAGCTTCCGGCTCACAGATCCACCTCGACCTTTGTCAGGGAGCGGTAGAGGGGCACGGCCATGATGGACACTATTATGAAGAGTACGACATTGCCTGCGGTGGACAGGCCGTAGAAACCGCCCTGGAGCTGCTTGTAGATGATCGAGGCGATGAGGTCGCTCGTGAAGCCCGGCCCTCCCTTGGTCATCACCCAGATGAGGTCGAAGGAGCGGATGCCGCCGATGAAGGCAAGCATGATGACCGAGTTCATGGACGAACGGGACAGGGGAAGGGTGATGTAACGGAGCTTGTCGAAGGACGAGCCCCCGTCGATCGACAGGGCTTCGTAATAATGCTGCGGGATGGCCTGGATGCCCGCGATGAAGATGATCATGGCTACGCCGACACCCTTCCAGACATCCACCAGGACTACCGAGAAGAGGGCCATCTTCGGGTTGCCGAGCCAGTCCGGACCCTGTATGCCGAAAAAGGCGAGCGTGGTGTTGATGAGGCCGTGCGAGGGGTGCATGAGGCTGCTGAATATGATGCCGACTGCGATCGTGGAGAGGATGTTCGGGAAATAGATGAGGGAGCGCAGGAACCCCCTCGTTTTCAGCTTGGTGCAGAGGAAGGCAGCGAGGAGGAATCCGAGGACGACCTTCAAGGCGCAGGTCGATATGGCATAGATAAGGGAATTCCTGAGCCCTATGCTGAGGGATGGTTCAGTGAAAAAGATCCTGAAATTATCGAGGCCGGTGAAGCGCCAATCCGAAAGGGTCCAGATCGTCAGGCTGAAGAAGAAGGAGAGAAAGGTAGGGGCGATGAAGAACAGGATATAGATTATCCCGGCCGGCAAGAAAAATGCATATGAATACAGCCGAAGAGTTGAACCAGCCATCGCTTCTCCCGCCCCTGGCCATCCTGGGGGAGCTTCGCGCTCCCTCAGGATGGCTCGATGTCTTATGAAGGATCTTACCAGCCTGGCAGCATCAGCTGCTTGGCCTGTTTCTCGACGTCGCGATCGTATTCCTTGGCGCATTCGAGGGCGGTCTTCAGCGCCAGCCCGGACTCGACGCAGATCTGCGGCAGGTTCGGACCCTTGACCGGTGAAAGGAACTCGAGGGCTGGGGCAGTCTTGTTCGCGTCGACATAGGCCAGGACGTCCCTGACGGCGGGGAACACCGCGTCGGGCAGCTTGACGCCCTTGACTGCGAAGGTGCCGTCGGGGGCTCCGACGCTCATGTAGGCAGCCATGCCCTCGGCGGAAACGAAGAACTCGAGGAATTTCTTGGCTGCCACGATCGACTTGGAGGTCTTTGGAATGGAGATGTTGTTCGGCATCCAGAGGGTGACGCCGTTCTTGTCAGATGAGTCACCCGGCAGGGCGAAGAAGCCGATATCGTTGATCTTGTCGGGGAAGTTGGAGTTGATCGAGGCCAGGATCCAGGTTGCCATCGGATAGTGGACACCCTCGCCGCTGGCCAGCATGGCCATGGCCATGTCGTAGGTAGTCGACATGGGTTCCTTGTTGATGTAGCCCTTGGTAAAGACTTCCTGGATCTTCTCGAAGCCGCGCAGGGCGGCTGGGGTAGTGGCGAACTTGGCCTTGTTCGCGGTGTAGTCGGCGGCAAAGCGCGGAGTGGTCGCGTTGACGTTGTAGAAATCCGCAAGGAGGAGGAGCTGGGCTGTCCAGTCGTCCTTGTATGAAGCGATGACCGGGACAATGCCAGCGGCCTTTATTTTCTCACAATTGGAAGTGAACTCTTTCCAGGTCCTGGGAACCTTCAGGCCGAGGCTCGCGTAGACCTTCTTGTTGTAGATGATGCCGCCGGCGGGGATGGGCTGCATCGGGATTCCGTAGAAGCCCTTTCCGGCAGCTACTGTGGTCTTGAAGGAATCAAGGAGCTTGGCCGCCAGGGGTTCCTTGGAAAGGTCGACAAAGTTTTTTTCGAGGTTGAGCACCTGGAAGAGGGAGCCGGAATTGTAGGTCAGGAGGTCGGGCATGTCGTTGGCCGCCAGGCGCGTCTTGACGAGGTTTTCGCCCTCGGCGCTTCCGGGCTTGAATTCGAACTCGATGTCTATCGGGTACTTCGCCTGGAAGGCGGTCACGACGGCATCGATGGCCTTCTGCTGGGCATCGTTCGCCCATTGGAGCCAGACGATTTTCTGCCTGTCGGCAGCGTAGGCCCCACTGGCCAGCAGCACGGAAATGACCGCCGCGGCGGCCAGGGAAAAGATCCTTCTTTGCATTCAAGCCTCCTTCCGAAATCGAGGTCCTTCCACGAGACCTCATGTGAGGCATGGTACTCCCGGTTTTCGCAAGCGCGACATGGAGCGGAAGGCTCAGGGAAATGGATTTTCCGGCACCGCTGAAGCGTCAGGTACAGCTGAAGCCAGAGGCAGTCCCGCCTTTTTGGAACGGGAAAAATCGGAGGGTGGCAGGCCAACGAGGGACTTGAAAACCCGGCTGAAATAGAAGGGATCTTTATAGCCCACCTTGTCAGCTATGTCCTTGAGAGGCATTTCCGGGTTTTCGCGTATGAGACGCTTGGCTGCCTCGATCCGGATGGAGGCCAGGGATTCGCCGAAGGAGCGGCCACCGTGAAGACGGAAGAGCTTGCTTAAGTAAGATGGCGATATCCTGAACCTGTCCGAAAGCTCTCCCAGGGTGATGGATTCCGAGTACCGCGCCTCGACAAAGCGCAGGATGGCGTTGAAGAAGGCGGGAATGTCGGATTTCCTCCAGTCCGGGTCATCCGCCCCTGCTGCCTTTGACACGAGGGCCCAGGCAGAGTCCGAAAGCTCTTCGAAGTTCCGGACTCCGGCAAGTGCCTTCTCGAGGAGGAGCTCCAGGTTCGCGGCGACAGAGCTGTCGGCGTGGGGAGCCTCACGGAGCACGAAGTGCAGGATGCGGCGGAGCTGGGACTCCACCGCGACGAGGGGGCTGCCCCTCGCCTGCCAGGAATCGGAGAGGTTGCGCATCGCAGCTTCCAGGAGGTCGCGGCGGGACTCTCGAAGGGCGAACTCCAGCCTGTCCGCAAAGGTCCTGTCCCAGGCTATTTCCTGGCTCTGGGCTGCCGGGGCGAAGTGGATCCGCGACTGCCCTGCGACGATGAGCTTGTCCAGGGCCAGGCAGGCATCCCGGACTGCGTCATTGAGGGCCCTGCCGCAGGGAAAGTCCGGCCAGACAAGGATTGTCGTAAAGGCAGGTGCCCCTGCGGCCAGGGCCATGGTGACGAGGGAGCTTGCGGAGGCGCTGGCAAGTACCGTGAATGCTTCACTTCCTAACTGTCTTCTTATGCCAAGACAGATCCGTTCGCGGGAATCGCGGCCCGGGAAATCGTAGAAAGCCTCCTCGCAGACAATTCTTTCATCGGAACGCCGATCGAGGAGGTATCGCGATGGCAGGCCGCCAGAGCGGACGACAGCCAGACGGAACACTGCCTCGGGATCGACGGGAAGGCCTGTGCCACAAGGGTCGCCCTTGATGAAGCGGAGGAGCTCCTCTGCCCTCCGCGCGGCCTCGCGCTCCGAAAGGAGGAGGCCCAGGCGGGACAGGACCTCCACGAGCCTGGCCGGATCGATCGGCTTAAGGAGGTAATCCACGACCCCGGTATCGAGGGCCCGTCGGGCATACTCGAAGTCCTTGTGCCCGCTGACGATGACAACCGGCAGCTGGGGGAAGTCATCCTTGAGCCTTGCCACGAACTCAAGGCCGTCCATCACGGGCATCCTGGCATCCGTCAGGACCAGGTCAGGCTTTGACCGGTGGATCTCGTCCAGGGCTTCCTTCCCATTTCCCGAGATCCCGACAACTGAAAACTCGGGGCACTTCAGTTCGATCATGGAGCGGAGATAGCGGGCTGCCGCGGGCTCATCCTCGACGATCAGGACCCTAGGCAAGTTGGGACTCCCCGGCTTCTGCCACCAGTGGTCCGCCGATACGGACCCAGGCCCCTCCTGCCTCCCGGTTTCCCATTTCCCACAGGAGATCCCCGTGGTAAAAAAGGAAGAGGCGCGAATAGGTATTTATCAATCCCAGTCCGCCGAGGGCCAGGCCCTGGTCCCCTGTCCCTGCGCGCAGGTCCTCGCCGATGCTGCCAATTGTTACCTTTAATTCCTCGAGCTTGGCGCTCTGGAAACCCTCTCCGTCGTCGAGGAGCTCGGCCAGCCAGCGTCCGCCCGCGGCCTGTATGCGGATCTCGATGCGCATCGGCTTGTGCAGTCTTGCGTAGCCATGGTTGATCGAGTTTTCGACGATCTGCTGGAAGACGATCTTGGGAATCGGCGCGGCGAGGGCCGCCACAGCAGCTTCCACGTGGTAGTCCAGCCTGTCCTCGAGGCGCTGCTTCATCAGGAATAGATAGGTCTCGACGTGTCCGATCTCCCCGGCGATGGTGGCGCTCCGCTCTTCCGTGGAGGTGGAATAGCGCAGCATCGAGGCGACACCCTGGCATATCTGCCCGATCCCCTCGTCGCCGGATTCGAGGCCCCGGTTGGCGATGACGGTAAGGATGTTGTTGATGAAGTGGGGATTGACCTGGGCCTGGAGGGAATCGAGCTTCGCCTGCATCCACAGGGTGCGCGAACTCAGTTCGTGCTGGATCGCCTCGTCCAGGCGTCCCGTCAGGCTCCGGAAGGCAGCATCGAGGGCGACAATCTCGTCGTCGGGATGGTCGATGGGTTTCCCCTGGGGGAGGTTGGAGAGTTCCGTCGCTTCCATGCGGCCCTGCATGAGCTTCAGCGGCTTGACGAGCTGCCGTGAAGAGAACCAGGTGTAGATCATGGAAAAAAGGATGATGACGAGGCCGAGACCCAGGCTGCTGTAGCGCACGAAGCTGAGCGGGGCAAGGAGGGCGCGTTTGTCGAGGGCAAGGGTGACGGTCAGGTCCGAGTAGGTCGATCTCGAGGATGTGATGAACTCCGCCCCTTTGGTAATCGGGTTCGGGCGGAAGACCGCCCGGCGATCGGTCCTGCCGGACTCCGCGCGGTAGTATTCGACGAGGCTTTCTGACAGGTCTTCGCTGAGGTAGAAGGGCCTGCCATCGGCCTGGAACACCAGCACGCGCACGAACTCCCGGCCCGGGACTGACAGGATCTGCCTGAGCACCTCGGCGCGGTTCTGGACCTCGATGAATCCCAGCTCGTCATAGATTCCGGGAACGACCCGCGCCCGGCCGTAGACCTCGGCCTTGCCCTTGGATCTCCAGGCGTCCTCATAGGGCGATACCACAACGGAGCGACCGGCTGCCTCCGTTGCACGCATGATCCAGGGCAGGCCCGCGATCGTACCCGGCGCTACGGATACCGCCATGTGGTCCCGGAAATTGCTCGAGAAGAAATCGCCCTTCCTGTTGAAAACAACCACTGCATAGAAATTCTTGTAGATGGAATAGCTGCTCAATTGGCTGCTGATCGTCTGCATGGCCTCGGTGATGAAGCGGGAATTGCCGGCATCCTGTCTGTCGAGGGACCCGAGCGAGGCGAGGGCCGATTTGAAGGAGGCATCCGAGATGAGGTTCGTGGAAATGAAATCCATGGGCAGGATCATGGTGTCCAGCTGCTGGCCGAGCTTCGTTCCCAGGAGTTCGTAGGTCCCGATCGCCTCCCTCTCGAAGATACCGGAACTGTAGCCGTAGAACATGACCGCCAGTATCGAGACGAGGAGGACTATGAGGAAGGAGTAGGTGTAGATCAGCTTTGTCTGGAACCGCACTGCCTCCCCCTCCCTCCCCGCAGTGGGTCAGCCGATGGCGAAGCGGCGTACCTTCTTCGTGGTGGTCATCTCCATGGCCTTGTCCAGGACGACGGTCCGCGACATGCGCTGGTAGGGGAGGAGCTTCCCGTTCACCTCGGCCACTATCGCGTCGACCCGTGCCCTGACCTGTGAGGCGTCCCTGCCCCGCGCCCATTCGGCCTCGGGGTAGACGAGGACCTCGATCTCTTCCTCTGCTGTCGACGCGTCGGGAACCCAGCCGCGCACGAGGACCTGGTCGAGCTCGGGAAAGAGCTGGAAGCGGTTCTCGATCTCCTCGGGATAGACGTTCTTCCCGCCCCCCGACACGATGAGGTTCTTGGCCCGTCCGGTGAGATAGACATAGTTGTCAGCATCGATCCAGCCGACGTCGCCGGTCCTGAACCAGCCGTCGGCCGTGAAGACCTTGGCTGTCTCCTCCGGGGCGCGGAAGTAGCCCTGCATGACCATGGATCCCTTCACTACGATCTCCCCCTGGCCGGATGGGTCGGGCTTGCCCTCGCCGTCGAGTGGGATGATCTTCGCCTCTACCCCGGGGATGAGCTTGCCGACCGATGTCACCTTGTAGCGCTCTACGGGGTTGAGCGTGAGGATGGGCGAAGTCTCCGTGAGGCCGTAGCCCTGGATGAAGTCGATGCCGAGCTGGTTGTAGAGCCTGAACACCGAAGGCGCCAGGGGTCCGCCGCCTGAAATGCAGATGCGGATAGTCCGGAGGCTGGCCTTGTCGAGGATGGAGCCGAAGAGGGTCTTTCCGGGGTTGATGCCCGTGACTTTCTTGATTGCGCCCGAGACGGACATGAGACCCCTGACCAGGGCGTTCACCAGTGGTCCCTTGTCGGATATTCCCTTCAGTATGCCGGCTATCAGCTTGTTGAAGAGGAGGGGCACGCCGAGGAACATGGTGATGTTAGCCTGCTTGAGGTCGCGGAGGATCTGGCTCGTGGCCATGCGCTTGCCGAAGACGATCTCCGCGCCGACAGAGAGGGCTTCGATGAAGACGGCGAGCATCGTGTAGGAGTGGTGGATCGGCAGGAGGGCGTAGAAGACGTCGGTCGGCAGTATGGTGAGGTTGTACTGGGCCAGGAGGCAGTCGGAGACGAGGTTCCGGTGGGTGAGCATGACGCCCTTGGGGACGCCCGTCGTGCCCGAGGTGAACATTATGGCGGCGAGGTCTGTTTCTTCAAGTTGCACGCGCGCCATGGGCGTCGCCAGGGCTTCGTCGTAGATGTACGAGGACTTATTCCGCGAGAGCGAAAGCTTGGCAACCAGGCCGAAGTCGGCGGGCTCTATTTCGTCCCACTTTTCCTCGTCGACAAAGGCGACCTTGGCGTCGGCCGCGCGGAGGAGGTTGGCGGTTTCGTCGCGATGGATCTGGCAGTCGATGGGCACCACGGTCGCGCCAGCGTGGAGGGCCGCGAGCCAGGCTACCGCCCACTCGGGGCCGTTCTTGCCCGTAACGACCACGCGGTCGCCCCTGCCCACCCCGAGGGCTGCGAGCTTTGCCGCGACTCGGCCGACCATGTCGAGGGCCTCGGCGTAACTCAGGGACAGGCGCTCCGGGTCGTAGACCGTAAAGCAGGCCCGCTCGCCGAAGCGTTCGACGCTGATGGCGAAGAGCTCGGTGAGGGTGGGCCATTGCCCGGTGAAGACCCTCCCCCGGAACTCGTCGAGGAAGGCATCGGGCTTGCGTTGCTGTGGCATGGGATTCTCCTCCGGAGGGCAGTCAGCGGCAGAAAGGGGATGCTGCCACGGAAAGTTGCACTTACGATAGCAAGGAGACACTGCGGGCGCAAGCGGCGGGGCAGGTGAGCCGATAGCTCGTTACGGGCATCCTCGCGATCAAGGAAGGCGAAGATCTCATCCTTGGCAGGAAGACCGGTCTCCCTGCTACTGAATCCCTTAGGAGTATTCCACAGGATCCCCTTCTTGACTTGACCAACTTCATGACCTATATTTTGACTATGAGCGAGTTCGTCAATATTTATGAGGCCAAGAGCCGCCTTAGTCACTGGCTCGAGGAAGCCCAGGCTGGTCGTGAGGTTGTCATCTGCAAGCGAAACAAGCCCGTGGCCCTCCTCACATCGATCCACCAACCCGGCCAGGCAAAAAGGCACATTGGAATGGCCAAGGGGAGTTTTTCGGTGCCGAGTTCCTTCTTCGACCCACTGCCTGAGGATCTGAGCGCTCTCTTCGAGGGTCGGGAACCGTGAGGGTCCTTCTCGACACCTGCACGTTTTTGTGGCTCTGCGAGGATTCCCCTTCACTTTCCCCGACTGCCCGCCACCTGATTCTCAGCTGTGCCGAGTTGTACCTGAGCCCGGTCAGCGCCTGGGAGATCGCGGTGAAGAATCGCATCGGAAGGCTTCCGCTCCCCGAGGATCCTGCCACCTGGGTGCCGCGCATGCGCAAAGCCCACGGGATCGATCCCCTGCCGCTGACCGAAGATGCCGCCTTGTGCCTTCTAAAGCTGCCCGATCATCACAAGGACCCCTTCGACCGCATGCTCACAGCCCAGGCCCTCCACGAAGGCCTCGTCATCCTGACGCCCGATCCCCTGATCAGGGCCTATCCTGTCCGAACGGAGTGGTAAGGCGGGTTCTGTGAAGGGAGGGGCGGCTACGCCCGGGCTATTTGCGCGGAACTTCCAGATGATCAAGCAATTGGGACTATCAGGTCCTGTTCCGGATCGACAGCGGTAACAAGGTCTTCGACATTATAAAGAAGCTCCTCACGCCGGACTGCTTCTTCCTGGTCAAGCGAAACCTTCGCAGGGAGTCGCACGAACAGTGGCGAGAGATCGGAGAAACGC
>CAIJMU010000173.1 GCA_903821875.1 uncultured Spirochaetota bacterium
CCCGGCGGCATCAGCCTTGGTGAAGCTCGGAAGCAATGAGTTCTTTTCTGCCACCAGTGTCTTTTTCTGATAGGCGACCGAGTAGCTTATGCTCGGTATCGACAGCTTCGTCGATACACCGGATTCCACGCTGATTGTGCGTTTGTATGCAGGCTCGCTGTCATCCTTGAACATCGCGCTGACCTCATAGACACCCGCTGCCAGATCGGTCGGGCCGTTGCTGAGCAATTCGGTGATGGCCCCCGTGTCCTGGCGAAGCGCCGTTACGAGCAAGGCGCCTGCCTGCGCCTGCTCCGCCGGGCTTACCAGCACCGTGCCGCTGCGCCGGGGAGCCACAGCTGAAACTGCTACGGGAGCGGGAGCGCTCGGGCTGGTCGCAGCAGAGGAGCCATCCCTTCGCTTGCCCAGATAGAATCCAGTCATGATACCCGAAGTCTGGATCTGCGGCGTTTGCTTTCCGCCGGTCATCGCAACGACATCGGCCTTGACCTTGACGAAAAACTGGTCGAGCGAAAGTCCCGCGTCGAAATTCTTAAGGAAGGCCTCGGTGAACAGTCCATTCCTGCCGCTACCGTCCTGGGCGACGTCGCCCGCCTTGGTCGCCAGGATCGTCGCCGAACCCCCTTCGGTCTCGGGGAGCGGCACAACCGCCAGGCCCCGGGTCGTCCCTATTGCACGGGTCTTGGCCTTCGCAAAGGGGTCCTCCCGGCAGGCGTCCAGGATGATCAGGCTGTCCTTGGCCTTGCCCTCCGAAAAGGCGTCCACCACCAGGTCGATGCAAAAGGCCGACAGTACTATGTCGTCCTTCCCCTCGAAGATCTCTCCGATCGGAAGCATGTAGTTCTTGCCGTCGATCTGGACACCATGCCCTGCGTAGTAGAACAGCGACGTGGACCCAGGATTGCCCTTCATGGAGTCCTTGAAATTTACCAGAGCCTTGTTGAGATCCCGACGGCTCGCATTCAGAAGCCGCGTCACCCGCCAGCCTTCCTTTTCAAGGACAGCGGATATGTCCGAGGCATCGTTCACCGGGTTGCGGAGCTCGGGGATTCCGTCCGTATATGTCGCGTTCCCAACGACCAGGGCGAGCTTGGCGGACTCCGCTGCCAGGAGCGCGGATCCAAGCGCCATCGTCATCACTACGAAGATCTTTGCCATATTCATGCGCAAGCTCCACCTTTAGGGATAATTCCAACCCATGCATTCTAAGCCCATGATTTCCATTCGTCCAGCACTACATTCTTCGTTGCCGCCCCTGTGGACGCAAGGGAAAGGCAGCTTCATGGGGTCCCCGCATTCAAAGCCGGGCGTAGGCCTTGTGATCAGCTTCCGAAACCCACTCGCTCCAGTCTGCAAAGGGATTGTCGTCGTGTGCTGAGGTGGCGCTGCTAAAAATGGCCCGATCACCCTCGATGCTGTGTCCTTAGGATGTCAGAATTGTACAGGGCTGTCAGCGAGGCTGCAAGGCGGGATTTTAGCGCTTGGCGCGTTATGCGACCGTGGCGGCAGGGTAGTAGCGGCTGAGGAGCTTGCGAACTTGTGTGGGAATAGCATGCGAGGTCGAGCGCGAAGCCTGCCCCCTTGGATTCTTCTGCTTTCTGGCTACAGCTTCCCAAGCTCTTCCGGCGACAAGCCTGTCGCCTTGGTGATAATGTCGAGGCTCACTCCCAGCTGTCTGAGATTCCTGGCGGCCTCAGCCTTACCCTCGGC
>CAIJMU010000174.1 GCA_903821875.1 uncultured Spirochaetota bacterium
ATCCCCGCGAGTACAGCAGCGGTTTCAGGGGATCCAAGGGTATCTTGCCTCCGGCGGATCGTGACTGGTTGCCCCTTGCCCACATCTCATCGAGCAGTTTCCTGAGTTCAGCTGCTGCTGCGCTGTCGCCTGTGCTGGCGCAGAACTGGTCTAGCAGGGTTCGAGGAGTCACCATCCCAGAGAAAAAGGTCCCGACGAGGCTCGCCGCGAATTTCGTGTAGGAGTCGTTGCTGGTTGCTGCCATTGCAGCATTCTCCCGGATTGGGGCTACCCGGTCAACCTTTTCTTGGATTCATGGTTAGGAAGTCATCAACCGCGCTGTTTTCGTAGCATTGCGGCCAGAATGGAGAGCTAGCCAGCGAGGAACTCCTTGTTGATGGCAGCGAGGGCTTCCCTGCTTGGCCTTGTCGTCTCAGCGCCGAGTCCGACCAAGGGGTCAGCCCCTAGGTCGATGAAATCCGCAGCCGTAGCCGCCGCGGGACGATGATACAGAAGTCCAGTCAGAATAACGCCTTTTTCGACAGAGTCATGGATGGCATCCAGTGATCGGGCGCGGCTTGAAGGATCAAAGCCTGTCTCGGTCGCCTTGAGGCGTAGTGTTGATCCGTCAGGGAAGGTGAGCTCCTGAGACTCTCCTGGAGCGAGTTCAACTGTCGGACTTTCGCTCGCCATAACGAAGTCCATGTCATGGACCGAGAGGGCGCGCTCGCTCACAGCCCGATAGCTCCGGGTCGAGGTTTCATGGTTGTTGAAGGTCACGCAGGGTGAAAGACAATCAATGATGGCAAGGCCTCCATAGGCCATGGCTGCTCGGAGAAGGGCCTTGAGCTGCTTCCCATTTCCTGCATAACTCCGCGCGACAAAGCCGCAGCCGAGTTCTATGGCGAGGGCGCAGGGGTCGATTGGCGGAAGCTCGTTGACTGAACCACGCTTAAGGGCAGAGCCAATGTCGCTCGTTGCGGAGAACTGGCCCTTTGTCAGGCCGTAGACCCCATTGTCTGCGATGACGTAGACAGCGGGTACATTTCGCCTCACCATGTGCACAAAATGATTCGTCCCGATGGAAAGCGAATCCCCATCGCCTGAAATCAGAATTCCATGGAGTCCGGAGTTCGCTAGCAATGCGCCTGTCATCACTGGCGCAGCTCTACCGTGGAGAGTATTGAAGCCCCAGGATTTCCCCAGAAAATAAGCTGTCGCCTTGGATGAGCAGCCGATGCCGGAAATCTTTGCGACCATGTGGGGCTCGATGCCCGACTCCCAGACAGCCTGGACAATCTGAGTCGTGATCATGTTATGGCCGCAGCCCTCGCAGAGTGTTGACTTGCCTCCCTGATATTCCTTCAGGGGAAGGCCGAGGGAATTGAGGGGCGGGCTGGAGATTTCAGCCACGATTGGCTCCTTTGGCTGCGCTCGAACGCGCGAGTGCAATGCCTTCGATGACCGCATCGGCTGGGAGTGGCAGGGTCTCGGTATAGGTGACCTTTCTGAGCCGCGCCGCCAAGGCTGGAAAATCGACCGCGAGGAGCCTCGCCATCTGACCATCCCTGTTCTGTTCGACGATATAGGTCTCCTCGTGGCTCTTGAGGAACTCTTCGACAGCCCCGCCAAAAGGGAAACCGCGGATTCTCAGGTAGTCAAAGTACTCTCCCTGCAGCTCAAGGATTTCCAGAGCTTCGGAAACCGCAGGCGCGCTCGAGCCATAGGCGATAATCCCGAGCTTAGTGCGCCTCTTGGCCTTGGCGAGAAAGGGCGTGGGAACAAGGGTTGCGGCCCCTGCTATCTTCCTGGCGATGCGGAGAAGCTGTCCTTGGTAGTCAGTGGACTTCTCGCTGTAGAGGGCCAGGTCATTCCTCGCCGAACCCCGGGTATAGTATGCGCCCTTCCCTCCTGGCGTTCCCGGCAGGGTTCGCCAGGGTATCCCGTCCCCATCGGGATCGCGATAGCGCCCCCAGTTTTCGACTTTCGAGAGCATTTCCTGATCGAGTACCTTGCCCCGGTCGAGGGGGGTATCAGGATATTCAAAGGGGTCCGTCATCCAGGTCTGCATGCCGAGATCAAGGTCTGAGAGAACAAAAACCGGGGTCTGAAGCCGTTCCGCCATATCAAAGGCTAGCCCGGTGAATTCGAAACACTCTTTCATTGTGGCTGGGTACAGGCAGGGATGGCGGCTGTCGCCGTGGGAGGCTCCTGCACAGAGTTCCACGTCAGCCTGTCCAGTATGGGTGGGAAGCCCTGTCGAAGGGCCGGTGCGCTGGACATTCACGAAAACTCCGGGAATCTCCGTCCAATAGGCAAGCCCGATCAGCTCGCTCATGAGATCTATGCCGGGACCTGAGGTTGCAGTCATGGAGCGGGCTCCAGCCCATCCAGCACCAATCACGACGCCAGCCGATGCGATCTCATCCTCCATCTGAATGATGGCTATGCTTTTCTTGCCGCTGGCGGGGTCCTTCCGGTAGCGCTCGGAAAAAGCTTCGAGATCCTCTATGACGCTCGTGCTCGGGGTAATGGGATACCATGCGGCGACCGTTACTCCCGCGAAAAGGGCGCCAAGCGCGATGGCGGTATTGCCCTCGATGAGAAGCTTGCCCTTGGTTCCAGTCCCTCGTTCCACACCAAGTCCCAGTATGGGCCTTGCATTTCCCAGGGCCCAGGCGAAACCCAGTTCGATAGCTACCTTGTTCAGTTCGATTGCCTTGCTTTTTCCTCCGAGTAAGCTCGAAAGGGCGCTGATAGCCAGAGCTTTATCGATGCCGACAAGGTGGCAGAGAGTGCCGACATAGACCATGTTCTGCACCAGCTTCTGCAGTTTTGCATCGTCGCATGCTTCCTTGGCAAGTTTAGCGAAGGGAACGAGTATGTACCTGAGATCTTTCCGGCTTGCGTGGGAGGACTGGGATTCATCGAGAAGCGCCGTTGCGCCAGCCCGGAGTCCTTCAAGATCTTCTGCGATGCTCTCCGGATTGAGTGCGACCAGGATGTCGCAGCGCGCGCTACGGGCGACATGTCCCGCAGCGCTTACCCTGATATGAAACCAGGTAGGCATGCCCGAAATGTTGGAAGGGAAGATGTTCTTTCCGCTTGCAGGAACCCCCATGGCGAAAATCGCCCTCTGGATCACCTGGTTGGCGGTCTGGCTTCCCGAACCGTTCCGGGTGGCGATGGTGAGGGAAAACTCGTTGGTCGCGGGTCCGGACATGGGCTAGGCTCCAGAGGGCTGATTTCCCTGCGACAATGCGCAGAGGCGCGGCGGATCCGGAACTTGGCCCGCCCCTCGTGCTGTACAGAGTATAGCAAAGCTGCGAGAAAAACGGGGAACCGGAAAACATGGGAAGAAGATGAAAAAAGGACAGGGTGCAGGCGGCTTTCGTGCTGGGCGAAGCATGGAACTCCCCGCCCCGATGCGGCAGCGCCTAGGCCAAGAGGTGAAGTCGAGATGCCTCGACCCTCGCCAGGATGGTGGGCAGGCCAAGCAGCTGGATGGATTCGAAAAGAGGTGGGCTGACCCGAGAGCCGGTGACTGCGACGCGGAGGGGCATGAGGAGGTCACCGAACTTCATTCCGCTGGCTGCTGATTCTTCACGAAATTTTTCTTCGCTTCCGTGGATGTCGTCAAGATCACAGGCAGCAAGTACCCTGGCATCGATCGCAAGGATAGCTGCAGCCTTAAGGGCATCCAACTTCTTGGGAATAAACTCTTCTTTGGCTGCAAGTGGAGGATCGCGGAAGAGATAGGCCATTATTGCTGGAGCGTCAGCAAGGAAATGGAGACGCTCCCGGACGAGAGGCATCGCTCCTTTGATTAAGGTTCTATGCCGGTTATCAGGGGTCGGTTCCACGAGATGGGCATCGGACAGGTAGGGCAGCACCAGTTCCATGAGCTCCCCGTCGCTCTTCTGCCGTATATATTGGCCGTTGAACCACTCGAGCTTCTGGTAGTCGAAGATAGCAGGTGCCTTGTTGATTTTTTCGAGGCGGAACAGCGTTCCGAGTTCCTCGAGGGAGAAGAGGTCCCTGCCCTCTTCATAGCTGGCTCCAAGCATGGCCACATAATTGATCAAGGCTTCCCTGAGGTAGCCCTTCTGGCGGAACTCATTCAGTGCCGTGGCCCCATGCCGCTTGGACAATTTGTGTCCATCATCGCCGAGTACCATGGGAAGGTGGCAGATATGGGGAGGAGCCCAGCCAAAGGCCCTGTACATGATGAGATGGAGAGGCGCCGAGGGCAGCCACTCCTGGGCGCGAAGCACGTGGGTGATGCCCATGAGGTGGTCATCGACGACATTGGCGAGGTGGTAGGTCGGGAAGCCATCTGATTTAAGAAGGACGGGATCGGGATTGACATCGGCGTTCCTGAACTGGATTTCGCCAAGAAGGATATCATTCAGCACAGTAGTTCCGTCGAGGGGAATCCTGAGGCGGATCACATGGGCTTCGCCTGAGGCGGCACGGGAGGCTGCTTCCGTGGGATCAATGCTCCTGCAGGCCCGGTCGTAACCATAGCTTGCAGGTCCTCCCTCTCCCTCCTCCGGCGTACTGTCGGAGTGCATCTTCGCAACTCGCTCCTCGGAACAGAAGCAGTAGTAGGCTTCTCCCTTGGAGACTAGCTCTTCGGCGTAGCTCCGATACTGGTCGAATCTCTCGGACTGAACATAGGGGCCAACGCTGCCTCCAATATCAGGTCCCTCGTCCCAGTAAAAGCCCAGCCAGCGGAAGGTTTCGTAGAGATTCTGGACATACTGCTCGGAGTAGCGTGTCCTGTCGGTATCTTCGAGCCGGAGAATGAAGGTGCCACCGATTGAGCGGGCATAGAGGTAGTTG
>CAIJMU010000175.1 GCA_903821875.1 uncultured Spirochaetota bacterium
ATCAAGGACAGCCAGGGCCAGATCATCGGCTGCCTGGACCTCACCGGTCGCCGGGACGCCCTGCATCTCCATACCCTCGGGATGGTGGTCGCGGCGGTGGGGGCCATCGAGAATACCCTCTTCCTCAACGCGCGGAACGAGGCGCTTTCAGAGCAGCGCCGCTTTACCGAGACCCTCCTGGATTCCATCAAGGAGGGCATCGTCTCGGTCCGGCTCGACGGGGATATCCTGTCGGTAAATGCCCAGGCCCTCGAGATGTTCGGCTACTCGAGGGAAGAACTCCTGGGCCTGGGCATCGAGGGCCTCCTACCCTGCTGGAGGGATCTCAGGGCGGCCTGCCTCGAGGGCCGGGAGTATGCAAACGAGGATGCGGCTGTTACCGTTCGTACCAACAGGCTCTACTTTAACCTCGGTACCTATCCCATCCAGGGCCGCGACGGAAGGCCCGAGGCCATCATCCTCCTCTTCAAGGACGTGAAAAAAGGGCGCAAGCACGCCAACGAGATCATGGGCCGCCGAGCCCTCTACACCTTTGACAAGATCATAGGGACCTCCCCCGCCATACGCGCGGCCATCGACTTTTCAAAGAAGGTCGCCGACAGCCGCTCGACCATCCTGATCAGCGGGGAATCGGGCACGGGCAAGGAGATCTTTGCCCAGGCCATCCAGAACGCGAGCCCCCGCCGCGACGAGGCCTTCGTCGTGCTCAACTGCGGGGCCATATCGCCGAACCTCATCGAGTCGGAGCTCTTCGGCTACACCGAGGGAGCCTTTACCGGCGCGAAGCGGGGAGGGCATCCGGGCAAGTTCGAGATAGCCGACAAGGGCACCATCTTCCTCGACGAGATCGGGGAGATGCCCCTGGAAATGCAGATCCGTCTCCTCCGGGTGATCGAGGAGGGGACAGTCATGCGCGTGGGCGACTCGCGCGAGATACCCGTCGACGTGCGTGTCATAGCGGCGACCAACAAGGAGCTCAGGTCCGAAGTCCAGGCTGGGCGCTTCAGGATGGACCTCTTCTACCGGCTCAATGTCCTGCCTATCCGCCTCCCGCCCCTCCGCGAGCGCCCTGATGACATCCCCCTCCTCGTCGAGTACTACATGCGCAAGGCTTCGCGCAAGCTCAATAAGAAGCCTGTCGAACTCCCCCCTGGCTACATCGACCGGCTTTGTGGCCTCGAATGGTCTGGCAACATCCGCGAGCTTGAGAACCACATCGAGTTCCTCATCATGAGCGAGGGCCTGCCGTCGGAGGGAACTCCTCCAGCCCTGTCTGCAGTCGCTCCACCTCTGTCTGTAGCCTCTGCCCCCTCGCTCGAGGCAGCCGAGCAGACCCTCATCCGGGCGACCCTCCTTGAGTGCGGCAACAATGTCTCGCAGGCAGCCCGACGTCTCGGCATCGGTCGGAACACCCTGTACCGGAGGATTCAGCGCTATAAGACCGACTGTTCCATTATGGTGCAATGATCCGAATTGGAACAGTCTTAATCTAGTCACATGCCCTATCGTGGAACAGTTAGCTGAAATTAGCATGAAATGGTTTAGAAAACGCTGTCATTTTTCGCATTCGCTGCTATGCTTCGCAGCAGGACAGCTCTGCCTTCCGTGGCATGAATCCTGCAGCAATACATCAACAACGACTCGGCAGGAGGAAGCATGGACACGATCATCAGGATAGATGTTGGGGCTGCGAAGGGACCTAAGGTCACCAAGGAAGCGGCGGGCAAGTACGCCGGCATTGGAGGCAGGGCGCTGACCTCCACGGTCGTGGCTGCTGAAGTGCCGCCGCTCTGCCACGCCCTCGGGCCAGAAAACAAGCTCGTCATAGCACCCGGCCTTCTTTCCGGGACTGCAGCCGGCAACTCAGGCCGCCTGTCCATCGGCTGCAAGAGCCCGCTGACCGGGGGCATCAAGGAATCCAACGCCGGTGGCCAGGCTGCCCAGGTCCTCGCCCGCCTCGGCATCGCGGGCATCATCCTCGAAGGCGCTCCCGCCGGGACTCCCTGCTACCTTGTCACCATCGACAAGGACGGCGTCAAGGTCGCGGACGACCAGAGCCTGAAGGGTCTTGGCAATTATGCCCTTATCGATGTCCTGAAGAAGCGCTTCGGCGAGAAGGTCGCCGTCATCTCCATCGGCCAGGCCGGCGAAATGCGGCTTCCAGCCGCTTCGATCGCCTGCACCGACATGGAAATGCACCCGACCCGGCACGCTGGCCGCGGCGGCGTCGGCGCTGTCATGGGTTCCAAAGGCGTCAAGGCCATCGCGATCAACGACGAGGGCTGCAAGACCCGCGAGCCCAAGAATCCCGAAGCATTCAAGGCAGCCAACAAGGTCTGGATCGAGGGCCTGAAGAAGCACCCCGTCACCGGCGGCGGACTTCCGAGCTTCGGCACCAATGTCCTGTCCAACATCATCAACGAGGCAGGCGGCTTTCCGACCAACAACTTCAAGACCGGCCAGTTTGCAGGCGTCTCCAAGATCTCCGGCGAAACCTGCGCTGCCCTCGAGACCAAGCGCGGCGGCCTCGCGACCCACGGTTGCCACCGCGGCTGCGTCATCCAGTGCTCGGGCATCTACAACGATGCCGAGGGCAACTACCTGACCAAGCAGCCCGAGTACGAGACGGTCTGGGCCCACGGCGCCAACTGCGGCATCGATGACATGGATGCCATCGCCATGCTCGACCGCCTCGACGACGACATCGGACTCGATACCATCGAGATGGGCGCCACCGTGGCTGTGGCCATGGAGGCAGGCCTCCTCAAATTCGGCGACGCCAAGGGAGCAATTGAGCTTATCAAGGAAATCGGCAAGGGTACGCCCCTGGGCCGCCTCGTGGGCTCCGGTGCCGGAGCGATGGGCCGCGCCTATGGCATCGAGCGCATTCCAGTCGTCAAGAACCAGGCCATGCCCGCCTACGATCCCCGCGCCATCATGGGCATCGGTGTCACCTACGCCACGACCCCCATGGGCGCCGACCACACGGCAGGTTATGCGATCGCCACCAACATCCTCAAGGTCGGCGGCTATGTCGATCCCCCTCAAGGCCGAGGGCCAGATCGAGCTGTCGCGCAACCTCCAGATCGCGACGGCAGCCATCGATTCCACCGGCATGTGCCTCTTCATCGCCTTCGCCGTCCTCGACCAGGCAGACACCTTCCAGGCCCTCATCGACCTGATCAACGCCATGCATGGCCTGTCCCTCACCGGCGACGACGTCACCGCCCTTGGCAAGTCCATCCTCAAGACCGAGCGCGACTTCAACAAGGCTGCCGGCTTCACCAAGGAAGACGACCGCCTTCCGATGTGGATGAAGCGCGAAGCGGTAGCGCCGCACAACGTGACCTTCACCATCGCGGACGAGGAACTCGACAAAGTGTTCAATTGGTAGGTTTCTTGATTGGCGGGCGCCGTGCGCGATCTTGAGATCGCCCTTCCCGCCGGGGATCCCCGGCGGGAGGAAGCGCTTGCCGTCCTCCAGGCGGGCTTTGGCATGGAGGCGCGCGTCGGCATGAGCGCGCGCGAGTTCATGCGCGAAGTCCTTTTGTTTACTGACGACTATATCGAAAATGTGATCAGTACTGTCTTTCTCGACGACAAGCCGGTGGACGACATCGACCGGGCCCTCCTTGCTGAGGGCTCGAGGCTCGCCCTGTCTGCCGCCATGCCCGGCCTCGTCGGTGCCATCATGCGGCGGGGCAGCCCCTACGCCTCCTTCCGCGAGGCTATCACGCACAGGGGCGAGGGCCATGCCGGCGCGGATTCTCCCGAATCTGGTCCCGACAAAGAAGAAGCAACTACAATAATAGTAACAGTGAAGATGTTCAATTCCGTGATGCGCGATCGGGGGCCAGGGGTCCTGGCGCGGGGAATCGTCCTAGCCTCAGGGCGCGCCGTGGAGCTGTGTGACGCCATCGGGATCGACACGCCACCGGGCATTTCTCAGGGCCTCGACAGCGGGGAAGCCAACCTGCTACGCTTGTCCATCGTGGTGTCGCCCGCATGAAAGCAAGCGCATGAAAGTAACTGTAAAGCTCTTTGCCTCCCTCCGTGATGGCCGCTTCGACGAGGCTGTCCTTGAGGTCCCCGAATCCGGCTTTGTATCAGACGCCATCGCCGCCGCAGGCCTCAGCGAGGGTGAGGCGACGGTTATGTTCCGGAACGCCCGCCATGTCCTGCCCGAGGATGCCCTTGTGGAAGGTGACAGCCTGTCGCTGTTCCCGCCAGTGGGTGGGGGCTGAGGAGAAGATCCCGAACCCTGGCCCTTGCCCGGACCAGATCCTGACGACCTGATAGCACATCGCCAGAAACCCTGGGCTCATATTTCCGAGGAGCTTCGAAGGGGCAGGAAGGGGGGGAGTCTCGTGATCACCGATCGGGAAACGCCCATCGCGGAAGTCCGGCCCATTCAGGCTACGCTTGCGCCCAGGCTCGTGCTCAGTCCACGGCTAGTCTTACCTCGGTCGATAAACCCATCTGGCAGGATGTAGCAGCAGGATTTTTGTAGTACACTCTGTCTACCATGTTGACTATCAGTGCCCGTGAACTCCAGCATCATCTCGGAAGCTTCCTCGACCGGGTGGCTGCCGGCGAGACTATTGTTGTATTGAGACGGAAAAAGGTCATCGCGAGGATAGTTCCCAGTGGTCAATACTCTCCGGCAGAGCCCTGGCCCGACCTCAGGGAGCGCCTCGATGCAATCTACCCCGAAGGGCCGATCGAGCCATCGGCCTCCGACCTCCTTTATCAGGATAGAGGCGAGCGGTGATGGTCTACGTGGACTCAGGAGTGCTTATTAAGCTCTATGTCCGGGAACGAGATTCAGACAAGGCGGCTGAAAGGTTACTCAGCTTCCCAAGCCTGGACCTGAACCGACTTCACGAGCTCGAAGTACGGAACAGTCTCAGGGCACTCGAAGGTCGAGGGCTGATAAGCCAATCACAGCGGCTGGCGTCGGAACATCTCTGGGAGGCAGATTTCATCGCGTCGCGTCTTCGACGGAGACTACTGGATTGGGATGCGGTCTTGGAGGAAGCCGAGAGACTCTCGGCCCTTCATACTGCCTCAACCCTGGCTAGATCCCTCGACATCCTTCACGTTGCTGCCGCGATCCAGTGGAAAGTCGAGCTCTTTATTTCCGGCGAAGCGAGGCAGATCAGGATTGCCCGCCTGGCGGGGCTCCGCGTCAGGGCTTGGGTGGGGAGTGATGGAGACGGGTCCCGCCCAGAGGAGCGTTGCGCCTGCAGGATCCCCTACAATGGCTCTGCCATCAGGGAAGATCAGCGCTTGATGGCAGAGCGCAGTGTCCGGGAGTCGGGATGATTTCGGCATCGCCTTTTCTTCGTCGTGCTTTGCTACTGTGGCGCTGTCCTTCCACTGTCCCTCCTCGATGCGCTGGCGCTCGTTCGCTTCCCCCGAATGAACCACGATCGGAGGCGCGATTCCTTCGAAGTAGTACACGAAGCGGCCAACTTCCACAGCTTTGGAGGGGTCGCCGCCGGGGAAAAGTGAATTGTTCGCAATGGAGATATTCGAGATCCCGACACGATGGACGCCTTTTGCGAGGCCTTTGCAGTTCGCCCCTTTGAGCTATTCGTCGATGACTGCGACGGTCCCCGCCTTGGCGTGAACGAATCGGACTCCATGCTCAAGGAAAGGCTCAAGCGATATGTCATCGATTCGATAGGGCGCTTTGAGTAGAGTTTTGCCCTTGGGATCAGGGCTGCGGCTTCCCTCCCTTGGGCACCACCTGCCCGCAAGGCGCATCCGCGGCGACTTGATTCCCCCCTTACGCAAGGATATCCTTCAGCTATGAGCGGCAGATCCATAATCCGCATGACAAGTTCTTCAAGACTTGGTTTTCCCGACCGGAGAACCTGATCCCTTTCTTGGAAACCGCTTTTCCAGCTGAGGTTTTCACGCTTCTGGACGTCAGTGGGCCTTGAGCCGCCTGGCAGGGACCATGGACAGGATGGCGAGGCATGACCCGGCCTTCAAGGAGATCGAGCTGTACCTGTTGGCCAGTTCCAGCCTTACGCCAGAGGAACTGATCAATACCATCAATCAACTACTGACTGACAATTGGCTCAAGGAGGACATCATGAGCACCGCCGAAATGCTGATAGCCCGCGGCAAGGCC
>CAIJMU010000176.1 GCA_903821875.1 uncultured Spirochaetota bacterium
CCGACGCCGAGATCGAGCCCCTTCTCCGCCACGCCTCGCACTTCCACGCGCGCGGAGCGGCGAAGGGCAGGATCCAGACCTCGGTGAAGGAGAGCTCCATCGACTACGCAAGGGTGGTCACGGCGATGAAGGAGGCCCGCTACTCGGGCTTCCTGGGCGTCGAGTACACCTGGAACGAATGGGAGGACTGCAACAGGACGGACAATGTCTCCGAGACCATCCTGCTTCGGGACCTGGTTTCAAAGGCCGATCACGCACACAAGGGGGAATCCTGATATGGGCACCACGTTCAAATTTCTTGGATTTTCATCCTTCTACATCACTGCCTCCGACGACAAGCGGATACTGATCGACCCCTACCTGAACGCCAATCCAGCAAGCCCATGCAAGGCAGCTGACCTGGACCGGGTGGATCTTATCCTCGTCAGCCATGCTGCCTTCGACCATATCGGCGATACCGCCGAAATAGCCATAAAGCAGGGTTGCCCCGTCATCTGCGGAGGAGATTCCAAGCTATTCCTGCTCGAGCAGGGTGTCCCTGCAGCACAGTTGACCGAGACCGTCTGGGGCCTGACAGTCAAAGCGGCTGGCATCAAGGTCAGACCAGTTGTGAGCATGCATCGATCAGCAGCAAAGCTCCAGGACGGTCGCATTGTCGTCGCCCTCCCCCTGGGCTTCATTGTCCATCTCGCTGACGGGACCAGGATATACAACGCAAGCGACACAGCCCTTTTCAGCGACATGAAGCTCATAGGCGAGCTGGAAAAGCCCCATGTCGGCCTGATGAACGTCACCATCGAAAACTGCTTTGATTTCCTTCCGGAATTCCTCACCGGGGAGATGACGCCCTACGAAGCAGCCCTCGCTTCCCAATGGCTCGGACTTGAATACGCAATAGCCTGCCACTATACAAAGCGGAATTGCCCCGATGTCGACCAGTTCGTAACCCTCCTTAAGGAAATGGGCAATGGCGGCAAGCCCTCTGTAGTGCCGGTAGCCATGAACCCCGGGGAGGAGTTCTTCTATGACAGGGTCCATTGAAGGAAAGGGTGGTGTGCAGATGAATCGAAAGATCGGCTTCATAGGCCTCGGAATCATGGGAAGGCCGATGGCCAGGAACCTGATCAAGGCCGGATACACGCTGGTGGTCTTCGACGTCAATGCGGAAGCGATTCAGGACCTCTGCTCCGCCGGTGCCGAAGAGGGCCTCTCAGCCAGGGACGTGGCGGAACGGGCTCCCTTAGTGATCACAATGCTGCCTAATTCTCCCCATGTCGTCGAGGCGATCCTGGGCAAGGACGGTGCGCTGGCCGGCGCCGGTCCCGGATCCATCCTGGTCGACATGAGCTCGATCGCGCCACTCGTGTCCAAGGATGTCGCTGCGAAGGCGCGCGCGAAGGGCGTCGAAATGCTGGACGCACCTGTCAGCGGCGGCGAACCAAAGGCTGTCGAGGGAACGCTGGCCATCATGGTGGGTGGCGAAGAAAAGACCTTCGATGCTGTCAGGGAGATTCTCCTCAAGATGGGGTCCTCGGCGATCCTCGTCGGCGGGATCGGCAGCGGCAATGTGGCGAAACTCGCCAACCAGATCATCGTAGCACTGAACATCGCCGCGATGTCCGAGGCCATGACCCTCGCCACCAAGGCTGGCGTCGACCCCGAGAAAGTGTTCCAGGCCATCAGGGGAGGCCTCGCAGGAAGCACGGTGCTCGAGGCCAAGATGCCCAAGGTGCTGAAAGGCGACTTCAAGCCAGGTTTCAGGATCGAGCTACACATCAAGGACCTGATGAACGCCCTCGACACCGCCCATGGGATCGGGGTGCCCCTCCCCCTCACCGCCGGGGTCCTTGAAATGATGCAAGCCCTCAAGGTCGATGGAAAGGCGCAGAACGACCATGCCGGACTTATTCAGTATTACGAAAGTCTCTGCGCCATCGAAGTGCGCGGACGACAATAGCCGAAGGAAAGGAAGGGTCTACGTATGACGAAAGTGTTGCCTCGTGAAGACGACGGAGACGGCAAATGCTTCGAGGACCTTGAGATCCCTCCAGATCTCGACCTCGGCCGCCAGAAGGATATGTACCTGAAGATGTGCCTCATCCGTGAGTTCGACACCAAGGTCAAGGAACTCTGGCTGGACAACAAGATCTATGGGCTGGCGCATTCCTATGTCGGAGCCGAGGCGATCGCGGTCGGAGCCTGTGCGGCGCTGCACCCTGACGACTACATCACAAGCACGCATCGCGGACATGGCCATACGATCGCCAAGGGTGCCGACATCAACAAGATGATGGCAGAGCTCTTCGGCAAGTACGAAGGATACAACCGAGGCAAGGGCGGATCCATGCATATCGCCGATGTCGAGCACGGCATGCTCGGTGCAACGGGCATCGTCGGCAGCGGAATGCCCATCGCCCTCGGTTCTGCCCTGTCTGCAAATGTCCTCGGCAATGGCAAGATCACCATCTGCTTCCACGGCGACGGAGGTACCAACCAGGGTGTCTGGCACGAGACGATCAACATGGCAGCCGCCTGGAACCTGCCTGTAGTCTTCGTAATTGAAAACAACCAGATGGCAATCGGCACCGAGCTCAGTTGCGTCTCCAAGGAAACCGACCTCTTCCGAAGGGCCCTCGGCTACGGCATCCCCGGTGTCCTGGTCGATGGATTCAACGTCTTCGAGGTTTACCTTGCCGTGAAGGAAGCGGTGGAGCGTGCCCGTGCAGGACAGGGACCAACCCTGATCGAAGCGCGATTTCTCCGCCTCCTCGGACACTTTGTCGCCGACGACCAGTGGTACCGCGACCTGACTAAAGTCGAGCCCTATTGGGACTACGATCCGGTCAAGCGCATGCGCGAGTATTTCATCCTGAACAAGCTGCTCAAGGAGAAGGAAATCGTGGAGATCGAGGCGAAGGCGAAGGCCAGCGTCGAGAGGTCCGTCGTCTACGCCTCGACAGAGTGCAGCGAGCCTGGCATCGATACCTTGTATGAGGACATTTACGCCCACGGTGAAGTGATTGTGTGAAAGGACATAAGATATGAGCATCAAGACCGTCAGGGAAGCCTTGAACGATGGCATGCGTGAAGAGATGAGGCGCGATCCCACCGTGATCCTCATGGGCTGCGATGTTGCCGTCAGGGGCAACCCCTTCGGCGTCACGAAGGGCCTCCTCCAGGAATTCGGCCCGAAGCGGGTCATCGACACCCCCATATCCGAACCGGGCTTCACGGGGGCTGGAGTCGGCGCTGCGGCAACAGGACTCAGGCCGATCGTCGAAATCCTCTATTCTGACTGGATCACCCTGGCCATGGACCAGATCGTGAACATGGCAGCCAAGATGCGCTACATGTTCGGCGGAAAGGTCAATGTACCCCTGGTCGTGAGGGCTCCCTTCGGCTCGGGTGGCGGCAACGCGGCCCAGCACTCCCAGTCCTTCGAGAACTGGTTCAACCATGTCCCTGGATTGAAGGTGGTAGCACCGATCAGTCCCTACGATTGCAAGGGCATGTTGCTCACGGCGATAAGGGACGACAACCCGGTCATCTTCTTCGAGCACAAGCGTGCATACCAGATCAAGGGCGAGGTGCCCGACGAAGAGTACACAGTGCCCTTCGGCAAGGCGGCCATCCGCAAGGAAGGTTCGGACGTCACAATAGTTTCTTACTCCATGATGTCCATCAAGGCCTTGCAGGCAGCCGAGGAACTGGAAAAAGAGCAGGGAATCAAGTGCGAAGTGATCGACCTGCGGTCGCTCTTGCCCCTCGACTACGAGACCGTGATGGGCTCGCTCGCGAAGACCAACCGTATCGTGGTCTGCCAGGAGGCGAACCTGCGTGGAGGGATGGCCGCAGATATCGTGGCCGAGATCATCGATCGGGGCTTCGATCTCCTCGATGCGCCTCCGGTCCGGGTGGCCGCGCTTAACGTACCAATGCCCTATAACATGGCCCTGGAAAACGAGGTCATACCAAGTGTCCAGAAAATCAAGGCCGCCGTCCTCAAAGCACTTGGCGATCGATAAGGGTGGATTGAAATGCCGAAAATGCTGAACATGCCCAAGCTCGGCGTGAACATGACCGAGGCCCTCATTGTCGAATGGCTCGTCAAGGAAGGTGACTCGATCAAGGTAGGTGACCACATCCTCGACGCCGAGACCGACAAGGCCATTCAGGAGATCTGCTCCTCCATGTCAGGCGTAATTGCAAAGATTCTAGTGCCCGTCGGCGTAACCGCCCTGTGCCAGACTCCCATCGCCGTGCTGCTGGAGCCCGGGGAAAAGCCGGCAGAGGCAGCCTCGGACACACTGGCTGCGGTCAAGCCCGCCTCAAAGCCGGCAGCGAGCGAGCCAGGCGCCAGTGCAGCTGCGAAGAAAGATCGCCTGGACCTCGAAGAAGCCCCGACTCCCAGCATCCTCCAGAGAAAAAAAATCTCCCCCCTGGCCAAGGTGATCGCTGCCAGCCTCGGCGTGGATTGGAAAGCCCTTTCGCCTGCGAAGCCTGGTGACAGGATCGTCAAGGCGGATGTGCTTGCCTTTGCTGCAGCCAGTGGAGCCCGGGCTCCTGCCGATCATCCGCGCGTCCAGGTCCCTATCAAGCATTCAGCCAGTCCCGTCCATGGTTCTGTCATTCCCTACGCCGGCATCAGGCGCGTGATCGGCGATCGCATGACCGAGAGCGCGCGCACGATACCGAGCGTCGCCCTGACCCTTCACGCGGAGGTGGAACGGCTGATCGCCTGGAGGGAGGATCTCAAGGACAAGGGCTTGGCTGCAAGTTTCAACGAGATGATGGCCATGATCGTTGCCAAGGCGCTCAGGGAGCACCCGATCATGAATTCAACCTTGGTGGGCAACGAGATCCGGCTTCTAGGTGATATCAATATCGGGATCGCCGTCGATACGGAACGGGGTCTCTTCGTGCCGGTGATCCGGAACACGGACACCAAGGGTCTCATGGAGATCGGTGAGGAACTGCGGAGAAAGGTCGAAGCGGCGAAGGCCGGAAGGGCAGGAACCGAGGACCTCTCGGGAGGAACCTTCACCATCACCAACCTCGGCATGCACGAAATCGAGAGTTTCGTTCCCATCATCAATTTTCCGGAATGCGCGATCCTGGGCATTGGAGCCATTCGCCGCGATCCGGTCGTCCGCGAAAACGACAGGATCGACGTAGTCTCGAGGATGCAGCTTACCTTGGTGTTCGACCACAGGATCGTCGACGGCGCGCCAGCCGCCAGGTTCCTCCAGAGGGTGAAGCGCCTGGTGGAACAGCCGATGGATATGCTCAACTAGAGGTACCATGTTGAAAGAAAAGGTAGCCATTGTAACCGGGGCAGGCCAGGGCCTGGGAAAGGCAATTGCGGAATCGCTCGCATCAAAAGGATGTTCCGTAGCAGTCGTCGACATCAAGGTCCCCGAGGCGCAGAGTGTCGCCGAAGGAATCATGCGCTCAGGCGGTAAAGCCATCGCAGTCGGGGCGGACGTATCGAAGGTCGATGAGATCAGGAGGATGGTGCGGGAGACAGTAGCTGCCTTTTGCGGCATCGACATCCTCGTCAATAACGCCGGCATCCTCCATCAGACAGCAATCGAGGACATCACCGAGGAGGAATGGGACCGGATCATGGCCGTTAACCTCAAGAGTGTCTTCTTTTCGATGCAGCAGGTACTGCCGAGCATGAAGTCACGGGGATCGGGCAGGATCATCAGCATCTCCTCCCTCGCCGGCAGGATGGGAGGCTACGCCAATGGCGTGGCATATTCCGCCTCGAAGGCCGGGATCATCGGCCTGACCAGGGCGGTTGCACGAAGGCTCGCATCGTTCGCCATCACCGTGAACGCCATCGCCCCTGGTACCACAGAGACGGATATCATCAAGAATCTTTCGGTGGAGCAGATTGACATGCTCAAGGAAGCGATACCGCTCAAGCGACTCGGCAGGCCGGACAACACCTCGGAGCTCGTCGCATTCCTCTGTACCGATGCCGCGGACTTCATCACCGGGGCGGTAATAGACGTGAACGGCGGAATATACATGGCGTGATCCCGCTCCCGTGAAAAGAGCAATTGGGAATATACGATGAAGGAGGCCAGTTACATGCGCGATGGAAGACTCAAGGGCCAGGTCGCATGGATAAGCGGTGGAACCAAGGGCATCGGCGAAGGCGCCGCCCGCCTTTTCGCCCGGGAAGGCGCCGCTGTTGCCATCATCGGGCGCGATGTCAAGGACGGAAAGCGGGTAGTCGACACAATCGCGGGCGAGGGCGGCAAAGCCCTGTTCATCCCCTGCGACGTGACGAAAGCCGACCAGGTCGAGACGTCCATCGAGCAAACGGTTGGCCATTTCGGTGGACTCCAGATCCTTGTCAACAACGCCGGCATTGTCGACGTGAGGGCCCTCCACGAATACAGCGAGGAGCAATTCACCCGTGTCATGGATGTGAATGTCAAATCCATGTTCCTGGCATTCAAGTACGCCTTTCCCCATCTCAAGGCCAACGCGCAGAGCTATGTCGTCAATATTGGATCGATCAGCAGCTACGTCGGCCAGGACGGAACGCCTGTCTACACCTCATCGAAGGGAGCGGTGCTCCAGCTGTCGCGCTCCATCGGGCTCGACTACGCACGGTATGGTATTCGAAGCAATTGTGTGTGTCCGGGGATAACCGATACGCCGATGCTGCATGAGCACCTTGACAAGGCCCCCGATCCCGCGGCGCATCTCGCCGAGCGGCTCAGGCGGGTCCCGCTCGGGAGGATCCTGACTCCCGAAGATATCGCGAAGGCCATCCTCTATTTCTCCTGCGAAGATTCCGCCGGCATCACCGCGACCTCCCTCATCGTGGATGGCGGCTATCTCGCAGCTGCGGAATGGGATTGCGGAGCCTCCGACAGTACATGACAGGCACATCGGAAAAGAGGGCGACGATGGAGAGTACATGGAAAAGCGCTTCGATCTGACCATTGTAGGTGGTGGACCCGGCGGCTACGTCGCGGCGATCCGGGCTTCGCAGCTTGGATTGAAAGTCGCGGTGGTCGAGGAAGGGGAGATGGGCGGGACCTGTCTGAACAGGGGATGCATCCCTACAAAGGCCTTGCTCCAATCTGCGGAACTGTACCACCTCATGGGCAGGAGCACCGAGTTCGGAATTACAGCCTCGGTTGAAGGCTTCAACTACGCGAAACTCTCCGAGCGCAAGGCCTCCATTGTAAAGCGACTCAGGCTCGGGGTCGAATCACTCGTTCGGAAGGCGGGTGGTACCATGATTTCCGGCAGGGCCGGCCTCCTGGACAATCATACCCTCACGATATCGGGAGCCGAATCGGGAATCATAAGGACCAGTACCATTATTATCGCTACCGGTTCCCGTCCCTCGCGGCCGCCGATTGCAGGTATCGACGGAGCCAGGGTTCTCGACAGCAACCAGGTCCTCGAGTTGCATGACTGTCCCAGGAGCGTCGTGATCATCGGAGGCGGTGTGATAGGGGTCGAGTTCGCGACCCTGTTCAATCTGCTGGGGAAAAAAGTAGCCATAGTCGAAATGACAGGTTCACTGGTCCCCGGCCTCGACCTCGAGATAGCCGGACTCTTACGGAAATCGCTAGAAGCGCGGGGAATCGAGGTTTTCACCGACTCGCGTGTAAGCGAGATGCTCTCGGGACCCTCCCAGGAATCACCGCTAACCTGCCGCTTCGAGGTGGGTGGCGAGAAATTCCAGGTGGATGGCGATTTTGCCATTGTCGCGACCGGTCGCAGGCCCAACATCGAGGGTCTCGGCCTGGAAGCGCTGGGAATCGCGCTCGAGAAAGGGCACATCAAGGTGAACGGGGGCATGGAGACCTCCATTCCTGGCATCTATGCGATCGGGGATGTCGTAGGCACCTGGCAACTCGCACACGCGGCCTCGGCTCAAGGGATGGTTGCGGCTGCCAACGCAGCCGGCGGACACGCGATCATGGATAATTCGGTCATACCTGCCTGCATCTATTCCAGCCCGGAGATCGCGACAGTCGGCTTGACCGAGAAAGCAGCCCGTGACCGGGGCCTCGATGTGAGGATCGGACGCTTCCCGGTCGCTGCAAACGGAAAGTCCATGATCCTCGGGGAAAAAGAAGGCATTGCAAAGATGGTTACCGATCGTTCCACGGGGGAAATCATTGGCGCACATATCATGGCCCCGAGGGCAACCGAAATGATCGGCGAAATCTGTGTTGCGATGAGACTCGAGGCAACGAGCGCAGAAATCGCGGATACGGTGCATCCTCATCCCACGGTCAGCGAGATGCTGATGGAGGCAGCCATGGACGCGGAGGGCCGCGGGCTGCATCAACCAGGTACTGGACGGAAATGAATGGGCGGTGAAAAACCCAGGCTCCGAACGCCCACGCTCAAGGATATTGCGAGGGAATTGGGCATTTCGGCAATGGCCGTGTCGAAAGCCCTCAACGGCAAGGGCGGCGTCGGAGCCGAAACCTTGCAACGCGTCAAGGAAACAGCAGAGCGCCTGAACTACCAGCCGAATGCGGTCGCGAAGAGCCTCCGGCTCAGCAGCACCAAGACGATCGGGGTTGTCGTCTCGGACAGTTCCCTCTCCTTTTTTGCCAAGGTGGTAAAGGGCATCGAGGAAACCGCTTCACGCAATGGATACAGCATCATCCTCTGCAACACGGATCAGGATTGCAGCAAGGAAAAGCTGGCCATCCAGGTCCTCGTCAACAAGAGAATCGATGGGCTGATCCTGGCGGCATCGATGCTGACCCGGAAAGAAGACGTAGCGTATCTCCGGAGCTTTGGCATCCCCTTCGTATTCCTGATCCGGCGGAGCGAGGCAGAGGAGGTCGATTACGTCATCAATGACAACATAGGCGGCGCCTGCCAGATGGTGGACTACCTGGTTGGAAGCGGTAGCCGAAAGGTGCATTTCATCAACCTCAATGAGGAAATTCCCAGCAGGAAGGACAGGTTGTCGGGATACAGGAAAGCCTTGGAAGAAAATGGCATCTCCTACGAGCCGAGCCTGGTTCGCAGCGTGAAACCGACGATCGAGGATGGCCATTCTGCAATGGTAGAGCTCCTCGACGGGAAGGAGGAAATCCAGGCTGTCTTTTGCGGCTGCGACGTGATCGGGATCGGGGTCATGGAGGCCATCCTCGAGCGCGGATTGAGGATCCCCCAGGACATCAGGGTCGCAGCCTATGACGACATCGATTTCGCTGCCTATCTCCGTGTGCCCCTCACGACGGTACGGCAACCGAAATTCACCATCGGGTGCAAGGGGACGGAGCTCCTTATCGAGAAGATCCGGGTGGGGGGCCAGGAGGCGAAGCATCTGGTCTTGCAGCCGGAGCTGGTTATCAGGATGTCGACGTGATTGCAGGGCTGTGGCAGAAGCTGCAAATGAATATCATTTTTTCCAGCCCTGCAGGAAGCTGAATGCGCCTATCATCGATGATCGTGAAAGGAGGAAGGAATGAAGCGATATACGTTTCAGATGAGGATCCATCCCGAAATGAAGGCCGAGTACAAAAAGGCGCATGACGAGATCTGGCCGGACATGGCTGCTGCCATCAGGGACGCAGGCATCCGGAATTATTCGATCAGCTTCCGGGCCGATGGAACGCTGTTCGCCTATCTCGAGTGCGACGACCCCTCGGCAGCCTTTGGAAAACTCGGGAAGACCGAGGTGAACGCCCGCTGGCAGAAGGCCATGGACCGCTTTTTCATGAAGGAGGATCCGGCGACCGTCGGTCCCACGATCATAGAACTCGAAGAGGTTTTCCACCTCGATTGATACCTATGCACAAGGAGAACAGCATGCAGATCGAACCCTTTGTCGGCGAACCCGACATCCAGCGTCTTCTCGCAACATTCAAGCGGAAGAAAGTCGACCGCGTTCCCAACTTCGAGGTTCTTTTCGAGGACCAGCATGTGGAAAAGCTCCTGGGCCGGCCCGCGGGCAACTCATTGTCCTACGGCGGAGATCCAGCCAAGGGCGTTTCGGAGGGAGAGGGCGCCCGCCCCATGATGGCGCAGGACTACATCGACCTCTGCAAGATCGTCGGCCAGGACTCCATGATCGTGGAAGCGATCTGGACTCCCTTCAAGCACCGGAATCCCGACGGCAGCGTTGGCGGAATGATCGCCGACCGCAGCATCAAGAACAGGTCGGACTTCGAGAAAAAGGTAGTGCTTCCTGACGATGCAGACATCGAGGCCAAGATGGTCTTCATCCGGGAGTACCGCCAGGCCCTGGACCGCTCGGGCACGAAGATCGGATTCTGCATGCTCTTCGGGGCCTACTTCCAGACCCTCTATGAGTTCGTGATCGGCCTCGAGGATACGATGAGGATGGTCTATGAAGACCGCGAATTCATCGACCATCTCCTGGACCTCAGCGCGGACTGGTGCGCCAAGCTCTGCGCAGCCGCTGTGAAGAACGGTGTGGACTTCGTCTGGACCGCCGATGACGTGGCCTTCAAGACCGGCTTGTTCCTGCCGCCGGCCATCATGCGGGAGCTCTGGTTGCCCAAGCTCAAGCGCATCCACGCGCCTGCCCTGGCTGCCGGCAAGCCGATCATGTTCCACTCCGACGGAAACGTCGACGAGCTTGTGCCCATGCTCATCGAGGCGGGCGTCGATTGTCTCAACCCCCTCGATCCCTACGGCGTCGACTATCGCCAGATCAAGAAGCGCTTTGGCGACCGCCTCTGCCTGTCAGGGAACATCGACATCGAGTTTCCCCTCGCCCATGGAACGCCAGCAGAAGTCGAAGCCGACGTGAAGGCCCATATGGACGCGCTCAAGCCCGGTGGCGGCTATGTCTGCGGCTCCAGCCACAGCATCGTGAACTACATACCTCACGATAATGTCATAACTATGATCAACGCGATCCACAAATACGGAGTCTATGACGAGAAGAGCTGGACTGGCTCCGACCTAAAGAAGCCATCGGAAACCCTCGCCGCAAAGCCCGAGCGCCTGAGCCTGGCCCAGATGGAAGCGAAGGAACTCCAGAACATCGCCTCGGCAGGGCTCAAGCCGCTTTTCTCTGCTGTCTACAAAGGCGCATCCAAGGAGATCGGGAAGGCAGTAGAGGCAGCCCTCGCTTCAGGGATCGATCCGATGACCATCATCGGCGGGGCCTTGATGCCTGCCATCAAGGCGGTCGGCAGCAACTTCTCCAGCGGCCAGATGTTCCTTCCCCAGCTGATCATGGCTTCCAGCGCAATGCAGGAAGCGATGAAAGTCCTCACTCCCCTCTTAAAAGGGCGACCCGAGGCGGCGAGCAAGGGCAAGATCCTACTTGGTACGATCAAGGGAGACCTCCACGACATCGGCAAGAACATCCTGCGTGCCTTGCTCGAAGGCAACGGCTTCGAGGTGGTCGACATCGGAGTCGATGTCGCTCCCCAGAAATTCGTTGACGCAATAAAGCTGCACAAGCCGGACGTCGTGGGGTATTCCGGTCTCCTCACAACTACACTGAGCGGCATGCCCGAGCAGATCGATGCTCTGAAGAAAGCCGGTCTCAGGGACAGCGTCATCACCATCGTCGGAGGAGCCCCTGTCACCCTTGATTTCGCCAAGCGCAACGGTATCGACCTCTTTGCGATGGACGCGAACGAGGGAGTACTTGCCATCGAGAAAGCCCTGGCTGCCCGGAAAAAATGACGGAATCGGCCGTCGCGGGCATAAGCGATCGCGTGCCAAGGCGATCGCCCGCGGCGGCTTAGTTCTTCAGGAGGCCGCCGTCGAGGATTCTTGCCGCGATGGCCTCACCGAGCTTCCTTTGTCCCGCCGCATCCAGATGGAGCGAGTCGGCGGTGCAGGCGCTGACTTCCTTGCCCGCATCGAGGAAGGCGACACCCAGAGTCCGGGCCAAGGTCTCATAGCGAATTCCGAGAAGCTTTGATTTATCGATCTCTGCCCTGCCTCCGAGCAATTCCGCGAAGGGCGAGCTCGACAGGCCCTCTCCCAGGGGGAAGGGCGCAACTAGAAGCACCCTGGGGGCCTTTCCATCGGGACCGGCTTCGCTGCCAAGTACGCAGCGGATGAGCCTTCCTGCCCCGTTGGCAATATCGCCAGCGGAGGCGCCGAATCGTGCCTTCACGTCGTTGATGCCGAGGGCGATGATGACGAGGTCGAGTGGCATGTGAGACTCGAGGCAGGGCAGGAGGTAGCGGAGGCCGTTCTTGTGTTCGCCGTCGAAGGGATCGTCCTGGGAGGTCGTCCTGCCGTTCAGCCCCTCCTCGATGACGCGATGCCCCTGCCCGAGGCGGGCGGCCATGACCCCGGGCCAGCGGAGTTCGGGGGAGAAGCGGGCCTTCGCCATCGGCGCTCCGCCGGCATAGGCTTCGATGTTGAAGCCCCAGGTATTAGAATCGCCATAACACAGAATGACTGCCATGCCATCCTCCCTGCAACTATGAAGTAATCAGCATCGCCTTCACACGCGTGGGTCGGGCGGCATCACTGAAGCCGGCTTCCCTCAGACAGTCGGCTTTCAGCGATGGCTGTCTATCAATGCGTTGAGACTGCGACGGTAATAGCTGAACTCATCCCAGTGTATCTCGGGAGGGATGAGGTGGTCGCCGAAGGGTATGTAGCCACCAGTGGCGAGAACGGACTTCACCGGTTCGAGTATTTCATCGATCCGCCTGTAACCCTTCGCGATCTCGCTCTTGGGGATTCCACCCATGAGCTGAAGCTTCGGATACATCTTCCGGACCTTGACTATGTCCACCCCGCAGCTTGCTTCCATCGGATAGAGGCCGGTAATGCCCCCCTCGAGGAAAAGCGGGATGAGGTTGGTGCATTCCCCGTCGGTATCGACAAATATGGTCTTCACTCCATGTGCCTTGAGGAAGCCTGTCATCCGCTTGTAGTAGGGCAACATGAATTCCCGCATGGTGTCCGGTGCGACCATGGAACCGATGCCGGCGGAGATGTCCTCCCAGAAGACGAACATGTCTACGTCGGTCTGGGCGAAGACCTCTTCGTAGACGGAGATCCAGATCTCGGTGAAGGTCTTCTGGATGTCATGGATAAGCTCTGGCTGGTCGTAGTAGTTGAAAAAAAGATGTTCATAACCCATAAGATGGGCGAGAGTGCCGAAGTAGCCGTGCGGGTATCCCCCGAGAACCAGGGGATAGTCACGGCTCTTATAGTTCTTGACCAATGTAGACCAGTTGGCGGGAAACCTGTCCATCACGTGCTTCAGGGAAAGCCGCTCGTCCTTGAGCTTGTTCCAGCTAGGCCAGTCCTTGACGGGATTGTCCTCCGCCATGGGAATGACTCCTGTCTGCTTGGCAAAGCGGCGCTTGACGCCGTCTATGTCGATGTAGAGCATCGTGGTCTCTGTGTCCTCGAGGATCTGGACATCGAACTTCGGATAGAACAGGAGATCCACATTAACGAGGATCTGCCCCTTGTCCATGTCACAGGCGGTTCGCACGTCGTCGTCAAGGGCGAAGCCCTGGGTAGGCCAGTACAGACCACCTCCTAGGACCGCCATGCCGTCGGAGATCTCCCCCCGCTTCCGAGAATTCCAGCAGGGAGCGTAGAGGGACGCGGTTGCTGTCGTGGTCTTCGACAGCGGTCTCGGCGTCCTGTGCCGGGGCAGGCCTTCCTTGTACCAATTGGCATAATTTGCGCCCCAGTAGCCGAACTCCCATTTGGGAGGGCTCACCGCAGTGTTGAAATTCTCCATCACCTCGCGGAAACGATCCCTGACGTTCATGGTACCACTCCTATTGCTTTTTCAGCGCTCCGCTTCTGACGACATCGATCATGACCGCGACAAGAAGCACACCACCTGAAACCACCATCTGGAAATACGCGTTGACGCTCAGCAGGGTGAGCCCATTGTTGATCGTCTGTAGTATCAGGATGCCCAGGATGGTTCCGGAGAGTTTACCCTTGCCGCCGCTCAGGCTTATTCCGCCGAGGATGACGGCGGAGATCGTATTCATCTCGGTGCCCGCCCCGGACTGCGGAAGGGCCGCTCCAACCTGGCAGGCTACCAGGAATCCTGCCATCCCGGCGGTGAGGCCGCTGATCACGAAGGAGACAAACTTGACCCTGCTCGCATTGATGCCCGAAAGGTAGCTGGCGCGCTCATTGCCGCCAACCATGTACACTTTCCGGCCGAAGGAGGTGAAGTTCAGGAGGTAGTAGATGACGATGAGGACCACGAGGGCTATCAAGGTAACGTAGGGGATGACCCCGAACAGGCGACCCCTCCCGAGCGCTATGAGCACGGGATCGGTGACCATGACGGTAGCGTCCTTGATGAGCCAGGCCGTACCACGGAAGATCTGCATTGTGCCCAGGGTCGTAATGATGGCCGCGATCTTGAAGATCGTCACAAGGGTCGCGTTGATGACTCCCATCAGGAGTCCGAGAAGTACTACCAGGATCAGGACCTGCCACCAGGGAGCCCCTGAGATGCTGAACAGGACGCACAGGAGGCCCGTCACCGCCCCGACCGCGTTCTGGGAGATGTCCATTCCACCAAGGATCATCGAAACCGTAAGGCCCGAAGCCCTGATCGCCAGGATCGAGGCGAACATGAGGACGTTCATGATGTTCTGCACAGTGAAGAAATAGGGAGAAAGCGAAGACCACACAATACAGAGGATCAGCAGCGCTATCGCCAGGCTCAGCGTGTTGCCGAGGTCTGAGACCCTTCTCCAGAATTTCGGCTTCTCGTTCATCGTCAGGTTCTTGCTAGCCATTCTCGTTTCCTTTGACAGCCATGTGTAGTATCGTCTTCTGGTCATAGTCATTCCGCATGAATTCCCCCGCGATCGTGCCGTTGGCGAATACAAGCATCCTGTCCGTTATTCCGATGACCTCAAGAAGCTCGGCGGTGACCATGATGATCGAGATTCCCCTGCTGCACAGCTCTTCCATGATCTTGTAGATCTCGACCTTGGCTCCGACATCGACGCCCCGCGTCGGATCGTTCATGATGAGGACTTTGGGCTCGGTGAGGATCCATTTGGCAACGACGACTTTCTGCTGGTTTCCACCGCTCAGGGACTCGACGATTGCGTTGCGGGATGGCGTCCTGATCTGCATCTTGTCTATCCAGGTATCGCAGTATTCCTTGGCCTTGGCATTGTCGATCATGAAGCCCTTTCCAAGTTCATCGAGCTTGGTGATCGTCAGGTTGTCCTTGAGGGAGTGTATCAGAATGAGGCCCTCGGCCTTGCGATCGCTGGGCACATAGGCTAACCCGCGCTTTTTCGCTTCTATCGGGGAACCGATCGACGCTTCCTTGCCGTCTATCAAGACCTTCCCACTGGAGATCGCCTTGATCCCCAACAAGCCTTCTACCGTCTCGACGCAACCTGAGCCAACGAGGCCGTAGAGACCGAAGATCTCCCCCTTGCGAAGGGAAAACGAAATGTCCTTTGCGCAGCCGCAGCTCAGGTGTTCTATCCGGAGCACCTCGTCTCCGATGGGTACTTTTTCCTTTGGATACATTTCAGTGATGGCCCTGCCGACCATCATCTCCACGAGTTGCCCCGAACTCGTGTCCTTGATGTCGACGACCCCGACCCGTTTGCCGTCACGCATCACCATCACCCGGTCGGCGAGGCGGAAAACCTCTTCCAGCTTGTGGCTGATATAGATGATGGACACTCCGCGGTTCTTGAGGTTTTCGATATGGCCGAAAAGCCGCTGGGTCTCCACCTCGTTCAAACTGGAGGTCGGCTCGTCCATTATCAGGACCTTCACGTCGCGGGAGACAGCCCGCAGTATTTCCAGTATCTGCTTCTCCGCCACGCTCAGTTCCTTGACGAGGGTGAAGGGGTTGTAGTCAAGATTGAAGAGGCGCAACAGGTCCATGGAGGCCTGCTTCATTCCCTGATAGTCCACGCGCCTGAATGGACCCTTCACCGGGACTCTTCCGAGGAAGAGGTTCTCCGCGATCGACATTTCGTTCAGGTAATTGAGTTCCTGGTAGATGATACCCAATCCGTAGTCCATCCGCGCCTTTGGCGTGGTTTCAGGCGGAATCACCTTCCCATCGAGCAGGATTTCCCCGGAGTCCATGAGGAGGGCGCCGGAAAGGATCTTCATAAGAGTGGATTTCCCGGCTCCATTCTCCCCGATCACCGCGAGGACTTCGCCTTTGTGGATCTCCAGATCCACCCCGTCGAGCGCCAGGACGCCCGGGAATCGTTTCACCGCGTTCCTGACCTGAAGATTATACTCTCCGCCCACTCCCTCCCTGCCAGTCGCCACGAATGCCCCCCGCATAGTCAAGACTTGTCGAAAATAAAACGACCCCCCGGCCGCGGGCCAAGAATGACCGACGACCGGAGGGTTCCCTTTGCTGTTACTTGTTCTCGTCCTTGATCTTCTGGATTTCGGCGCGAGTCAGGAACTCGTGCTTCATGGTCTGGATCTTGGCGGGCTTCTTGCCATTGATGATGTCGATGGCGAGTGGAATGATGTAGTCACCGTACTGCGTGGGGTAATAGGCCGTACCACCGAGCCAGCAGTTGTCACCCTGGGCAAAGGCGGCCAGGGTCTGCATGCCGTTGTTGTTGGTCGCGAGAAGGACATCCTTGTCCCTGTTTGCAGCCTGTACTGCGGAGAAGACTCCCTGGCCGGTCTCGGTGTTGACCGTGCCGACCGCGATGCGGTGGAGCGTCGGATGGGCTGTGAGCCAGTCCGTCATCTTCTGGTTTGCGGCCATCGTCGTGTCGGATCCGCCACCGCCCATGTCGATGTACTGGACGTTCTTCGCGTCGAGGGTGATGCCGCCAGCGGCCTTGATGCCGTCATACATGCCGGACAGTCTCTTCTTTACAAGGTCCCCGTTCTCGGAGTTATAGAACAGAAGGAGATAGTCGACCTTGCTGGCCCATTTAGCCTTGATGGCCTTGGCCAGGCCCCTTCCGGCAACTTCGCCGGCCATCGGATTGTTGGCCCCGAAGAACCAGGCCTGATCGCCCTTGGCGCCCGTATACATGACGTCGATGCCGATAACCTTGACGCCCTTGGCACCGCAGTAGTCTACAAGACTTCCGCCGACCTGTGCGTTGACATTGAAATCGACGATGATCTGGGCACCCTGGAGGAGCATGTTGTCTACGTTTGGAAGGATCTTCTCGACGTCGAAGTTCGACTCTGCCACGATGAGCTTGACCCCGGCCTTGTCAGCGGCCCGCTCCATGCTTTCCCCGACCTGGCGGAGGAAGTCGACAGTGGTCGAACCGTTGTTGAAACCGATGATGATCTTGTCGTTGGGAATGGCCAAAACGCCACCCACCCCAATCAACCCGATCAAAGCAATTGCCAATAGCTTCTTCACTCCTGCCTCCTGTAAAGATGTGCGATCTATTCAAAAAGCCCCACCGAAGGCAAGGCCCTTGAACCAAGGGAAACACTTGAACGATATCCCTGCCGACAGCCCACGATTTTCAATGGCGCTGGAACAGGAGCTCCTCGCATGGCAGCCTGATGGAATCATTCCCATGAGAGGCTTCCCATTTTGAATACACTATTGGGTTGTTTCCCAAATCTGTCAAATGGAGTTTTCGGGAAAAAGGATGGACTATTGCTTCCGCTTCCGGAGCGTGGCCAGGGCTGCAGGATTGCCCGCGAGACCAGAACCAATTCCATATTGAATCTCGCCGATTGAGTATTGACAAATGGCAAATCGCACACCTAAATTGCCGCCGGTCGGGGATCGATCCCATGGAATCGATCCCATCCATTCATATTGGCCTCATGATCTGGAAGTATAGAGGTTTCAGAATGCCTACGATACTTGACGTCGCCGTAAGTGCAGGAGTCTCAAAGACGACGGTATCACGCTACCTGAATGGCCAGGGCCCCATCAGCGAAGAAACGGCTGAAAGGATACGGGCCACAATTAGCAGGCTTCAGTATTCCCCGAACCATTTCGCGCAGGGCATGCGGACCAGCCGGACCAAGACCATCGGCATAGTGATCCCGGATTATGCAAATCCCTTCTACCCCGAGCTCATCAAGGGCATCGAGGACTATGCCCGGAAGCATGGCTACGTCACACAGCTGTCGAGCACCCATGCCGATCCGGCTTCCGAGCTGGAAAGCCTCAGGGAAATGGTGAGGCGCCACATCGATGGGATTGTCTTCTGCAGCTACGGTCGCGCGAAGCGGGATATTGATTACCTGGTCGAGATAGCAGACCGGATGCCGGTTGTCGTCATGGATCCCCTGGTGAGAAAAGAACCCCTTTCCTACGTCGTTACGGCTGGCAGGGCCGCGACCAAGGAAGCCGTATCCTACCTCGTTTCAATTGGCAGGAAAAGGATCGGCTACATCAAGGGACCTTCGAAGCGTTTCGCGACAAACGACCGCTTCGAGGGCTATAAGGACGGATTGGTAGCGCAGGGGCTTCCCTACGACAAGGACTTGGTGGTCGAGGCCGATTTCTCCCTCAGGTCCGGGTACGCAGCCGCGGAGGCCATATTGAGAAGCGGCATGCCGGTAGATTCGGTAATGACCGCCACGGATCTGATGGCCATCGGGGCGATAAAGGCCTTCAATCATCACCGCGTTGCCATTCCCCAGCGCATCGCGGTAGTGGGATTCGATGACATTTCGCTGTGCAGGATAATCGAGCCCTCGCTGACGACCATCGCGCAGCCGATAGCAGCCCTCGGAACAGCGGCAGCCCGCATCATCATCGACGCGATCGACTCAGAAAACATGGAGAAGAGGCAGATTTCCATGAAAGGCGAGCTGATCGTCAGGAAGTCCTCGAATCCGGACTACCGGGACGAATTTCCATCGGACACTGGATCCTTCGGCATCCATTGAGACGTGATCCCGTCCGGGGATGAAAACTATATGCATAATTGGAGGTAGTATGCAAGCGAGAGAACGGGTCCTCATGGCCATGAGCCGGGGCGGCAAACCCGACAGGGTGCCCTTCGAGATAAGCTGGGGTGCATTCACCCCGATGCTCATGAAAACCTACAGACAGGAAACAGGCAGCGCCCTGGAGCCGGACGACTACTTCGATTTCGATACGCGGTACGTGCGGCCCCTGCCGACCTCCGCTTCCACGGATTTCAGGCGATATTTCCCGGATACTGAACTGGATGCCGACGCCTCCTTCGATGAATGGGGGATCGGAAGCGTTCCCACCCGCTTCGAGATACCCGATTTCAAGTATCACCCACTGGCGGCGATGTCCACTGTAAAGGAGATCGAATCCTACGAGTGGCCCGATCTTGATGACGAAAGAAGGTATCTACCCCTGTGCGAGAAAATCGACGCCTACCATGCCCGGGGCTACGCCGTGAGCGCGGACATGTATCAGACCATTTTCGAGACCGCCTGGCTCATGCGGGGCATGGAGAACCTGCTTACTGATTTTTTCCTGAATCCGGAAATGGTAGAAGCGATAATCGGACGGATGACCGCCCTCCGGGTAGCCCAGGCTGGCTTTTTTGCGAGGCTGGGCGTCGATATCATCCGGCTTGGCGACGACGTCGTGACGCAGCGCGGGCTCATGTTCTCCAGGGAAACCTACGGGAAATTCCTCAAGCCAGGCTTGAGGGCCATAGTCGATGCCGCGAAAGAAGCCAATCCCTCGGTACTCGTGTTCATGCACTGCTGCGGGAAGGTCGAGGAAGTCATCCCCGATTTCATCGACTGCGGTATCGACATCCTCAACCCGATCCAGCCGGAGTGCAACGATCTCGGATTCATCGAAAGGACCTACGGGGACGACATCGCCTTCTGGGGTGGGATAGGCGTCCAATCCGTCATGCCCAATGGCAGTCCCGCAGACGTGAAAAACGAGGTAGCCCGGGTCCAGGGAATCCTCGGCAGGAAGGGGCATTGGCTCGCGGCCCCTGCCCACATCCTCGACCCAGCGATTCCCTGGGAAAATGTCATCGCCTATGTCGAGGCGGTGCGCGGCGCCAGCTATGCCCACTAGGCACAATTGAGGAGATACTGATGACCCACAGAGAGCGTGTTATTCGCTGCTGCGAACGGAGCGGCTACGACCGCATCCCGATAAAGCACGAGGGGACCCCCGAGGTGAACGGGGAGCTCAAGAAGCATTTCGGCCTGAAGAACGACGAGCAGCTCATGGCAGTGCTCGGAGACGACTTCCGCTACGTCGAGCCCCGCTATGTCGGGCCGGAGCTCCGGACCTTCCCGGACGGGAGCGTCGAGGGCTACTTCGGCGAACGTTATATCTATGTCCAGTTCGACGGGGGAAAATACCTCGAGTCGGTCTACAAGCCCTTCGCCGGAATAGAGGACCTGAAGGACCTCGACCGTTCCCACTATCCAAGCGCCGACTGGTTCGATTATTCGAGCCTGGCTACAGAGGCAGCCACGCTGCGCAGGCAGGGTTTCGCCATCTGCATCGGCTCGGCAGGTGACATGGACTTCATCAACTCCATAGCCCGGGCCCGTGGCTTCGAGCAGGTCCTGATGGATCTCATCGACGACAGCGAAGTCTATCTCGACATCATGCAGGCCCGCTTCCGCTTCTATTTCGAGATGCACGAGCGGATCCTGAAGGAGTGCGGGGGCATGGTCGACTTCGCCCATGTGGGCGACGACCTTGGGAACCAGCTTGGTCCGATGATCTCCTTGGAGATATTCGACCGACACCTCGCCCCGAAGTACGCTGAGTATTTCCGCATGGTCCATTCCTATGGGGCCCGCACCATGATGCACATGTGCGGCACTGTATGGCCCTTTCTCGACCGCCTGATCGGACTTGGCCTGGATGTCTACGATGTCGTCCAGCCCACGACCCCCGAAAACGACATAGGCGCCCTTCGCGACCGCTTCGGCTCGAGGTTGCTCTTCCAGGGCAGCATGGACGTCCAGCGGGAACTGGCTTTCGGAACCCCTGCCGAGGTCGAGCATGAAGTCGAGCGGCGCCTGGCGCTCTTCCCGAAAGGTGGACTCTTCCTTGGGCCTTCACATGCGGTTCAGGCGCGATCGCCGGTCGAGAATGTTGTTGCGATGTACAGGAAGGCAGGAACCCTCATGGATCCCATCGAGCCCTGGGTCTTCGAGGTGGCAGGACCGGAGTCGACGGCGATCAGCATGTCGAAGCTGTTTTAGCAGAAAGCCCCGCTTCTACCTGATGGAAGCGGCATGGGATGATGTGTTTCCTGTAGAATTCAAGAGAATCCAATCAGATTCAATCACCGATGACGCTTTTTTGCTTGACGAGAAGCCCGAATTGACTAAATATGTGGCAATCGAAAAACAGGGCCAGAGGCCCTGCACTATTTCCAGGAGGCAGACGTGAAGAAGATTTTCTTGATCCTGATGACGCTGGTCGTACTCGCCGGCGCCACGCCGCTTTTCGCCCAGAAGACCTACAAGATCGGCGTAATCCCGAAGTTCATCGCCGAGGATTATTTCATTGCCTGCGAGCGCGGTTTCCGCCAGGCAGAGAAGGAAATCGGCAATCTCAAGGTTGACTGGATCGGCGATCCCATGTCCCAGACCTCGGCCGCCAACCAGAAAAACTACATCCAGGGCTTTATCGACAAGCGCTACGATGCCATCCTCGTGTCGGCCCTCGATCCCGAAAGCTATGCCGATACCCTCAAGGCTGCCCGCGCCAAGGGCATCAAGATCATCACCTGGGATGCCGACGTGAACGTCGCCGCCCGCGACTATTTCGTCAACCAGGTCATCAGCGAGCAGATCGCCATCCAGCTCCTCAAGGGCCTCGCAGGCGACCTGACCGGCTACTCGGCCTCCAACAAGGCGACAATCGCCCTCGTGTCCACCACCAACGACTCGCCAAACCAGAACGCCTGGCTCAAGGCCATCATCGACGAGTACAAGAGCAAGGCCAGCGCCGAGTACAAGCATATCAACCTGATGGCCAGCGCCGACGAGATTGTCTACGCCGGAAACGACCAGGGCACCGCCGACGAGAAGATCAAGTCCCTTCTCTCTGCGAATGCCAGCATCAAGGGCATCATCGCCCTCTCCTCCAACACCGTCCCGGCCGTATCCTCGGCCCGTGACCAGCTCGGCATCAAAGACGCAATCAAGATCGTCGGTGTCAGCGTTCCCGAGTCCTCCAGGAAAGACATGCAGGCTGGCAAGATGTCCGGCGTCGTCCTCTGGCAGCCCTTTGACCTCGGCTACCTGACCCTCTACGTTGCCAAAGCCGTCCTCGATGGCAAGAATCCCAGCGGCAAGACCTTCAAGTCCCCCCTCTCTGGCACGACCATGGCCCCCAGCTTTATCGACGGCAAGACCTCCGTGAAGTACCCGGCAGCCGGCCACCAGATCCTCGCCAACAACGTCGTCATCCTTGGCGACCCGATCGTCTGGAATCTCAAGAACATCGACGCCTTCCGTGGCTATCCGAATCCCGACAGCGGGATGGCCCAGTTCAAGAAATAAGCTCTCGCCACGCTGCTCTCCGGCTTGCACCGGAGACAGCGTGACATCTACCAGCGTCCGCTGGCGCTATGCCCGGCTCGACACTCTCGGGTCGGGCATAGTTTTGTAATGGGACGTTTCCGAAGCGGGGAAGGGATGATGCAAACGGCACACACAGAAGTATCCAGCACGACCGTGCTTCACCTTGAGGGGATCAGCAAGTCCTTTCCCGGAGTGAAAGCCCTCAACAACATGGCCATCGAGCTTCGCCTGGGAGAGATCCACGCGGTCTGCGGCGAAAATGGCGCGGGCAAGTCCACGCTCATGAAGCTGATCACCGGGGTCTATCGTCCCGACTCCGGGACGATGAGCCTGAACGGCGCCCCCCTGGTGGTGCACAATCCCAACGACGCCTACGCCAAGGGAATCGCCATCATCTTCCAGGAAACGAGCCTCTTCCCCGAACTGACTGTCCTCGAGAACATCTTCATGGGACACGAGGTGCTGCGCCCTTTACTCGGCGGCCTGGCCTTCCTCCCGGTGCTTGATTACCCGACAATGCGGGCACAGGCCAAGGAAATTTTCTCGCGACTCGGCATGGACCTCGATCTTGACGCCCGAGTTGCCGACCTCGGCGTCGCCACCAAGCAGATGGTCGAGATCGCCAAGGCTCTCTCCTTTGATTCGAGCATCCTGATCCTCGACGAGCCGACGGCAGCCCTCACGAGCAGGGAGGTCGCCACCCTCTTCGATACAATAGGAAAGCTCAAGGCCCACGGCGTTTCGATGCTCTACATCAGCCACCGCCTCGACGAGATCTTCCAGATCGCGGACCGCGTGACCGTCATCCGTGACGGAGAGCACGTCCACACCGAGGATGTGATCAAGGTTACCCGCGACCAGCTCGTGTCCTGGATGGTAGGGCGCACCCTCCACAACCTCTACCCGAAGGAGGATGTCGAGATCGGAGAGGTCGTTTTCGAGGCGCGGGACATCAGGCAGGAGGGCAAGCTCGGAGGAGTGGACTTAAGCCTGCGCCGAGGGGAGATCCTCGGCCTCTCAGGACTCGCTGGTTCAGGGAGAACAGAACTCGCCCTGGCCCTTGCAGGTCTTACAGAAAGGGACTCGGGCGAAATCCTCATCGACGGCAAGCCAGCCACCTTCAGGGATTACCGCGGGGCGATGGCGAGGGGGATCGTCTACATCTCGGAGGACAGGCAAAAGTACGGACTCGTCGTACCCATGAGCGTCTCCGAGAACATCACCCTACCCCTCCTCCATCGTATCTCCGGCCTTGCGGGCATCATAAACCGCGGCAAAGAGGGCACGATCAGCGACAGGTACATCGCCGATCTCTCGATCAAGACGCCGGGGGGCGACTTCGTCGTCAACAACCTCTCCGGAGGCAATCAGCAGAAGGTCTCGGTAGCCAAGGCCCTGGCCATGGAACCGCGCATCCTCATCCTCGACGAACCGACGCGGGGCGTCGATGTCGGGGCGAAGAGCGAGATCCACCGCATCATCTGCGCCCTCGCTCGCTCAGGCAAGTCCATCATCATGATCTCGAGCGACCTTCCCGAGATCCTCGGCATGAGCGACCGTGTAATCGTGATGAAGGGCGGACTGAAGGTGGGCGAACTTTCGCGCGCCGAACTGAGCCAGGAGAAAATCCTGGAACTAGCCTTGTAGGGGTATGCGATGAGTGGTAAACGCAAGGTCTCGCGAGAGGCCATCCTGGGAATCCTGGTAGTTGCCTTCATGGCCTTCCTCGCCTTGACCTCCAACTTCGACTCCAAGAGCGGCATCTACAGCATGATGCTCGATGTCAGTCCCTCCATCGTAGGCGCGATAGCGATGTCCATGGTCATCATAACCGGGAACATCGACATCTCGGCAGGGACAATCCTCGGCTTTGTAGCCTTTGCCGCCGGCTCCCTGGCGGAGCTTGGAGCGCCAGCCTGGATCTTCATCCCTGCGGGCATCCTCATGGGAATCTGCCTGGCCGGGCTCAATGGCTGGATATCGGTGACCTTCAAGGTGCCCTCCATTGTCGTAACCCTGGCCATGAACATGGTCCACCTGGGATTCTACGCCACCTTCCTGCCCAATGCGGGTTGGGTCGAGAACCTCAAGGACAATTTCACCTGGCTCGGGCGCGGAAGGTTCTTCGACCTCGTCCCCTACATCTTCGTCATCGCCCTCCTGGTCGCAGTCCTCTTCATGTACATCATGAAAAACACGAGCTTCGGAAAGTCCCTCTACGCAGTCGGTGGCAACCGCCAGGCCGCCATCTACGCTGGCATAAACCCCGACAGGACCGTGATCAAGGTCTACCTCGTGGAAGGCCTCCTCCTGGGCGTGGCAGGCATCCTCAAGGCGACCACAGCCAATGAGATCATGCCCTCGGCCTTCCAGGGCCGCGAGATGATCTTCATCTCCGCCGCGGTCGTCGGTGGCGTCAGCATCCTGGGCGGAGGAGGGAAGGTACTCGGGGCGGTCTTCGGCGCCTTCCTCGTCTATCTCCTCAGTATTGCCATGATCTATCTCGGCTTCCAGGACTACTTCCAGTTCTCCCTCCAGGGCATCATCGTGCTGATCGCGGTCTTTGTGACGGTGACCGACTTTACGGAGCTGCGGAAGAAGCTGCGGGGCACATTCACGCGGGCGGGCCGGGCCCGAAAGGCACGAGCATGAGCGACAAAGCCAGAGCCTCACGCAGGCCCCGGATCACCTACCAGGTAGCTTTGGGCGGCCTCCTGGTCGCCCTTATCCTCCTTTTCGGGGCGATAGAGCCGGTCTTTTTCTACCCAGATGTCCTCTTCGACGTCACCTCCATAGTAGGCGAAATCGGGATCATGGCCCTGGCGATGACCTTTATCATCACAACCAGTGGTATCGACCTTTCAGTCGGCTTTATCCTCCAGCTCAGCGCCATCTCCTTCGGCGCCGTCTTCGCCGGCACCGGAAACCTGGCCCTCGCGGTGAGCGCCGCAATGGTCGCGGGCATACTCTGCGGCTTCCTCAACGGCCTCATCATTTCCGGAACCAAGATTCCGCCACTCGTCACGACCCTCGCCACCATGAGCCTGTTCCGGGGGCTCTCGATGATCCTCGCTGGCGTCAACTCCTTTTCCGGCTTTCCCGAGGGCTTCAAGAAGATCTCGACGACCCTCCTCTTCGGCGTCGTTCCCATCCAGTTCATCTACCTCATCGTCCTCTTCCTGGTCTTCAATCTCGTCTACACGCGGGGCCGACTTGGACGCCATCTCAAGGGCATAGGATTCAATGAAAACGCCCTGATCTTTTCGGGCATCAAGACCAAACGCATCCTGTTGTTGATCTACACCCTCTCGGGCTTCATGGCTGCCCTGGCCTCCATGGTCTACCTCGGGCGCCTGTCTTCCGCGAAGACAAGCATGGGCAACGACCTGAACCTCCAGGTCATCACTGCCGTCGTCCTCGGTGGCACCTCCATCGTCGGCGGCATAGGCAGCATGTCGGGAACCCTCATCGGCGTCCTCATCATCGGAGTCCTCCGCAAGGGCTTTACCCTCCTCAACCTGAGTGGCAATGTCTTCAACTTCACCCTCGGGCTTATCCTGATCGTGGCCCTTGTCATCTTTGCCGTCCTCGAGCGCCGCAAGGCCCTTGCGGGCAGAACGCAGCCGGCGGCAAAGACATAAGATGCCGGCGGCAAAAGTCTAGGATTTCCGGCGGCAATATCAATCAATGCTGATTGATATTGCTTGACACTCGAGTCTCTTGCCGGTACTGATGATGGGAAAGGAGGCCCCCTCATGGGACCGTTCCGCAATTCCGTATCCATGATGTGCGCGGACTTCCTCGATATCAGGTCCGCCCTCGATGCCTTCGCCCGTGGGGGCGTCGACTACCTCCACATCGACGTGATGGACGGACACTATGTCCCGAATTTCACCCTGGGACCCGACTTCTGCGCAAGCCTGAGTGCCTACTCACCCATTCCCCTCGATATCCACCTCATGATCGAAGACGTCGATGCCTATATCCCTGCCTTTTCGAGGGTTCCTGGCAGCCTCATAAGCTTCCATCCTGAAACCTGCCGCCATCCCTTCAGGACGATCGACCTCATCCGCAAGCACAACTGCCGCCCCGGACTGGCCCTCGAACCTGGCCTCGCCATCGAAACCGTCAAGGACCTCCTCCCCCAGGTCGAGTTTGTCCTGGCCATGACCGTGAGCCCGGGCTACGCGGGGCAAAAGCTCATTCCTGGCATGCTCGGGAAAATGGCTGCGCTCAGGGAGACCCTCGAAAGCGCGGGCCTCGATATTCCCATCGAGGTCGACGGCAATGTATCCTGGGAAAACCTCCCCGCCATGATCCGCAGCGGCGGCGAGATTTTTGTAACTGGTACTTCTTCGATCTTCGAGCGGGGAACCTCCCTCGAGGCTAATCTCGGACGACTCCGCGCTCTTTTCGCATCCCTGGACAGGCCGGAGGGAAGGGGTCGCCCCGCTTCGTCAGGCACAAAGGCCCTTCCATGAAGAACCTGGTCTACCTTCTAGATGCACCCGGCCGTGAGTTCCGCGCAGTCGAGGAAGAGATCGGCGAGCCGGGCCCAGGAGAGATCAGGCTCCGAACCCTCCGCACCTCGGTCTGCCAGTCCGATGTCGTCATCTGGAACCAGGGCCTCCCCCGTATCAGGAGCTGGCCAGCCGTCATCCTTCACGAGGCGAGCTGTACGGTGGATGCTATCGGCCCTGGAGTGAGCCGTTTCGCGGTAGGCGACCTCGTTGCCCTGGGCTGCGACATCCCCTGCGGCGACAGGGATTGCATCTACTGCGGAGACAAGGGCACAGGCGACTGGACCTCCTGCCCGAATACCCAGGCTACCGGCCACGAGTTCCCCGGTTTTGCGCGGCGCTACGCCATCCTGCCCTCATGGTTTGTCGATCTCGGACCAATTGTGAAATTCCCCGCCGCAATCGGTCCCGACCTGGCCTGCCACCTCGAGCCCCTGGCCTGCAACCTCGAGGGAATGACCCGTGTGAACAGCTGCATCGAGAACAGGGTAGTGGTCCTCATTGGCTCTGGCTCGCAGGGCTGCTATGCCCTCCAGTCAGCCCAGGCCATGGGCGCGCGCAAGGTCATCCTGGTCAACCGCGGAAAGTCACGGCTTGAGCGCGCACTCCGCGATTTCGGCGACACCAACACAGTGGGCCTGGCCTGGGACGAAAACATCATCGAGCGAGTCAGGGAAGAGTGTTCCCCCTTCAACGAGCCCCACTTCGTCATGGTGAACGCCTCGGCGGAACCGGCCTACCGCCTGGCGACAGCCCTGATGGGCTATGGCACCGTGCTGGACGCCCACGCTGGCGTGAAGGGCGCCTCCGGGAAGCCGAGGATTGCCCACGAGATTGATCTTAACACTGACATTCATTACAAGCTGCAGTGCTTCCAGGCGACGCATGGGTCCACGATGCGGGGCATCGGCCTGGCCGCTGGTTTTATCGCCGAGGGAAGGCTTCCACGACTTTCCAGGATGACCGACGCCTCGGAGCGCTTCCCCCACGGGCGCCTCCTCGAGGCCATAAAGCGCGCCTCGGATCCCGATAGCCTCAAGGTCATTGTCGAATGGGATTGAGTACTCTCGGGGATGCGACACTAGACCTGGCTGACCTCGATACCCTTGTTCCTGAGCAGGCGGATGAGGACTGGATCGGCCTCCATAGTGGTCACGATGCGGGTCGCCCGTTCCACCGGACAGAGGGTGAGGTGGCCGATTTTCCCGAACTTGGTTTCGTCCGCGAGGATGACCAGTTCCCGGGCGTGGGCAATCATGGAACGCTCCATCTGGATGAGGTTGGGTTCAGTGTTCGTGAGCGCTGTTTCCGTGATGCCCTCGATGCCCATGAAGGCGACGGAAGCGTTGTAATTGGCGAAGGGATCGGGCGAGAGGTTGTTGAGGATGAGCTGGGAATCTGGATCGAGGATTCCCTCGGGAATGATGATGCCGCACCTCGAATGATGGCTGAGGTGCTCGATTATCGCAAAGGAATTGGTCACAACTGTGATGGCCATGCCGGCCAGGTGTTCGGTCATCTGAAAGGTTGTCGAACCGCCGTCGATGATGATGGTGTCGCCGCTCTTGATCAGGGTGCAGGCTTCCCGGGCAATGCGGCGTTTCTTTTCGAGGTTGACTCCCAGGCGCCGGTCGAGGGGCTGCTCCCTCCAGGATGGGGTCGCGTGATCTCGCACAATCTCGATGCCTCCCCGGACCCGGCGCAGGATGCCTTGGCGCTCGAGTTCGATGAAGTCCCTCCGCATGGTCGCCTCCGAGGCTCCGGTAGCGGCGACTATGTCGTGGATCGTGGAGAAGTCGTGCAGGTCGAGGAGCCTGAGGATAGTCTCTTTTCTTTCCCGCTCAAGCATATGCAGGGCCACCTCATCCTCGGTTTCGGAGGAACGTCTCCCGCAGTCGGGACTCTGACATTCGCGCCGTTTAGTATACATGGGCGCAGCGAATTATCAATCAACTTCGATCCCGCATGATCGATAAATATCGGCGGATATCGGATTTTGGCACATTGAAGCTGGGAGGCAACTTGTCATGAAAGCCTTGGTACTCAAGCAAGACGGGGTCCTGGTCCATGAGGTCCGGCCCGATCCCCAGGCCCGATCCGGGAACGAGCTCCTCATAGAGGTCAGGCACGCGGGCATCTGCGGCTCGGACCTGCCGCGCGCCTTCCACGGCAAGGCCTATCACTATCCCCTCGTCATGGGACACGAGTTCTCGGGCCTGGTGCGCGAGGCGCCCAAGGGTTCTGCCTGGGCGGCGGGCGACAGGGTAGTCGCCTTTCCCCTCCTCCCCTGCGGCAGCTGCGCTGCCTGCCAGACCGGGGACTATGCCCAATGCTCCAATTATGACTATCTCGGCTCGAGGCGGGACGGGGGTTTTTCCGAACTCGTCCATGTGCCTGAGGAAAACCTCTTTCGGATACCGGAGAAGGTCAGCCTCGAGTCGGCGGCCATGACTGAACCCTGCGCGGTCGCCCTCCACGGTGTCGAAAAGCTTGCCATCGAGGCGGGCATGGACGCCCTTGTGATCGGAGGAGGCCCCGTAGGCCTCATGGTAGCCCAATGGCTCAGGATCAAGGGCTGTTCTCCAATCCGCGTCGCAGACATTGACCCTGCCAAGCTCGAAATCGCCCGGAGCCTCGGATTTGAAGCCTTCGACTCGGCAAAAGCTGATCTCGTAGAAGCCATGCAGGCCAAGGATGGTGGCGTGGATTGCGTGGTGGAAGCCTGTGGCTTCCCCGCTACCTTCCGGCAGGCCATCCTCTCGGCTGGCCGCTTCGGCCAGGTGGTCTTCATGGGCAACATCGCCGGTGAATTCAAGCTCCCCGAAAAGGACTTTTCGCGGATACTCCGCAACGAACTCCGTATCCTCGGGACCTGGAACTCGAAAGTTGTACCTCGTGGCAGGGACGAGTGGACCCGGGTCCTTGCCTTCCTGGACAGTCGCATCGATGTCCAGTGCCTGATCAGTCACCGTCCAGCCCTCGCCGAGGGTCCAGAGATATTCCGGAAGATGGAAGCCCGCGAGCTCTGGTTCAACAAGGTGGTGTTTGCCCTATGAGTTCCGCAGCAGGTCCCCTCGCCCTCGAACTAGGGGTCAAGAGCGACCCGATCGAGTATCGCTACTCCTTCGACTGGCTCTTTGCCCTCATGGAGCGCAACGGCATCCGGCAGCTCCAGCTCGGCTCCTTTTTTGAGCTCTACCAGCTCGAGGATTCCTGGTTCAAGGAACTCCGCGCCAAGGCTGCCGACCACGGCATCGCCATCACAAGCGTTTTTACCGCCCACCGCGAACTGGGAGGTTTTTTCGAGGGGGACCCGCGCTTCGAAGCTGTTGCCCGGAGAAATTTCGAGCGCTTGATTGAGGTGGCAGCCCTCGTGGGAGCTAGACATGTGGGCTCCAATCCCGGTGCCGCCTATCGAGACAGGATGGGAGACAAGGCAGCCGGGCTGGCGCGCTATTCGAGCCATGTCAAAGACCTTACCAGGAAGGCCTGCGACCTCGGCCTCGAAGCCCTTACCCTCGAGCCCATGAGCTGCTCAGCCGAACCGCCGACCACAGCCGCTGAGATCCGTAGTCTGATGGAGGATTTCGCCGCCTTCCACGCAGCCAATCCCGGGACTACAGTGCCCGTCTACCTCTGCGGCGACATCTCCCACGGACTGGCCGACGAATCAAAGCATGTCCTCGAGGGCAACATCGAGCTCTTCGAGGCTGGCATCCCCTGGATGTGCGAGTTCCACCTCAAGAACACCGATGCGAATTTCGGCTCCACCTTCGGTTTCGGCCCTGAAGAACGGGCTCGGGGCATCGTCGACCTCTCCTCTATCTTTGCCCTGGCCAGGAGTCGTTCCGCTGACTGGCCCCTCCGCAGGGTCGTTGCCTACCTGGAGATCGGCGGCCCCAAGCTCGGCCGCGACTGGTCCGACAAGCTCCTCGGGCGCCAGCTCGAGGAATCACTGCTGCATGCCAAGGAGGCCCTCGGATGAAACGAGTAGCGTTCAAGATGAAGCTCAAGGCGGGAAAGGCTGCCGAATACAAGAAACGCCACGATGAGATATGGCCGGAACTCGCTGAGTTGATCAGGAGCAGCGGCGTTTATGACTATTCCATCTTCCTCGACGAGGAAACCAACATCCTTTTCGCCTGCCAGAAGGTCTCCGGCGAGGGCGGATCCCAGGATCTCGGCAGCCTCGAAATCGTACAACGCTGGTGGGCCTACATGGCGGACCTCATGGAAACCAACCCGGACAAGTCGCCCGTGAGCATCCCCCTCGGCGAGGTTTTTCGCCTCGAATAGGGCTTCCTTGTCGGAACGACCCTATTCGCAGCCGAAGGGCTTCCAGCGGGAGGGTGAGCTGCCCGTCTTGTTCTTGAACAGGCGCGAGAAATAGTACTCGTCGCTGAAACCAAGGAGGCGGGCGACCTCCTTTACCGGTAGCCCGCGTTCCAGGAGTTCCTTCGCCCGGCCGATCTTGATCCCGATGAAGTAGCGATACGGCGTCATGGCAGTCCAGGCCTTGAACACCTTGTTGAGGTGGGAGGTGCTTACCCCCAGGGAATCCGCGATAGCGTTGAGATTGACCTCGCCGTCTACCTCCGCCTCCATCAGGAATTTCGCCCGCGAGACGAGATCCTCCGAGTGCGAAGCCTGGACAGCCTTCCTCTCGCCGGAGAGAAGCTCCGCGATGAGGCCGAGAATGAGTGAACCGGCCTTGAGCTGGTAGAGGGGCTCCTGCCCACGCACGAGATCGATGACCTGCAGGTAATGGGCCAGAAGGGAGTTTCTAAGCCCGACATGAAAGAGGGGACGCTCGGAAGTGAGAAAACCCTCGCATTGCAGCCTGTCGGCATGTTCGCCCCGGAAGCCGACCCAGTATTCCGTCCAGCCAGTCTCTATGTCTGGGCGATAGCTGTGAAGGAGGCCAGGGAAAAGGACCAGGACAGAACCCGGCTGAACCTCGTACTCCCCCTCCCCGCTCCGGAAGACGCCTTTGCCCTTGGTGACGTAGACGAGCTGGTAGTCGGCGAGGATCCGCCCCTCGGCCACGGTCCGGAAGATGCCCGGATGCGCATCACGATCGGGCGGGTACACTGTCCCGGGGGCTGTTTCGCTATGGCCGGCGTCGGTGCAGAACATGCCCCAGCGCTCATCCTCGTCGCTCCAGGTGAGGTAGCGGAAAAAAGCCTGCCCGGCCTTGGGTATGCTCTCGGACATCGAAGCCAGTATAGGATCGAGTCAGCCTCTGGGCAAGGCGCGGAAGCAGGGAGAGATTTCTCCATGTCTGGTGGGGAAAACTCCATTCACGGATGGAGCCTCAGGTTGGAGAATAGTGTAGTGCGATGCGGATCGGGACTGTTGCCCCTACCGTCCCGCACAAGCTTGAGCACAGGAAGGACGGACTATGGAAAAGTCACTGAAGCGCGCGTCCTGGAACGAAGCGCGCGCAACCTATGAGGGACTCGGAGTCGATGTCGAAGCCGCACTTTCCGCGATCGATGCGATACCCATATCGATCCATTGCTGGCAGGGCGACGATGTCGGCGGTTTCGAGCGGGCTGGAGCCGAACTCAGTGGCGGTGGCATCCAGGTCACGGGGAACCAGCCAGGCAAGGCCCGGAACATCGCAGAACTTCGCCACGACATTGAAGAGGTCTCCCTCCTCAGCCCGGGACCCAAGCGTCTTTCCCTCCACGCCAGCTACGGCGAGTTCGGGGGGAAGAAAATCGATCGCAACGCCATCGAGCCTGCCCATTTCGCCGGCTGGATGGATTGGGCCACAGCGCGAAAGCTGCCCCTGGACTTCAACTCCACCCTCTTTTCCCACCCCCTGGCCGCCGACGGCTACACCCTTTCCCACCGTTCGCCCGAAGTCCGCGCCTTCTGGGTCGAGCACGTCGCTCGTTCGCGGCGCATATCCGCTGCAATGGGCAAAAGCCAGGGCAGTGCCTGCGTCCACAACATCTGGCTTCCGGACGGTTCGAAGGACTCGCCGGTGGACCGGACGGGCTTCCGGAGCCGACTCCTTGAATCCCTCGATGCATCAATGGCCGAGCGCCTTCCTGCCTCCCAGGTCGAGGACTCGGTCGAGGGCAAGCTCTTCGGCATCGGCAGCGAGTCATTCGTAGTTGGTTCCAATGATTTCTATCTCGGCTACGCGGCAACGAGGAAGGTCTTCCTCACCCTCGACATGGGCCACTTCCATCCGACCGAGAGCGTCGCCGACAAGATCAGCGCCGTCCTCCCCTTTGTGCCGGGACTCCTCCTCCACGTGAGCCGGGGCGTCCGCTGGGACTCCGACCACGTCGTCACCCTCACCGACGAGCTGTCGGAGCTCTGCCGCGAACTGGCCAGAAGCGGGCAGCTTGGCAGGATCCGCTTCGGCCTCGACTATTTCGATGCTTCCATCAACCGCGTCGGAGCCTGGGCCCTGGGTTACCGCTCGGCACGGAAGGCCCTCCTCGCGGCCTTCCTCGAACCCCATGCCCGGCTCCTGGCCGCAGACGAGGCCGGCGACGGTTTTGCTCGACTGGCCCTCCTCGAAGAAGCCAAGGCCCTTCCCTGGAGCGCGGTCTGGGACGAGTACTGCCTCCGCTCCGGCGCTCCCCTCGACAGCGAGTTCATCGCCCAGGTGGCAGCCTACGCCCGCGATGTCCTTTCGAAAAGGAGCTGAGCAATGGCCGCTGCAGTCCTCGAAGAGCTTGCCGCCCTCTCGCGCCGCTATGGCTCCAAGCCAGATTGGGTCCTGGCTGGCGGGGGCAATAGCTCCTACAAGGACAAGAAGGTGCTCTGGGTAAAGGCTTCGGGGACATCCCTCGCCACAATAGAGCCATCCGGTTTTTGCGAAATGGACAGAGAGGCTCTGGCAGCGATCTGGACCAGGACCTACCCCGCTGAGTCAGCAGCCCGCGAGGAGGCCGCCCTGGCCGACCTCATGGCTGCCCGCGTTTCAGGCGAAATTCGCAGGCCCTCGGTCGAGACCCTTATGCACGGCTTCTTTCCCCAGGCCTTTGTCCTCCATACCCATCCCTCTCTGGTGAACGGGCTGACCTGCGGCAAGGAAGGCGAGGCCATCTTCCGCGAACTCTTTGCCGACGAGGCGATCTGGGTGCCCTTTGTGGATCCCGGCTACATCCTGGCAAAAACCGTGCGCGAAGCCTTCGAGGAGTGGAGCCTCAAAAAGGGTGCAATTCCCTCTATCATGTTCATGCAGAACCACGGCCTCCTGGTCGCCTCGGAAACCCCAGAAGGGATCGACCGCCTTTCGGCGTCCGTGGTTTCGCGACTCCAGGGCAGGCTCGGCCGCAGCCCGGACAGCACAGCCATGGCCGTCGACGCGGGTCTCCTCGCGGCGACAGTCTCGCGGGTGGCAGCCCTCGCCCCCAAAGGAAGCTTTATCGCGCATCGCGCGGACCACGATATCCTGGCCTTTGCCGCTTCGAAGGAAGCCTTCACCCCCCTCTCGGCCGCCTTCACTCCCGATCATATTGTCTATGCTGGCCATGAATTCTTGTACGCCCCAGCGCCTGATGCGCTCGAGCTCGCGTGGAAGGATTACCGCAGCCGTAATGGCTCCGACCCACGCGTGCTCTCTATCGGAGGAGTCGGAGCCATGGCAATTGCTTCGACGCAGGCTGCGGCTTCGACAGCCCTCGCGCTTTTCCAGGATGCCATTGCCATCGCTGTCTACTCGAAGAGTTTCGGAGGAGCACTGCACATGACGGCCGACAAGATCGACTTTATCCGCAACTGGGAAGTCGAAAAATACCGGGCGAAGGCGGCCCCGCAGGGGAAGTGACGCCCGCCGCGCGCAGCAGGAGAATCAACCCACGATGCCCCTGACTGCCTCAAGGAAGGTTGTCATCTCCTCTTCGGTCCCCACGCTTACGCGGAGGTGGTTGGAAATGCGGCTCTTGTTCCAGTATCGTACCAACACTTTCTTTTCCCTCAGTCTCGCGTAGAGGGTTGCAGCTGGCACCGCGGGGTGGCTCACGAAGAGGAAGTTGGCACGCGAATCGCAAACGGAAAAACCCAGCGTAGCGAGTTCGCGCGCCACCCTCGTCCTGGTTGCCACGATCCTTGCGGTTGTAGCCCTGAAATAGTCCTCGTCGGCGAAGGCAGCCTGGGCACCAGCCAGGGCCAGTCGGTCGATCGTGTAGGAATTGATGGAGCTCTTCACGCGGCCAAGTCCTTCCACCAGGTCGCGCTGCCCGAGGGCGTAGCCGACGCGGAGGCCCGCGAGCGAGCGGGACTTGGACAGGGTGCGGATCACCAGGAGGTTCGGGTGGTCTGCGATGAGCCCGATGGCGGTCTCGGCGCCGAAGTCGACGTAGGCCTCGTCCACAGCCAGGACCCTCCCCCTTTCGAGGTTATGGCCAGCAATCTTCCGGATGCCTTCGAGCGGAATGCCGAGGGAGGTCGGCGCGTTGGGGTTGGACAGGACCACGCCGCCGTTCGCCGACAAGAAGGGTTCAATTGGTATCGAAAAGTCAGCGTTCACCGGAACCGTAGCGGCCTCGATCCCGAAAAACCTGGAATATACCGGATAGAAGCTGTAGGTGATGTCCGGGTAGAGGAGCGTCTCCCCGTGGTCGAAGAAGGCAGCGAAGGCAAAGGCCAGGATCTCGTCCGAGCCGTTGCCGACAAAGACCTCGTCCTTCGAAAGCCCGTGATAGTCCGCGATGGTCTGGCGGAGGGATAAGCACTCGGGATCGGGATAGAGCCTGAGCTTTCCGTCCGCGGCCGCCTTCATGGCCTCGAGGACCAGGGGTGAGGGCGGGTAGGGGTTTTCGTTGGTGTTGAGCTTGACCCAGCCGCCATCCTGCGGCTGCTCGCCCGGCACATAGGCCTCGAGGGCGGCGATGCCCCTGCTCCAGAAAATGCTCATAGTGAGTAAGAGAAGCTCAGCGTTCCGAGGAATTGGCAGTGAGGGGATGGATCGATACGTCGATGTCCAGCTCCTCTGCGGCCTTCGCGAGGTCGGCGCGCAGGGCGGCAACCTTGGCTCCCACCGGGGCGATGACGCGGACCTTCATCCGGAACAGGGGAGCGCCAGTCCAGGGGGCTGCCTCCGTACTCGACTCCAGGTCCTCGACGTTGAAGCCACGGGCGCGCAGTATTGCCGTAATCGAGTGCACTAGGCCGGGTGTGTCGAGCGACACAGTCTCGACGAGGTAGGGGATACCGGTAACCGGTGCTGGTTTTCCGGTGGCCTTTATCGTCAGGGCCAGGCCCTTGGTGGCGGCTGATCCCGAAAGTCCGCGCTCGAGGTCGCCTACGATGCCTGCTCCGCCTGAGACGAGCATGATCACCGCGAACTCGCCACCGAGGACGGCGGCCTTGAGCTCCTCGATATTGCCCTTGGCGCTGACGACCTCGGCGGCGATGTCGTCCATGATGCCGATCCTGTCGGGACCGATCGCGGTAATGACTGCGTAGTTCATGACGGTATGCTATTCCGAAATATTGGCGCCGCACAAGGCATCAAAAAAAGCCCGCCCCGCAGCGCGCGATGCGCCTGGGGACGGGCTTCAGGAAAGCAGATCGGAGGCCGGCAGGGATTCCAGTAGCCGGCTCCCGACAATCAGGCTCTTACCACTGGGGTGGGTAGAAGCCTTCCACATCCTCGGCAGTGATGATGTGCTGCGCGAGGTTCTGGCGAACGGCGAGCTTCTTACCATTGAACCAGTCGGCGGCGTACTGGACGGAGAGGGCTCCGTCGCCTTCGGCGGTCTGGTAGGTGATACCGAAGAGCTTGCCGTCCTTTACGAGGTCCATGCCCTGCTTGGAGTTTCCGGCAGCCACGACGACGATGTCGTTGCGTCCGGCCTTCTCGAGGGCCTCAAAGATACCGAGGGCCTGGGCGGAGTCGTCGGAGGCACAGATACCCTTGAGGTCATCGCCGTACTTGGTGATCCAGTCGGAGACGAGCTGCATCGTGGTATTGGCGTCAAAGGTGGCGGGGGTCGGCGAGGCGGCGACGAGGGTCTTGATCTCCTTGGCGTAGCCGGCGAGTTCGGAGATGGGGCCGAAGGAGCGAGCGAAGAAGGGCGAGCCGCCGGGGGCGTGCTGAACATAGGCTACGCCGATGCTCTTGGCGCCGGGATTGCGCTTCCTGAGTTCGTCTGCCCAGGCGCGGGCGAGAAGGCGGAACTGGCCGAAATCATCCGGACCGGTCCAGCCGAGGGAGTAGTTGAGGGCGGCGGCATCGGGGAGCATGTTGAAGAGATGGAGAGGAATCTTGGCCTGGTTGATCTTGCGGGCCTGCTGGACTGCGCCCTTGGCATCAAGCGGGATGAGGAGGATCATGTCGGGCTTTTCGGCGATAGCCTGGTCGATCATCTGGTCCTGGACAACCTTGTCCCAGTTCGGAGATAGGGCCTTGAATTCCATCTGGTAGGCGTCGGCGACTTTCTGTGCGCCCAGGATACAGGCGGTGGTCCAGGGATGGTCACCGTGAACGATAAAGATAACCTTCTTGCCGATGGCTCCTGTCATGGGAGATTTGGGAATGTTGGTCGGCTTGACATTCCAGCCCGCCCACTCCATGTCGTACCAGTGGAGGGGATCGGTTTCCGGGAGCTTGTTGGGATCGGCGGGGCGCTTCGGCACCTTGCGGTTGTCGGTCGAGGGAGCCAGAAGCAGCTGGTTGTCCGCTGACAAGAGCTTGCTCGTGTCGATCTTGAGCGATGCGGCCAGATTAGCCTTCTGCGCGGCCGTCTGGCCGATCAGCGGAACGGCGACGAACGCAGCCAGTGCGATCGCCAATGCGATGAACGCTAGTTTCTTCATCAAACTTCCTCCTCTGCGAATATATCCCTCCGGTCACCGCCCCTAGGGGGCGCTCCGGTAATGGAACCAAACATTAGCACCTTCAACGACCTCGCGGTCAACTAAGGTTGGATGATGCGGGCCACTCAAGCACCCCATCACCGAATGACGTCTATGCTCCTCGCGAACCGAGCAGCTTCTTTTCCTTAGTGCTGAGCCTGGTAGCGAGTTCCTTCATGAGCTCGGGCCGCTGGCCAAGGTTCTTTTCGTGCCGGTAGGTCGCATAGGCTTCATAGAGTACCACGTAGGCCAGGATTAGTCCCGCAAAGAAAATCTTCACCTCGTTGCCGAGGCCGAAAAGGATGATCCCCGTGTAGAGCATTTCGAGGCTCAAGATGGCGATGACGCTGCGAAGGACTCCGCCCTTGCCTCCGGACATGGCCGTGCCGCCGATGATGGTGGCCGAGATTACATACATCAGGGAAATCTCGCCAAGCTTGAGCGTGGCGGCGGTGGAAACCAGCACCGAGACGACGCCACCGATGGCGGCCATGACGCTTGAAAGCACGAAGGCGCCGATCAGATAGCGGTCGGTGTTGATGCCTGCAAGCCAGGCCGTGTTGCGGTTGCCGCCCACGATGTAGAAGTTGCGTCCGGCCCGTGTTCTCCGCAGCATGAATTCCACGGCGACTACGAGGATCAAGGTTATCAGAATGCGAGGGGTGAGGAGGGGGAGAAGACTCACCTGGAGAAAATCGGAAATGGCGAAAGCCTCGTCGGTCGTGACGCTGATGGAATTGCCGCCTGAATACTGGTAAATGGCTCCCTGCAGGATGGTCATCGTGCCTAAAGTGACGATGAAGGAATTGATCTTGGCCTTGGCGACGAGGATTCCGTTGAGGAAACCGACCAAGGCGCCTCCGAGCACGGCTACAGCGATGGAGCCGGGAAACCCGAGAAGGGGTTGGAGTCCCAAGGTCAGGCACCCTGCAAAGGTTATGACCGTGCCGATCGAGAGATCCAGCTGTCCGCAGATCATCACGACCGTAAATCCTATGGCGACGGTCGCGTTCATCGCGATGGCGTTGAGGATCGTCGTGAAATTAAAAACGCTGAAGAATTTCGGAGCGAAGATCGACATGAATCCGAATATGACGACAAAAAGAATGTAAATCCTGTACTTATCGCCCTGCGCGAGAAAGTTGATTTTTCCGGACCTACGCATCGTCCCTCCCGAGGCTTCGTAGCGACTTGGCGTTGATGCCGACCACGAGGATGAAGATTGCGCCTCGGACCATGTCCTGCGAGAAGGTCCCAATCCCGATGAGCGTCATGATGTTGTTGAGTATTCCTATGATAAGCGAACCGCCCAGGACCCCGAGGATGGTTCCGCGGCCGCCTGCGAGGGTCATGCCGCCGATTACGATGGCAGTAACTGCCTTGAAGTCGTAGCCAGCGCCGTTGTACCAGGCGCCGACCCGCGACAGCGAGGTTACCGCCAGCCCCGCGATGGCCGCTGTGAACGCGGCCAGGACGAAGGAGGTCATGATCACGGTCTCGATCGGTATGCCGGAGAGCTTGGCCGCCTTGGGGGCGGAGCCGGTAAGCTTGAGCTTGACCCCGAAGGAGGTCTTTGTGAGCACAAACTGGCCGATGACTACCAGTAGTATGAGGATCACTAGGGGTAATCCTATGAGCTTGAAGAAACGGAGCCGGTAGATGGCGTCGAAGAGGGCTACCACATCGGGGCTCGACCCCTTCATGTCGGGGTAGATCTGCTTGTTGACCCATACGAGGCGTATGATGCCCATGGTCACGTAGTTGACGGCCAGGGTCCAGATGATGGGATTGGCCTTGAACTTGCCTACCACAAATCCGTTCAGGACCCCGATGAGGAGGCTGACCCCGATGGCGCCGATTATGGCGGGTATGAAACCGTAGCGCAGGAGTTCGATGCAGATGTAGCCGGTCAGACCCATCGTCGTGGGTACCGACATATCCGCGTAATTGCCCGAATAGGTGACAAAGGACATGCCCACCGCGACGATGCCCACGAGGGCTACGGCGTCGACGATGTTGAGGAGGTTCTGGGGCGAGAGGAAGTTCCCGATGGCTCCGGTGAACTGGAGGACTGCTCCCAGCACCAGGAAGAGCAGGGCTATGCCGTAGACCCCCGCCGTGTTGACAAGGCTCGACAGGGAGCCGGTCTTCACGCTCCTTGTGTCAGCCTGTGCCGTGGCGGCGCCATCGGTGGCGCCATCAGGCGCTGGACCTCTGTTGTCGCTCATGAAGCCCTCCCCTCACCTGTGCCGACATCACCGTTGGCGGCAAGGAGGAGGCTCTCCTCGCTGCATTCGCCGTAATCCATCTCCCTCGTGAAGTGCCCCTTCCGCATGATCATGACCCGGTCGGTGAGGCCCACGAGCTCGGGCAGGTCCGAGGAGATGAGGAGGACCGTGCAGCCCTGGCGGGCCAGCTTTTCGATCGAGGAGTGTATGGTCATCTTCGCGCCGATGTCCACGCCGCGCGTCGGCTCATCGAGGATGAGGACCTTGGGTTCCGAGGCCAGCCACTTGGCCAGGAGGACCTTCTGCTGGTTCCCTCCCGAAAGGTTGCCGACCGTCCTTGAGGGATCAGGCGGATAGATCGACAGCTCGCCTATGAGTGCCCTCACGCGCTGCATACCCTTCGACTTCGAAAAGACCGAGGCTGAGGAGAGCCGGTCGATGATAGCAGAGAGGATGTTGTCATCGACCGCAAGCCTGAGGGCCAGACCTTCGATCTTGCGGTCCTCGGTGAGGTAGGCGATGCCCTGTTCGAGGTGCTCAGCCATCGTGGAACCCCGGACCGGTGACCCGTCGACTTCGATGCTGCCGGCGTCGGCCCGATCGAGCCCGACCAGGACGCGTGCCAGTTCGGTACGCCCCGCCCCGGAGAGTCCGCAGATGCCGAGGATCTCGCCCCGGCGCGCCTCGAAGTCCACGTCGTGGAAGAAGCCGAAGCGTGAGAGTCCCTTGACCCTGAGCCTCGCCTCGCCGATCGTCCGCTCCTGGCGCTTGTAGAATTCCTTGACGGAGCGGCCGACCATCATCTGCACGATCTCCTCGCGCGTGACCTCTCCGATAGGTTTAGTTGCTATCTTCTTGCCGTCGCGCATGACCGTGACCCGGTCGGCGATCTTGAAGATCTCAGGCAGGTGGTGGGAGATGTAGACGATCGCTATGCCGCGCTTCCTGAGCTGGTCGATGATCGCGAAGAGACGTTCCACCTCCTCGCGGGAAAGGGCCGAAGTCGGTTCGTCCATCACGAGGATTATGGGATCGTTGCCCAGAACCTTGGCTATCTCGACGAGCTGGGCCTCGTGCTGGCTTATGTCCTCGATGGGCAGGTCTGGATCGAGGTCGAGGCCGACTCCCTCAAGAAGGGACCTGGCCTGGCGCTTCGCAAGACGCTTGTCGAGGAAGGGACCCTTCCGTGGCAGCCGTCCAGCCAGGAGGTTCTCCGTAATGCTGATCGGCCGGGCCAGGCTGAGCTCCTGGTAGATCATCCCAATACCGAACTTTTTCGCGATGGTCGGGGTATGGAGCCTGACCTCCCTGCCCTTGACGATGATCTGGCCCTCGTAATCGTCAAAGGAGCCGGCGATCATCTTCATGAGGGTCGATTTTCCCGCCCCGTTCTCCCCGACCAGGGCGTGGACCTCCCCTGGGCGGACCTCGAAGTCTACGTCATCGACCGCTATCGTCCCGGGAAAACTCTTGCGGACTCCCTTCATCTCGAGGGCCAGCCCCATCGACTCTTCGTTCACCTGCCGCTCCTGCCGCACATCGCCGATTTCCCTGCCGCGTCACTGAATCCTAGGCTCGTACCCAGCCCGGCGCAACAACAAAAAAAGACAATATGCCTATGAATATTCCGATTTGTCCAGAGGGGACCGACACCACAACAGGTCGCTACTTCCCCCCGGCTCATGGGGTCACTCCATTCCATTCAGCAACAGCGTCGAAGAGGGCGATGACATTGGCCGCTGGTACGTCGGGGAGTATGTTGTGCACTGTGTTGAAAATATAACCACCGCCAGGCGCCAGGATTTCAAGGCGCCTCCGTACCTCGTCCCTCACCCCCTCGGGGCTTGCCTGGTTCAGCACGGTACGGTTGTCTATGCCACCGCCCCAGAAGGTGATGTCCTGGCCGAATTCGCGCTTCAGCTTCTCGGGCCCCATGTCGCGGGCGCTGGTCTGCATGGGATTGAGCACGTCGTAGCCCACCTCGATGAGGTCAGGGATCAGCTCGTGGATCGAACCGCAGGAATGGAGAAATGTCTTCATAGTGCTGTGCTTTTTAACGTAGGCTACCAGTTCCGCGTGCCGGGGTTTGAACAGACGCCGGTAGATTTCCGGCGACATGAAGGGTCCGCCCTCGTGCCCGAGGTCATCGCCGAAACGGAGGACGTCAACGATGTCGCCCACCGACTCGCAAACCTTCGCCAGCGTAGCCATGTGCGATTCCATGAGGGCGTCGAGGAGGCGGACTGCGTTTTCCTCGTCGGAGTAGATGTCCATGAGGAAGTTGTCCAGGCGGCGGATGAAGGTGCCCCACTCAAAGAGGTTGCAGCCCACGACGATCATCAGCGCACGGTCGGTCTTTGCGCGGAGGGCCAGGGTCCGCTCCCGGAGCTGCTTCCAGAAGTCGGGTTCGGAGGCATGGTCCCAGGGCGAGTGGACGAGGGCTGACCACAGGACCTTGCCCATGGCTTTTGGCAGGCCGGAATAGTCCGCGGGATAGCCGTCTTCCCAGGGGAAGCAGCGCTCGTCGTAGAAGGTGGCGCCGAAGGGCCGCTGCGCGATCAGGGTACCCTCGGCATCGTAGGCGAAAAAATCGTCGCCCTTCCGCACAGGCATGAACCAGGAAGGATAGAGGTAGGTCGATCCCTCGGGCATGGCCATCGGCGTCCAGTCGCCGGGCCTGTCGTTCCAGGCCCGGCCGATGTCCACGACATCGACACCGAAGCGGTCGAGCATCCAGTCATCAGGCTGGGCGAGCTCCTGAACGACATCGTAGACCTTCGGCCTCGTGTCGCTCTGGCCAAGGAGTTTCGCTACGCCGGAATAGGCTATGGCCGAGATGCCCGAGCTGGGGTTCGAGCCCAGATCCACCGGAACCTGGTCAGGTTGCCGGTGCTCGATGGCGGCTATCACCCGTTCCCTTGAAGTCATCGCACCGTACCGAGGGAGGGAATGTCATGCTTCCCGAGTTCGAGTGGGTACTTCCCGTACTTCCTGAGGAGGTTGAGCACGAACTCGTAGCGCTCGGCCGAGACGTTGCTCGGCACCGAGTGGTCGGACTGGGGCAGGTAACCTCCACCCTTGGCCGCGTTGAGCCGCCTGAGCACGAGCTCTTCGAGCTCAGGCAGGGGTGCGTTGGCCCAGGTAATGGCGTCGATGTTGCCGCAGAAGCCCATCGTATGCCCGTACTGTTTGCGGATCTCCACTACGTCGAGTCCCGACTTGGACTCGAGGGGATTGTAGGCGTCGAGGCCCATCTCGACGAAGTCGGGAAAAATCTCGCTCGCGTTGCCGCAGCCGTGGTAGATGACCGGCAGGCCGTTTTCGTGGCAGATCGAGATCAATTCCCTGGTAATTGGCTTGAAGTGCTCCCTCCACATGTCGGGAGAGAAGAGCATGCCGTTGCGGTAGGCCACATCGCCCCAGAGGACCATGCCGTCGAGCATGCCCTCTCCTGCCTTGATCTGCGCACGGAGGTAGCTGGTCAGGAAGTCCCCGATCCGTTTGACGAAGGCGCCGAACTCATCGGGATAGAGGGCGATCCATAGGAGGACATTCTCCGAGCCTATGATGCGCCAGGCATACTCGTGGGCCTCGCAGATCGAACCGAAGACGGGAAAGTCGGCGTAGTAGGACTTCACACGGTCGATCCAGGCTGGCAGGTTCCGGCTTATAACGTCCCCGACTCCGTTGAGCTGATCGTCGCCAGATTGCGAGAAGCGGCGCTGGTCATCGGGATCGTCAAACCTGAAGGCAGCCATCTTCTCGAGGTCGTCCGTGTCGAAGTGCTCGAAATAGGGCATCTGGGTGCCGAGCTTCTTGCGGATGGTTGCCTCGAAGCCTGTCTTCAGTATTACGTCATCCTCGGTTTCCTTGATGACAGTGAAGCTCTTGATGTGCGGATCCATGTTCGGCGTGATGCAGATCCAGTCGAGGTCGTAATACCTGTAGATATCGGTGTCGGGAGGAAGGTTCTTCTCCTTCTTCCAGCGGTTGACGAAGGTCGTCCAGTAGAAATCGGAGATCGGGATGCGGTCGGCTTCCTCATGGTGGAGGGTTTTGCGCACCCTGTCGGCCTTCGCGAGGCAATTGGCTGTACGGGCTGGTTTCGTCATAACTCCCTCAATCCTGGTGGAAGACTTCTTCCATGTCGGCCCACCACTCGCCAGCGGAGCGCGTGGGTATGGGATCCTGCATGGGCTTCATGATGGCCCACCACTCCTGCGTCTTGGGATCCTCGCCCATCTTCGCCATGTCAGAGTCGAAATTGGAGCCATGGTACTCCATGTAGGCGTAGAGGACACCGTCCTTGTGGTAGATCGAGTAGTTCTTGATGTTGCAGGCGCTGATGGTTTTTGCCACCTCGGGCCAGATGGCAGCGTGGTAGCTCTTGTAGCTTTCAAGGACTCCGGGCTTGAGGCGGATGACCTGGCCGAATCTCTTCATGTTGGGATCCTCCTTCTACAGCAGTCGATAGTGGTCTTTGAGACTAGCACTTCCTCAGAGAACGTCAACTAAAATTTTGCTAAAATACATAACTTCCTGCCCAATATTGCTAAATTATCGCGTCCTTCTTGCTATAAAGAGCGAAAAGCAGGCTAAATTTGCTATTCACCCCCTGGTCACGGCACCCAGCCCCCCCCCCTTGGGTCTGCAGCATCACAAGAATACGAGGAGGACTTCCACTTTCCGCACTCGCTTTACAGGAATCAGGCCCGGGCCTAAAGTGGCCCATGTCCTACACCCCCGATCCAAATTCGCTCAGGCTCCATTCTGTCCCCGCATGGTTTACCGAAGCCAAGTTCGGGATATTCGTCCATTGGAGCCTCTCCACCATCCCCGCCTGGGCGCCCACCGAAAAGGGTGACTTCCATGATGTAATCAGGAAGGAGGGCTTTGAGACCTATTTTCGATACAACCCCTACTCTGAATGGTACCAGAACGGCCTCCGTATGGGGGAAGGAGCTGTCTGGGAGCATCACAGGGATACCTGGGGCGCGGACTATCCTTATGCGAGCTTCAAGGAGAGTTTCAACGCGACCCTCGCTGACTGGGACCCCGAAGCCTGGGCGGAGAGCTTCAAGGCGGCCGGCGCTCGCTATGTTGTCCTCGTTACCAAGCACCACGACGGCTTCTGCCTCTGGCCCAGCGCAGTGCCCAATCCGCGCATGCCCGGTTTCCATACAACCCGCGACGTTGTAGGCGAACTCACCGAGGCGGTGCGGAAGCGCGGCATGAAAATGGGCCTCTACTATTCGGGTGCCCTCGACTGGACCTGGAGTGAGGAGCCCATCCGCATTGCCGCTGACATGCTGACAAACGGCAACCCGAGCCAGGAATACGCTGACTATGCGGAAGCCCAGTACCGCGAACTCATCGCGCGCTACCGACCGTCGATCCTCTGGAACGACATCGCCTATCCAGCTCATGGGCGCTACCTCAAGCTTCTCGCCGACTACTACGAAGCCGTGCCCGATGGGCTGGTCAACGACCGCTGGATGCAGGCGAGCGACGAGTTCAGGCTCTCACTCAGGAAGCCCCTCATGCGTGCAGTGGCCGACTGGGGCGCAAAGCAGATCATGCTCAAGCCCAGGCCCTCTGATCCCGGAGTCCCCTTCGACTATTCCACGATGGAGTACCACGTCTCGGACAAGATCCTGGACCGGCACTGGGAATGCGTGAGGGGAATCGGACATTCCTTCGGCTACACGGCCAACGAGCCCGAGGCCAACTTCCTGAAGGCCACCGAGGGCATCGGTCTCCTTGCCGACGTCGTAAGTTCCAATGGCAACCTCCTCCTCAACATCGGCCCCAAGCCGGGCGGCAGCTTCCAGGGCATCCAAAAGGACTGTATCGACGGCATGGGCGCCTGGCTTGCAGCCAATGGCGAGGCCATCTACGGTACCAGGCCCTGGACAAGACCCTCCGGCCTGACCTCGCTGGGAGGCAAGCTCCGCTTTACCTGCAAGGGTGATGACCTCTATGCCATCTTTGCGGAGGCGCCTGTTGCAGGAAGTGTGACCATCCTTGACCTCGCACTGCCGGCGGGGGCGAGGGTCACGGTCCTCGGCGCTATGCCCGCGACGCCCTCGGGGGCTGTCGCAGTCACCCAGGCAGGCCGTAACCTCACCATCGAGCTCCCCGCGTCCACGTCAGATATGCCTCTAGTACTGAAGATCGGAGGGGGAAACGTAAAGCCACTGAAGGGGCCCCAGGCAAAGCCAGGGCAGCCTGAGGGCCAACTCAAGCGGCCCAAGAGCGATAAATCCCTCGTAGCAACAAAGATCATCGGCGCTGTCGTCGTCATCGCAATAATAATCCCCCTCCTTTCCATGACCGGCTTCAACCCCGCAACCTCGTTTTCGCTGCCCTGGGCCCTCGCCTACGCTGCCATGGTCATCCTCTCCTTCGGAGTACTCCTCAGCGTCGACACCGCTTCCCAGGTGAGGAAGGAACTGATACGCGGCGACATCGCCCCGGAGACCCGGAGAGCGCCGGGAGCCACCGAAAAGACAGCGACACGCAGCCCCTGGCGTCACGTCCTGCCAAGCGCCCTCCCCGCTTCCCTGGTTTCCACCGCAGTCGTCACCGGCTTTGTCCTCATTCTTTCCGCAGTCGGTGTCAGCGTTTCGCCCCTCGTCCTCAGCCTCATCCTGATTGTGGGCCTGTCAGTTCCAGTTGCCTTCACGCTCAGGCGCGCCCTTCCCGAAGTCGTCGCGGAGAACGAGAGCTTCCTCGCGCGGCCGGCCATGGCCACGCCTGTCCTGGGGCCTTGGTACTTCATCGCAGAACACCTGGTCCCGCGCCTCGTCCTCATGACCGCCATCAACCTCGTGCTGGGCCTCATGATCGCCGCGGGCTATGCCGCAGCGGGACCGACCATCACGGCTTCACGCGCCCAGCAGGACTGGGGAACAACCTTCCTGATACTGATCGTGTGCTGCTTCAGCGCGGCCGGCGACTGGACAGTGGGCGACCTCTGGTCGGGCCGACGCCCGACGACGACGCGGAAGCCCTGGCTCAACGGACTCCTTCTCTTTATTCTCCTGATAGGTATTTCCTATGCCGCAGGCTTCGTCTACCAACTCTACCTCGACGCCTCGGGCCTCGCAGCCCTGTCGCCATGGACAGCACTGGTGCACAAGATGGTCGGCGTATGGATTTCCACAATCCTCGGACTCGTCATGGGCATCGCGTGGACGCTGCCGCGGACTTCACGGAAGGTGGCGGCGAGGAAGGAGTTCGCGCTCTGATGAGCGGGGTCGGATGCAGCGGGGAGTCAGCACCCTTAAACCGTCACTGAAGCAACTCCAGGGTCCTGCCCGCGAAGTAGAGCGGCAGGGAGATGAGTTCGCTGGTAGCCACGCCGAATTTGAGGGTCTGGATGGAGGGGGGATTGAGGTCGAAACGCAGAGCGCGGGGAATCTTTTTCTCACCGAGGAACTGGTAGAGCGATTTCAGGGTCCCACTCTTCCCCGCTTTTACTTCGATGGGTAGGATGCCCGCGCCTTGCTGGATCACGAAATCCAGTTCCGCGTTATTGCTCCGTCCCTCCCTGAGCCAATAATGGAGTTCGGGTGCCTGGATGCCGTGATGCCTTCCAAGCAACTCCTGTCCGACAAACTGCTCAGCCAGCGTGCCCTCGTTCAGCAGGCTTCGCTCGTCGAGCCTTTGAACCTGGACCCAATCGAGGCCAAGCTGCAGACTGACCAGACCTACATCGAGGAAGAGCAGCTTGAATACCGAGGAATCTTGCCCCACTCCAAGGGGGATTCCGGAGCAGTTTGAATGATAGACATAATTGCACACTCTTGCCTTGCAGAGGAGGTCGATTGCTCCCTTGACCTCGGCGCTTCGGTCGTCGGGAGAGAGGCTCGAATATTTCACCTTACGGCCCAGCTGGGCGGGCACCTTGCGGAAGATTCCCTGGAGACGAAGCAGCTGCGACTGCTTTGCGTATTTCGCAAAGTCATCGATGTAGGTATCGACGATATCCCGCTGTACCCGCTGCACATCGCTGAAAAGCCCCGATTCCAGCCAGGTATGGACCGCCTCGGGCATCCCTCCGACGAAAAGGTACTCCCGCTGGCGCTGAAGCAGTTTCTGGTGCCGACTCTCGGGCAGCTCGTCTCCGAGTTTCCACCCGGCGAAGAAGTTGTGCAGTTCAGGATCGGCGGCCAGCAGGAATTCGCCAAAGGAAAGCGGCCCAAGATGGAAGTACGAAATCCTGCCTACCGGCATTGAAAAAAAATGGTCTGCCAGGGTGAACTCAAGAAGGGAACCTGCGGCGATCACAGGGAGTTCGGGTATGTCCTCGAGAAAGTAGCGAAGGGCAGGTGTCGCCGCGCACATTGATCTGACAATCTTTCTCACGCTTTCCTGTCTCGCAGATTCTGTTGACAATTGAGTCGGGTTCCCGGATTTCCCCGAGAGCCCGGATTTTTTTACAGGGTTTCCGTCGTCGCGATGCGGACGTGC
>CAIJMU010000177.1 GCA_903821875.1 uncultured Spirochaetota bacterium
CCCGCCGCGGGCGCTGCCGCAGCAGCACAGCCACCGAAGCCGCCCTTCGTGGCCCCCCTGGCCGACCTGCCCGTCGAAGAGCGCTTTGCAAGGCTCATCGATCTCCGCGCCGCGCGCATCATCAAGGTAGAGCGTCATCCCAAGGCCGACAAGCTCTACATCGAGACCCTCGATGACGGTACACGCAATGCGGACGGTTCGGTCGCCGAGCGTGTCATCGTCTCCGGAATCGTTCCCTATTACAAGGAAGAAGAACTACTTGGTAAAATGATAGTACTGGTGAACAATCTCCGGCCGGCAAGGCTGCGTGGCGTCGAGAGCCGGGGCATGCTCCTGGCCGCCTCGCGGAGCAGGCCTGAAGGTGGCAAGGAATCCTGCGAGGTCCTCGATGCGGGGGCTGCCATCCCCGGTGACCGCATCATCCTCGAGGGCATGGATGCCGCGACCCAGGTCCAGCCGGAGATCGACGTGGATACCTTCTTCTCCGTTCCGATCCGGGCCGAGGGCGGAACAGCATACATAGGTTCTTCGAGGCTCCTCGCGGGAGGGAAACCCTTCAGGTTCTCCACGGTCCCCGAGGGGGATGTGGGTTGAGCGAGGTCAGGGACGCAGGCCTGCAGAAGCGCGCCAACCCCCAGGAGCGGTCCCTGAGGCTTGTTCCCCGCCTCCAGGGGCTCTCTGCGGATTCCTCCGGCTTTCTCCAGAGCGCTCTCTGGGCCGGTTTCAAGGGCCGCTTTGGATGGACTTCATACTCCTTCGATTGCCATCCGGAGGGCTGGGATGGGGCCCTCCCCGAGGTCTTTGGCCTTTCCGTGCTGCTCCGCCGACTCGCCGGCCCCCTGTCCTTCGCCTACGTCCCCGGCGGCCCGGACCTCGACTGCCCCGAGGCCCTGCGCTCGGAGCTCCTCTCGGTCCTGGGGCGTTCCCTCCGGGCCTTCCTTCCACCCTCCTGCCTTTTCCTGCGCTTCGACAGTCCCTGGTATTATGATGAGTCTCCGGTTCTGCCTCCGGCTGCCACCGCGACAGCCACCATGCCTGTGGCCCGCCCTCGCTTCGAAAGGCCGCTGAGGAAGGCGGCCAGCGACGTGCAGCCCCCTGACAGCGTCCTCCTCGACCTCGGTCCCCCGCCGGAGGCCCTCCTCTCTTCGATGAAGCCCAAGTGGAGGTACAACGTCAGGCTCGCTGAAAAAAAAGGCGTAACTGTGGCAAATGAGGGCCCCCAGGCCCTCTCGGTCTTCTATGCCCTGTATGAAGAGACTGCGCTCCGCGACAGGATCGCCATCCATCCGAGGTCCTACTACGAGGCCCTCTTCGAGGCGGTATCTGCCTCTGCCGGGGAGGGAGGGGAGGGGGCCGGGCCACCCGAACTGGGCCTCTGGGTCGCCCGGCACGAGGGCCGCCCCCTTGCGGCCATCATCACGCTGTTTTCCGGCAGGCAGGCTAGCTACCTCTACGGCGCATCCTCGGACGAGGGCCGTTCCCTCATGCCCGCCTATGCACTCCAATGGGCCGCCATCAGGGCCGCCCGCTCCGCCGCTTGTACTAATTATGACTTTTACGGCATACCGCCCACCGACGATCCGGAACACCCCATGGCGGGCCTGTACCGCTTCAAGACCGGCTTCGGGGGGAGGGTCGTCCATTACGCAGGATCCTGGGACTATGCCTTCAGTCCCCCCCTCTACGCGCTCTGGAGCATCCTCGAGGGCCTCAGGGCTTTCTATTTCAAGGTGCTGAAAAAGCGGCTATTCGGGAGGACCGGGACAGGCCGGCGGAGGGGTTCAGGGCCGATGGCTCCACTTCCGCCGGCTGCATCCGAAGGCTCAGTCCCCTGACTCGCCGAAGGCGAGGCCTTCGAAGACCATGAGCCTAGCCTTTGCGTCGGCCCAGCTCCCGGGAGGCAGGCCTGCCTTCAAGGCCAGTTCATCGAGGAGCTGCTTCCTGTCCCAGCCCTGCTCGATGGCAACCTGGGGCAGGAAGACGGCGGATCTTCCTCGCAGCGAGAGCCATACCCCATGACGTCCGACCTCTATTTCCTCGACCGATCCAATCTCCTGTCGGGGTCCGAGGAGGGTTATTTCAATTGAGCATTCATCGAGTTCTCCCGGCCCCAGGGGGCGGAAGCGCGGATCCTCGAAGGCTGCTGCCCGCGCCATCTCGGCGATGAGCGCAGGCAGGGGACCCCCACCCTCCATCCTTCCGATGCAGCCCCGCAGCCTCTCCGCACGCTTGAGCGTAACAAAGGCTCCAGCCGCGCTGGTGGCGGCCAGGCCTGGGGGAAGCTCTGCTTGTGCTACATCGTGCCCCCCAAAGGCTTCCCGGATCGAGGATCGGGCGAGGGCCAGCAAGGCACGGCGTGTTGTATCGTCCAGGGCTGTCAGCGTGGCTGTCCCTCCTGCCCAGGCTGAACCGCCAGCCTCGGGCCCGGTCGATCAAAGGCGATGGCGGCGTACTCGCCATAGGGATCGTCGTCGGTCTCTCGCGCGGATTTTGCGTCGTGTCGCGCCAGGATCCTTGCCCGGCCCGAAAGCCCGCTCGCGATGAGGGCAGCAACGCAGGCAGCACCACAGGAGCGCTTCGATGCAGCCGAAGCCGCCAGACCCTCCCAATCCCCGGAAAGGATGAGTCCCTGGTAATTGTCCGATTCCCGGCGGCTATCCTCCGCGCTTGTACCGAAGCAGAGGTCACTCGAAACAACAAAGAGGGTACTCAAAGCCGAGGCTCCAAAAACCAGCCTGAGGCCCGTCGCCAGCGACTTGACCAGGGACATGCCACAGCCCCCCACGAGGACCGGGACCAGGCTCGCTCCTGGGCAGATGGCTGCGGCGAAGGGCAGCTGGACCTCGATGGAGTGCTCCTCGAGGTGGTGTATGTCGTTGACCAGGTAATGTGTTCCGCACTCTGACAGGCCTTCCACGGCGTCGCGATCTACCGGGAAGCTTCCGAAGGGACCGGAATAGCGGCTTGATTCCGGAAGCCAGATCGCCGTTTCAGTGCTGCCATGGTAGGGCGCGAGGATCACGAGGGTTCGTATGCTCCTTCCCTCCGCCGCCTTCCAGGCCTGGGCAGAAAGATCTCCTGTGTACTCGAAGCAGGCATGGGGGGAGAGTATTGCCAGGGCAGGGGAGGCTGAGGGGAGGGAAGCCTGAAGCAGCTTGGCTACAAGATCCCTGAGTTCGCCCGGCTCTTCGGGATAGAAGATGCCTGCATGGGTTGCTTCGTGGGAGCTCTGGCCCCCGCTGTGCATTGCCATGCCCCAAGTATTAGTCAGCCTCCCCCAGCCTGCAAGGGAATCGCTGCTATCGGGGAATTATCCTGATCGAGGACAGGGGCCAGGCTATGCCTACGCTCTCCCCTTTCTGGAGTGAAGACAGGGGAGCGACTTCCAGGCTGAAGCACGCCGAATCTCCGCCTAGGTCGAGGACCGCCTCGCTTCGGGTTCCCCGAAACAGCAGTCCACGAACCAGGGCCCTCGTGGAAAACATATCTGCATCCTGGGTTGCCACGTCGCCCTGGATGCGCGCGTCCCGGGCTGGAAAAAAGGCGACAAGTTCCCTGCCCTCCGCAGGAGCGACCTGGACCCCCTGGCAGGAGGGCGGCAGTTTCCCGAGCTGGGTCTGCCAGCCGCTTGGGTCATAGGCCAGAATGGGAACAGAAAGACCAGAGCCCAGGAAGCGCACGGTCCTCGAGCTGGCGGGGTTTTCGTACAACCCACCAGGGCTCCCTGAGTCGATGATGGCCCCTCCCTCCATCAGGAAGATCCGGTCAGCCCCGGCGAGGGCTTCGGCCAGGTCATGGGTCACCCTGAGGCTAGTCAGGCCGAGGGCCCGCGTGCGTGCCTCGATCTCAGCTCCCAGGGCAGTGCGCGATCCAGGATCGAGGGAGGCCAGGGGCTCGTCGAGGAGGAGGAGTTCAGGCCTGGTAGCGAGGCTTCGTGCCAGGGCAACTCGTTGGCGCTCTCCCCCGGACAGATACCGGGTCCCCCGGTCCAGGAGCGCGGTGAGCCCCATCGATTCCGCAAGGCTCTCCACGAGATGGGCCCTCGCAGAGCGGTCCATGCCTGCGATCCTGGGCCCGAACTCCAGGTTGGCGCGCACGCTCATGGTCGGGAAAAGGCTGTCTCCCTGGAAGACCAGGCCTATGCCACGGCGCTCGGGAGGAAGCCCGTCTATCCGCCGGTCTCCCAGGCTGATCTGGCCCCGGTCAGGCCTGGCAAAGCCAGCGATGAGCCTGAGCAGGCTGGTCTTTCCCGAACCCGAGGGGCCGACCACGAAACCCGACATACCCCGCTCGAGGCGGAGAGAGGCGCTGAGCTCGAAACCCTCTGCCTGCCATTCAACGGCGCTGAGTTCAAGCATGAAAAAACGTCCAGCCCTTGGCCCTGAAGGCGAAACCTGAAAGCAGGGCGAGCACGACGCCAAGGACGCAGGCCTCCGGGAAACGGTAGGCCCCAGCAAGGCGATAGATGGCCAGAGGGAGGGGTTCGAAATCGGGCACTCCCAGCACAAGGGGCGTTGTCGCATCTCCCGCTGCGAGCGCGAAGGAAAAGGCAAGCGATGAAAGGAGGGAGGGCAGGATGGCAGGGAGCCTGATCCTGAGGAGGGCCTGCAAAGGCGAGGCCCCAAGGCTGCGCGCGGCTTCTGCGCCTTCCTCCTTGAGGAGGGACAGGGCATGGAGGGAGGTCTTGAGGGAAAAGGGCAGGGCAATCAGCGCCTCGACAAGGATGACCGCCCACAGGCCCGCTGTCGGGAGGAGGAGGCTCCATCCAGCAGCTGCCACTACTCCCGAAATAGCCAGGGGCAGGCTTGCGAGGCTGTCCGCACGCATGCGGTTTCCCTTCCAGAGGTTCGCAAGGACAAAGCCGCAGGCTGTCGCGATGAGGGCGGCAGGGAGGGCAGAGACGAGGGTATCCACCAGGGCCCTTGCCAGGAGCCCCGAGCCCAGGACCCGGAGCCAGGAGCCTATGGCAGGGAAGCTGGCTGCACCGAAGGCCTGGCGGTCGGTCAGGGAGCCGAAGAGCACCATGAGGAGGGGACCGAAAAAAAGGACGGCGAGCGTGAATCCGTAGCCTGCGATGGCGATCCATCCAATTGGGCCTGGTTTACGGGATTCCCTCCCTGCTACGCCCTCTGAGGAGGGCGCGCTGAGCCTCGAGGCGCCGAAGGCCAGGAGCCCGAGGATCATCAAGGCCAGGAAGGTCTGTACCAGAGCCAGGGCGGTCGCACCCGCAGGATCGCCTTCGAGGCGGTAGAGGCGCCAGATCTCGGTTTCAGTGGTGGCCGAGCCGAGGGGCGCAAAGAGCATGACGACGACAAAGCTGAAAAAGGAGAAGAGGAAGGACAGGGCTGCGGCTTCGAGGATCGATGGGAGGATGCCGGGAAGGGTGCCGGCGAAAAAGGCGCGCAGCCTTCCAGCGCCGAGACTCCGTGCAGCCTCCGACCTCGTCGGTGCAATGCCAGAAAGGGCCGATCCTACCAGGTCAAGGACGAGGGGGAAATTGTAGAAGCCGTGGACAAGGCAGAGCCCTGGCAGGCTGTAGAGGAATCCGATAGCTCCGAAACCAGGAAGGCCGAACCCGGATAGGACCTGGTTCACGATCCCGTTTCGCCCGTAGTACTGCACAAAACCGAGGGCGACCAGGACGGGGGGCAGGCAGAAGGGGAGGAGGGCGAGGGCCCGCGCCAGGGAGCGCCCGGGAAAGCGCCAGGTTGCGAAGATCCAGGCCCCAGGCAGTCCCACAAGGAGGGCGACGAGGCTGCTCCCCGCTGCCTGTTTCAAGCCGAAGGCAAGGGCTGGCAGCCCCCTGCCCTCGGAGAAGAGCCTTCCAAAGGCTTCGACGACCTGCCCGGGGCCGATGCGAAGGACCAGGGCAGCGAGGGGGAGGGTCGCAAGGATCGGAAGGAGGGCGAGGGCTGCGTTTCGCGCGAAGGATGAGGAAGCTCCAGCGACATAGGTTCCAGGGGCCGGGTAGGCTATAGCCAGGCTCCTGTCGGCCGGTTTCCCTGCGACAATGGGGACCGCTTCGCTCATCGGGTCCTGGCTATCTCCGCCATGAGACCCGCAGCCTCTGCCACGAGGCCCTCGGCATCGATGGTGAGGACCTTCACGGGTCTGTCCTCGTCGCGGAAGCCAGGAGGAAGCGGAGTGTCGCTGCGGGCGGGGTACATCCACTGGGTCGTCGGCAGGATGGCCTGTGCCTCGGCTGAGAGGAGGAAGTCCATAAACCGTTCGGCATTGCTGCGGTTTTTCGCGCCTTTCAGGATGCCCGCCAGCTCGACCTCGAGGGGATTGCCCTCTGCCAGGGGGAGCACCTTGTAGCGTTCGGTCTTTTCCACCTCTCGGTGATAGGCGGGGCTCGTTGTGTAGGAGAGCACAAAGGGCGCTTCGCCCGAGGTGAACAGCCCATAGCCGGTGTCCCAGCCTGGTGTCATCACGAGGATGGAGGGCACGAGAAGCTTCCAATATGCGGACAGTCCCCTGCCGTAGACGGCCTTTGTCCATCCGAGGAAGCCCAGACCCGGTGTCGAGGTCCGAGGATCCATCAGAATCAGCTGCTTCGCATACGCGCCCTTCGTGAAGTCGGCCAGGGAGGTCGGGAGTTCCTTTGTCCTTGTGGAGTCGTAGATGATTGCGAAGTAGCCGTAGTCGAAGGGGACGAGGCGGTTCGAGGAATCGATGCGGAGCACCTGGTCCACAGCATCGAGCCCCTTCGGCCGGTATGGTGAGAAAAGTCCGAGCGCGAGGGCCTTGGGAAGGAGGAGGTTGTCAAGGCCTATGGCGATATCCGCCACTGGCCGGTCGGCCTCGAAGGCGAGGGCCGAGAGGAGCTGGCCACCGTCTCCCTTCGAGACGAATCCGACCTGGACTCCCGTCTCCTTTCCGAAGAGCTCGGCGAGCTTCTGGCCGGGACCGTACTCCGAGACAAAGGAGTCGTAGGACCAGACGATGAGGTCCTTTGTGGGCCGTGCGCATGACAGGAGGGTGGCAGCACAGAAGGCGGCCACTACGGGACAGATGATAGCAATTGTAAGGATGCGACGACGCATGGTTCCCTCCGCCGGCATTATCCGGATCAGGTTCTTCGGGTATTTTCTCAGATCGGCGGGAACACATCCTTCGCGCCGACCACCCCGTGGACGGACGATACAACCCTGGGACCGGGAGGGTCAAGCCTGGATGGAGGAAGGTTCTGGAGGTACGGAAGGCACTGCGGATGAGGTTCCGGCAGCGGGTAGGGCCTTGAGGGGAAAGCTCCCCTCCGGAAAGAGGCCCAGCAGCGCATCGGCAATGGTCCTGGAGAAGATGAACTGGGTCGACTCGAGCACTTCCTTCGGAACATCCTCGAGGTCCGGGCGGTTGCCATCCGGCAGGAACACGACCCGGATTCCGTTCCTGTGTGCTGCGAGGATCTTTTCCTTCACGCCGCCGACAGGGAGCACGCGCCCTGTCAGCGTTATCTCTCCGGTCATCGCCAGGCCGCTCTTGAGCCCGAGGCCCGAGAAGGCCGAGAGCATCGTCGCAGCCAGGGCGAGGCCTGCCGAAGGTCCGTCCTTGGGTATCGCGCCTTCCGGGACGTGGATGTGGATGGCGCGGTGGGCGAAACTGCTTTCGCTGAGTCCGAAGTCCGCGGCCCTGCTCTTGATGTAGGTGAAGGCAGCGCGTGCGCTTTCCTTCATCACGTCGCCGAGGTTCCCTGTCAGGATGAGTCCGTCGTCTCCGGCGAAAAGCGAGGCCTCGATGGGCAGGAGTGTGCCCCCGGTTTCCGTCCAGGCCAGGCCGTTGGCTATCCCCGGCTCGCCGTTGGCCATGAGGATGTCATCCCCCCTCCGGCGCTTGCCCAGGAGCTTTGAGGCACGCTTGGCGGTTACGGTGGCCGACCAGGACTTCCGGCGTTCGGGATCGGTGGCACATCCGGCGGTGACGGCCTCCCTGGCGAGTTTCCGCGCCATGCGCGCGATCTCACGCTCGAGGTTCCGCACGCCCGATTCCATCGTGTAGTGCCTGATGACCTCGAGGATGGCTGCGTCCCGGAACGAGACCTTCGGCCCGGAAAGCCCGCTCGAGGCCAGGGTCTTGGGAATTATGAACTTCTTGGCGATCTCGAGCTTCTCGTACTCGGAGTAGCCGGGGATCTCTATGATCTCCATGCGGTCGAGGAGGGGGTAGGGTATGCCGTGGAGAGAGTTCGCGGTGGCGATGAAAAGCACCTTCGACAGGTCGTAGGCAAGTTCGAGGTAGTGGTCGACGAAGGCCAGGTTCTGTTCGGGATCAAGGACCTCCAGGAGGGCAGAGGCAGGGTCCCCTCGGAAGTCGCTCGACATCTTGTCGAGCTCGTCGAGGAGGAAGACAGGATTGACCGTAGCCACCCGGCGCATCGACTGGATGATCTTGCCGGGCAGGGCCCCCACGTAGGTCTTCCTGTGTCCCCTGATCTCGGCCTCGTCGCGGAGGCCGCCGAGGCTGAAGCGGACGAAGCCCCGGCCTAGACCCCGTGCGACCGAGCGGCCAAGGGAGGTCTTGCCTGTCCCCGGAGGACCGACGAGGCAGAGGAGGGGCGTGCGTGCCCGCTCCGAGAGCTGCTGTACCGCAATGTATTCGAGGATGCGTTCCTTGGGCCGCTCGAGGCCGAAGTGGTCTTCGTCCAGTGCGCGGCCCACGCATTCGATGTCCCGGTTGTCGGCGCTCTGTTCCGACCAGGGGAGGTCGGCGAGCCATTCACAATAGGTACGAATAACCCCGGCCTCGGGGGAGAGGGCCTGGACCTTCGAGAGCCGCGCAAGCTCCTTTTTCGCCTTGGCCAATACTTCGGGGGGAGGATTCCTTGCAGCAAGGCGCTTCTCAAGCTCTACCGTTTCAGGCTCCTCGCCCTCGCGGCCGAGTTCCTTGTTGATCTCCTTGAGCTGCTCCTGGAGGAAGTACTCCTTCTGGTTGCGGTCGATTCGGCTTTTCACCCTGCCGGAAATTTTCCGTTGGAGGGTGAGGATCTCGATCTCTCCCTGGAGGGTCGCCTCGAGGACTTCGAGCCTTTCCGTCGCACCTTCGGGCGACAGGAGTTCCTGCTTGCGCGCCACGCCCACCTGGAGGGCGCCCGCCACGAGGTCGCAGAGTTCGTGCGGCGACTCTACCCGCTCGACGGCGGCAAGGGTTTCGGGAGGGATCTTCCGTGCAAGCTCGGCGTACTGCTGGAAGGACTTCCGGGCCAGCTTCATAGTCGCGTCCAGGAGCTTGTTGTCGGAGAGGTCCGAGTCGTCAGGCATGGGTTCCACGAAGGCTACGAGGTGGTCCTTGCGATAGGCAGTCTTCCTGATGCGTACCCGTCGTTCGCCCTCCACCAACAGGCGCGCCGAACCGTCGGGAAGACGAACCTGCTGGATGATGCGGACAAGGGTGCCGACCTCGTGGACCTCGATATCGGGCTTACCGTCGTCGAGGGCTCCTTTCAGGAGGGAGATGACCACGCGCTTTTCCGACTTTGCCGCTTCGTCGGCAGAGGCTACGGCAAATTTAGTTCCGGCAAAAATCGGGGTTATGGACTTGGGGAAGACAACGACATCGCGCACATGGACGAGGGGAAGTTCCAGCGTGGAGTTCCCCTTCAGGGCTTCGAGGAAGCTCATGCGCTTTTCTTCAGGACCTCCACGGTCGGAGTCCCCGCGCCGGTGACGCAGCCTGCGTCGATGAGGACGCGCTTGCTCCCGTCCATCGACGGTATGTCGAACATGATTTCCATCATCAGCGCTTCCACGATCGATCGGAGGCCACGCGCGCCGGTGTTGCGGGAGATGGCCTTGTCAGCTATGGCATCGATCGCACCATCGTCGAAGATCAGTTCCACATTGTCGATGCGGAAGGCTTCCTGGAACTGCTTGAGTATCGCGTTCTTGGGCTCGGTGATGATGCGGCGCAGGTCGGCGCGCGTCAGTTCCTCGAGGCCCACCTGGATGGGGAGGCGGCCGATGAATTCGGGAATGAGTCCGAACTTCACGAAGTCATCGGGATGGAGCTGCGTGAAGAGGGCCTTGAAGTTCTTCTCGGACTTGAGCTTGACATCGGCCCCGAAACCGAGGGGGTGTTTGGCGACACGGTTCTCGATGATGCGGTCAAGGCCCACGAAGGCCCCGCCGCAGATGAAGAGGATGTTGGTCGTGTCGATGCGGAGGTATTCCTGGTTGGGATGCTTCCTGCCACCCTGCGGCGGCACGTTGGCCTGGGTACCCTCGATGATCTTGAGCAGGGCCTGCTGTACGCCTTCGCCCGAGACGTCCCTCGTAATTGATACGTTCTCGCCCTTCTTCGAGATCTTGTCGATCTCGTCGATGTAGACGATGCCCCGCTCTGCCGCTGCGATGTTCCCGCCAGCGTTCTGGATCAGCTTGAGGAGGATGTTCTCGACGTCCTCGCCCACATAGCCGGCCTCGGTCAGTGTCGTAGCGTCAGCCATGGCAAAGGGGACCTTCAGCTTTTTTGCCAGGGTGCGGGCGAGGAGGGTCTTGCCCGTGCCGGTGGGCCCTACCAGCAGGACATTGGACTTTTCGAGCTCGACGCCCGATTCGGCGTTGTTCTTCATATGGGCAATGCGCTTGTAGTGATTGTAAACAGCTACGGAAAGGGCTTTCTTGGCGAAGTCCTGGCCGACGACGTACTGGTCAAGGTATTCCTTGATCTCGCGGGGCTTGGGAACCTCGCCGGTGAAGCCGTCGGCGATCTCCTGCTCCTCCTCGTCGATGATCTGCGCGCAGATGTGGATGCACTCGTCGCAGATGTATACACCTGGCCCCGCGATGAGCCGCCTGGCGAACTGGGCGCTCTTGCCGCAGAACGAGCAGGACTTTTCATCCGGCCCTCCGCCGTTATTTTGCTTCGACCGCGCCATGTTTCCTCCGCTCGAGAATCCTGTCCACGAGGCCGTAGGCGAGGGCCTCCTCCGCGGACATGAAGAAATCCCGCTCCATGTCCTTGGCGACGAGGTCGGCGGACTTGCCTGCGTGCCGGGCGAAGTAATCAATTGTCATTTTTTTGAGGCGGACGATTTCCTTGGCCTGGAGGCTGATGTCCGAGGCCTGGCCCTGGGCGCCGCCCCAGGGCTGGTGGATGAGTATGCGCGAGGAGGGGAGGGCAAAGCGCTTGCCAGATGTTCCGCAGGCCAGGATGAGGGCACCCATCGATGCAGCCTGCCCCAGGCAGATCGTCTGCACATCGGGCTTGATGTACTGGATCGTGTCGTAGATCGCCAGGCCAGCAGTGACTGAACCACCGGGGCTGTTGACATAGAGGGAGATGTCCTTCTCGGGATCCTGTGACTCGAGGAAAAGGAGCTGAGCCACGGTGAGGTCCGCCGTCAGGTCGTTGATCTCGCCGTCGATGAATATGATGCGGTCCTTGAGGAGCCGCGAGTAGATGTCGTAGGAACGTTCTCCGATCCCGGTCTGCTCGATGACGATGGGAACGAGGTTGTGCATCCGCTCTTCCATAGGGTATTCGCCTCTCATCTTTTACGTCGATTCGATGCGCCCCATGGACGCGATCGCGCCAGGGAAACGGCTTCCTGCCGCTCCCGATGGCTGACCCAACTTACTGATTATCGGAGACCAAGTCCACGAAGGCGAGCTTCTTGCCCTTTTTCACCGTTGCTGCGGCGAGGATGTCAGCCATGAGCCTGTCCTCGCGGATGCGGTCGCGGAGGTACTCGAGATTGCCGCGTTTCTCGTACTCGGCCTTGACCTCATCGACGCTCATGTTGGACTCCGTGGCGATCCGGGCAAGCTCGGCTTCGAGCTCGGCATCGGAGCAGGCGTACTTGCCCTCCTCGACGAGCCGTTCGAGGACGAACCTCGTGGCGATGGACTTTTCCGCGTTCGGACGCCATTCCCCGAAGAGGTCGGCGCGGGTCTTGCCGGAGTAGCCCAGGAGGCGATCGAGCTTGTCGATACTGTCGAGACCCATCTGCCGCATCATGCCCTCGAGGCGCATCGCCAGCTCGGTTTCCACCATCGAGGCGGGCAGGTCGACTGTGGCCCGTTTCATGAGGGCCTCGACCAAAGATTTCTCGCGGGTCTCACGGATCTTGGACTCGAGACGTCGTTCCAGCTGGGCTTTGATGTCGGTTTTGAGGTCGGCGAGGGTTGCGTACTTTTCGGAGACATCCTGGGCAAAGTCGTCATCGAGGTCAGGGAGTTTTTTTTCCTTGAGCTTCGAAAGGGTCACCTGAACCTTGACACTCCTGCCTGCGAGCTCGGCGTGCTCGTAGTCGGCTGCAAAGGTCTTGGAAATTGTTTTGGACTCTCCTGCCTTCATGCCGAGCACCTCATCGTCGAGCTTGTAGAGGTTGAAGCCACTGCCGATCTCGAAGGTGAAGTCCTGCCGTGCGCTGCCAGCCACTGCCAGATCGTCTGCGTCGAGTTCGATGGAGTCGATGGTGGCCACATCCCCCTTCTCGGCAGCAGCCGAGCTGGCCTTCTCCATGACGATGGCGTTGCGATCGCGGATGGCCGCGAGCTCGCGTTCCTCGTCATCCAGGCCGAGGGTTACCTCGGGCAGCTCTATCGAAAGACCCTTCCAGTCGGGTACTGCGAATTCAGGGAAGATGTCATAGGTAACCGCGAAGGTGAAATCCTTGTCGAGGGCGAAATCCGGAGTGCCTTCCAGGCTCGGCTGCGAATAGGCAATGGGCTTCTCGGGGATGTCCTTGATGGCTTCCTCGACCGCAGCCTCAAGGACCCGACCCATGCAATCTATGCGAAGTCCGTCGCCGAACTTTCGCTCGAGCACTGTGGCAGGGACCTTGCCTTTGCGGAATCCGGGGATGGCCACGCTTTTTGAGTATTCGCTGATGAGCTTGTCATATTCCTTTTTGCAGTCGGCGGCCGCGACCGTCACAGTGAGCATCACGCTCGAGTGCTCGCGTCGTTCGATGTTCTTGCTTGCAACCATGGTTTCCTCTTTCGATCGGCTGATTCCCGGTCCTCTGTCCTGCCGGCTTGATGCAGCGCCGGATCCGTCGTGGTGAAAAACGAAAAAGGCGATTCGGTCTTCCGAATCGCCTCTGCGTCATGAGCGGGAAACGGGAGTCGGACCCGCGACATCCACCTTGGCAAGGTGGCGCTCTACCACTGAGCTATTCCCGCAAACAGTGCTCCTGCATCCGCGCGCAGGGAACCGCGTCTACGATGCGAGAGAAGGGACTTGAACCCTCACGCCCGAAGGCACCAGATCCTAAGTCTGGCGTGTCTGCCATTCCACCACTCTCGCGTACACCCACGAGCGGTAAGCGCAGCCCCGAACGCTCACGTCCGTCCTTTTCCGCTGGAGGCGGCTATTTTTACTTACGAAACACGGAATCCGGCACAGCAGAACTCCACATCTTCCCGATGTTTTTGCGCAGCAAAAACATCTAAATAGAACGATAGCGTCGTACGCGACGCAATCGTTCAATGAGCCGCGCAGGCATCGAACCTGCGACCCGCAGATTAAGAGTCTGCTGCTCTGCCAGCTGAGCTAGCGGCCCATGTCCACTGTCGAAAAGCCGAGGCTTTTCTCCATCCATTCCTGCGGCTGCAGACAATCCCGGGGGAAAGTCATTAGGCCGCACGTTTGTCTCGCATGGCGCAAAGCCATGGTGCCGAACACTATACACCACCCCGACTTTCGTCAAGGCCATGGGTAGTTTCGGACAAGCGGGAAACGGGAGTCGGACCCGCGACATCCACCTTGGCAAGGTGGCGCTCTACCACTGAGCTATTCCCGC
>CAIJMU010000178.1 GCA_903821875.1 uncultured Spirochaetota bacterium
CGGAATATGTCCGTCAGGAAGATGTCGCTGTACTCAGTGAGGAAACGGCCAATTTCAAGCTCTTCAAGAAGCTCATCGACAAATGGGTTGAACTCGAACTCGCCGCATCAAAGCTTCGCATAAAGAGCGGACGGGAAAAAAATACCTAAAAGGGCTACAGAACTCGGTACTCTCAAGAACTATACTGTCCTGTTTTTTTTATGCTTGGAAATTCGTTTGGCTCGGAAGAAAATTACTCACGGCTCTTCGTGTATGATTGGGCTTCCAAAGCCCTAGTCAATAATGACTACGTGTCGCAAGAACCAAAGGTTCTCATGGAAGTCTATCGGGTGGGTGACTATATAGCACTAATTGGTGCGATCAAGGGAGGAAGCTTCATTCTTATCGATTCAGAATATAGGGAAATTTATAGATGCTCTGATTGTGTTTGGGCTCAGGTATCCAAGTTTGGCTTCACAGGTCACCTCATCAGACTCATAGACTACGCCGAGGAAGGAAAGTACGACATCTTCGATGTAAGCCAGCTACCTGATGTTACTCGCCTGGTTTCCAAGGGAAAGATACCTGAGAACTAAGGCAAATCTAGCGTTTCCATTTCTGCTCCCCAAGCTCACCGACGGCGAACTCCCGTCGGCTTGGGGACAAAAACATGTTTATGCCCTGGTTTCTTTTTGCAGAGCTCCGACAATGCGAGTTCTGTCCGATGATAGCAAGCCTGCCCTTTGCGTTGGGCTGAAGGCCGCATCGCCTCGACAGAGATTCTATAATCGCCACGGCGCCCGTCAATTCGGCGGGGGATCTGAATCGTTTTCTTCTGTGGTGCTCTCGTTTTTGTGTGGAGAAGTTTCCCGCCATGAGGATCCCCGTTCTGGAGACAGCGAAGTCGAAGCAGTAGATCCGTCATGGGTGAGGAGATTATGCGCGAAAGGAACCCCGATTATGAAAACCGGTGACATTGTCATCGGCGTGCTGCCGCAATCAGATAAGGCCTTGAAGCTTCGGCCCATTCTTCTGCTTCGCGAATTGCCTGGATTTGGGGATTGGCTCGATCATGGCTACAAGAGCTATCGTGGCTCCTCTTCATTCTTTTCCGACTCATTTGCGTCAGAAAGAACGTCTATAAGGAAAAGTGCGAGGCATAGCGCAGGTGGGATAGTCCGGATTCGCCCAGGCAGAATGTGCGCTTTTGCCGTTCGTGTCACCTGATAAAACACCTTTTCACCAGGCAAACCGCCAAGAAGCTGCCAGCAGCGCACTGTCTCCTAAGTTACTATTTTCCTTGACCAATTCCACTTTTCCATGCTGTCACGCCCCATGGAGCATAGCTACAGTTTCTGTATGCGTATCGACGTTGGAATCCTTGGCGCCACCGGCATGGTGGGCCAGCGTTACATCTCCCTCCTTGCGAACCACCCTTGGTATCGCGTGGCCTTTGTCGCAGCCTCCCCCGCCAGCGCAGGCAAGCGCTATGGTGACGCGGTGACGGGGCGATGGCGCATGCATGACACACTCTCCCCAGAGGTGGCCAATCTCGTCATCACTGACGCCGCCGACGTAGGAGCAGGCAGGGGTCGCTGCAGTCTCGTTTTTTCCTGCCTCGAAATGGGCAAGGACGAGGTGGCAGCCCTTGAACTCGCCTGGGCTGCGGCGGGGCATCCCGTAGTCAGCAATTCCTCAGCCCACCGCTGGACCGAGGATGTGCCGATGATCATTCCCGAGATCAACCACGCCCACGCCGCCCTCATCGAGACGCAGCGCCGGAATCGCGGTTTTGGCAGCGGACTCGTCGCGGTCAAGCCCAACTGCTCCCTGCAGAGCTGGATCACCCCGGTGGAAGCCCTTCGCGAGGCTGGCTTTCCGGTGAACCGTATCATGGTGACAACCTTCCAGGCCGCTTCCGGGGCCGGATTTCCCGGGGTCCCCTCCCTCGACCTTATCGACAACATCATCCCCCTCATCGGCGGCGAGGAAGAGAAGACCGAGCGTGAGCCGCTCCGGATTCTCGGCCGCCTCCAGGGTGAGGGCATCAGCCTGGAAGCGAATCTTGTTATCTCTGCCAGCTGCAACAGGGTGCCAGTGACCGATGGGCATGGAGCCGCAGTGTCACTGGGCTTTTCCGGGCCCAAGCCATCCATCGAGGAGGCAAAGCGGATTTTCCGGAACTTCCGGGCCCTCCCCCAGGAAATGGGCCTCCCCTCTGCTCCGGCCCAGCCCATCGTCGTCCGCGAGGAAATCGACCGACCCCAGCCGGCCCGCGACCGTGATGCAGGAGGCGGCATGGCGGTATCCGTCGGGCGCATCCGCGAATGCCCCCTCCTCGACCTGCGCTTTTTCGGAATGTCGCACAACACCATCCGCGGAGCTGCTGGCGGTGGTATCCTCACCGCAGAGCTCCTCACCCGGCTGGGCTACATCGCCGAGAGCGGAGCGACCTGGACCGCTGAACTCAGCCTCCCTGCCAGCGCCATTGCATCGATGGCCCGGGCCCGTGAACTCGTGGGCTGCTCCTGATTCAGGCAGGCGAGTGTACAATCTCGATCCAGGGTCCCTGATCACTACGCGCCCTGGAGGCATCCATGAAGTACTCGGAGAGCGTCTGCGACCTTGTCGGTGATACACCGCTGGTCAAGCTGCGCTTTGGTTCGCCAACACACTCGGCCACCATCCTGGCCAAGCTCGAGGGCCGGAACGCCTTCGGTAGCGTCAAGGACCGCATCGCTTTAGCCATGATCGCCGACGCCGAGTCCCGCAGCCTCCTCAAGCGGGGCTCGGTTATCATCGAGCCCACGAGCGGGAACTCAGGCGTTGCGCTGGCGGGCGCAGCAGCGGCAAAGCGCTACCGACTCATCCTGACCATGCCCGATACCATGAGCGTCGAAAGGCGCAGGCTCCTTGAAGCTTACGGAGCCGAGCTCGTCCTCACTGAGGGATCTAGTGGCATGCAGGGGGCGATCGACAAGGCTCGGGCGATAGCTGCCGCCACGCCGGGATCCTTCATGCCCCTGCAGTTCGAAAATCCAGCCAACCCGGCAGCGCACAGAAGTGGCAGCGCAGAGGAGATCTGGCGCGACACCGACGGGACAGTCGATATCCTCGTGGCCGGCGTCGGCACGGGAGGCACTATCACCGGCATCGCCGGAGCCCTGAAGCCCAGGAAGCCCAGCCTTCTGGCGGTCGCCGTAGAGCCCGCGGGATCGGCCGTGCTTTCGGGGGGCCCTCCGGGACCGCACAGGATCCAGGGCATCGGAGCGGGTTTTGTGCCCGCTGTGTTCGACAAGAGCCTGATCGACGACATCGTCAGGGTGCGCGAAGAGGAGGCCGCCTCCACTGCCCGCGCCGTCGCCCGGGGTGAGGGTCTCCTGGTGGGCATTTCCGGCGGCGCAGCCCTCTGGGCAGCCCTCGAAGTCGCCCGCCGCCCCGCAAGCGCGGGCACGCTCATTGTGGTAATCCTCCCCGACAACGGCGAGCGCTACCTCTCGACCTGGCTCTTTGGGGAGAGGGAGGGCTGAAAGAATCACCTTGGGTAGAAGGAAGAAGCTACCATTGTTTCCCTGTATACAAGGACATAATGTAATATTATTTCCTTATGGACAGTGATAAAATCAAGCGCGCTATTCGTGATGGCCAGGAGCGACTTGCATCCAAGTCCGGGATCAGGCGAGAGCTCAGGATAGACCACGCCTTTCTCGAGGCCAGCGGCAAGGCTGTTGCCATCATCGGTCCCCGTCGCGCGGGGAAAACTTTCAGCTTATTCCAGGTCAGGGAAGAGCTTGCTCTGCCTCCAGAGCGCTGTGTCCTCCTCGATTTCTCCGACCTGAGCCTTCAGGCCTTCAAGGCCGAGGACTTCGAAAAGTTGGCAGTGGCTGCATCGGAACTCGATCCGAGGGCTGACAGCCTCTACCTCCTCGATGAGATCCAGGAAGTCCCCGGTTTCGAAGCGGGTATCCGGCACCTGCAAAACAAGGGCCATCGTGTCTACGTAACCGGCTCCAATGCCTCGGTGTTTGCAGAGAACCTTGCGACTTCCCTGCGAGGAAAAATCCTGGGTTATACACTTTTCCCCCTCTCCTTTTCAGAGTTCCTTCGTTTCAAGGACGCGAACTTCCGGGCGGACCCATCCTCGGAGGAGCGTGCGCTGCGACGGCGCCTCCTCGATGAATACCTGGTCTGGGGGGGCTTTCCCGAAGTCGTCCTTGCGGCGGGCAGCGAAACAAAACGCGCCATCCTCGACTCCTATAGAGATGTCATGGTGTTCCGCGACGTTGTCGAACGCCATGGTCTCCGTGATGCCGCGATGGTCGAGCGTGTGCTCGCGCGCCTGGTTGCATCCTTTACCAAGGAATACTCGGTCAACCGCTGGTTCAACGACTTCAAGAGTCAGGGACTCCGTGCCGGCAAAGACGGCCTCTATGCCATCGTCCACCACCTCGAGGACGCCTACGTGATCCGTACCCTTACCAATGCTGCCAGCCCCGCAGGGACGAAAAAAGCCTACCTCATCGACCCCGGCTACTACCGGAGCTTCCTCCAGCGCGACCGGGACTACGGCAAGCTCTGGGAGAACGCCCTCCTGGTCGGCCTCCTCCGCCAAGGCATCAATCCTCAGTATTGGTCCGGTCCCGCGGGCGAGATTGATTTTGTTACACCGGACGCCTACATCCAGGCTACTTCGGAGCTTTCGGAGGGCAACCGGGAGCGGGAAACACGGCCCTTCGATGCAGTGGCGAAGCATCTCGGAGAACGCCAACGGCAGATCCTGACCCCGGACGAGCCACCACCCTGGCTGTAGGCCCCCGCGCACGCCGCCCCCGAAGCCAGGGGCAGCGGCTTGGATAAGCTTCCGCCTATCGCGTACAGTGCCCTCGATGGGTGCTGAAGTTACCGTTGAACAAGCCATAGACCGGGTCCTCGCCGGCGATGCCGGCGCCTTTCGCCACATTGTCGCTGCCTACGAGGGTCGACTCCTCTCCTTTTGCCGGTCCAGGCTCGGGTCGGAGGATGAGGCTCGCGACGCAGCCCAGGACGTCCTGGTCAGGGCCTGGTCAGCCCTTCCGGGTTTCCAGAGGGGCAAAAGCTTCTCGGCCTGGCTCTTTGCGATCGCGGCAAACAGGGTTCGCAGCGAGTTCCGCTTCCAGAGCTTTGCCCGGCGAAAGACCGAAGCCGCTGGCAAGGAACTGGCGGCCCTCCCTCCCGCTGACCCCGCAGAAGAGGTGGCCGACCGCCTTCGCTTCGAGGAGCTGCGCCAGGCTGTCGCCACACTCAAGGGCGAACTCCGCTCGACTGTCGAGCTGTTCTACTTCGGCGGCCTCTCCGTATCGGAAACCTCCACCGCCCTCGGAATCGGGGAGGAGGCCGTCAAGTCGCGGCTTTTCCGTGCGCGCAAACAGCTTCGGGAAATGCTCGAAAAGACGCAACCCAAGGGCCTCTCGAGGAGTAACCTATCATGATGGATTGCGCTGGCACGGCATCGCTCGTCGATGCCTGGGAATCCGAAGGGGAGGTCGCTTCCTCCAGCTTCGAGACCTTCAGGGAACACCTGGCTTCCTGCGAAGACTGCTCCCGGCGTTTCGGGACCATCCTGCCCTTCATGGCACGGGACGCAGGGGCTGTAGAGTTCATCGGCGCCGAGCGGGTTTCCGCCACGGGCGGCGGGGTTTCCGCCACGGGCGACAGGGTTTCCGCGGATCAGGACCTGGCCTTCGCAGTGCTCTCTTCGCGCAGGGGTGGCGGTCGGGGGAGACTCCTCCGTGTGGTCTCTGCAGCAGCCATTCTTGTCGTCGGCCTTGGACTCGGCATCACACTCGGCCGGAACAGCGGAAGCTCCAGCGACAGAGTGAGCGTGCAGTTCACCCTCGCCTATCCCGAAGCCACAGCCGTGTCCCTCGTCGGAGACTTCAATGGATGGAAGCCCGGCCAGGCGGTGATGACGCGATCCGCGGCTGACCAGCCCTGGGAAATCAAGATCACCCTCCCCCAGGGCCATATGTACAGCTACAATTTCCTTGTTGACGGCAAGTACTGGGTATCCGATCCCCAGGCCTCCGAGGCAGTAAACGACGGCTTCGGCGGGACAAACAGCCTGCTCAGGCTGTGAAGGTGCACCTATGATCACAGTACGCTGCGCGACGCTCCTGGCTGCCGCCCTCTCGGTCGCCCTCCCCGCTGGCCTTGCCGCCCAGGACGTGGAAGCCTGGTTCGCCCGCGCCCCCGAGGCCTCAGCCTACTCATCGGTGCGCCCAGGACTCCTCGCGCTCGCCACTGCAGCACGCTCGGAAATCCTCACCGACCACCCCCTCGCTAGCCGCCTCGCCGAGGGCGCGCGCAAGGGCGTGCCCGCTGACAGGCTCCTTTCCATCCTGACGGAAGAAGCCAAGGGACTGTCCCAGGCAGCGACCCTTCTCAGGGAGCGGGGGCTTCTCCCGAGCTCAGGCGAGGCTTCGGCCAAGCTCTTCTCGCAGCTCGACATCGCGCTCCGCTCGGGGTTTTCTGTCGAGGATTTCGGAGTGGCCCTCGATGGGGCCCTTTCGAGGAAGGGAAAGAAGGCAGAGGTACCTGGCCGCGCGGTGGCAGTCCTCTCCGCGCTCCTCGGAGTCAATTTCGAAGGCCAGTCGCGGCGCACCCTCATCGGGGCAATGGCTGCAGGTCCCATTGCTGACTCCAGGCTCTCCTCCGTCAAGAGCTCCTGGGCCAACCTTGTGTCGCGCAACGCGACTCCGGAGCAGATCCTGAGCAGCCTCATCGACTCCGTGGGACCCAGGCCCAAGGCCAAGGTGGCGGACAAGGACGGAGAAGCGAGCCCGACCGAGGGAAAGGCATCAGCAGGTCAGGCTGCAGAGGGGCCGGTGGAGAATGGCAAGGTTCCGCCTGGTGAAAGGCCCCGGCCTGGGAAGCAGCCCGGCGGCATGCCCCCGCAGGGCATGCCCGCCGGAGGAATGCCAGGAATGCCAGGCAATGCCCCCCACCCTGGCAATGCCCCCGGACGCCCATAAAAGCCTTCCCTCCCGCGCTGTCCGCAGGCGAGGCCGAGCGCGCTATTTGGTGAGCTGTCTTTCGACGAGATCCCAGGAATCCGGAGGGGGCGAATCCTGGAATTTCCTGCAACGCTCGAAATACATGCCGCTGATCGGATCGTCGGGTTTCGTCCTGAGCACTTCGCCGAAGTAGTCAGTCGCCGTCTTCCAGTTACGGAGCCGGTACATTGAAAGCCCCTTCTTGTACAGGCTGGCTTCGTTCTCATCGAAGAGCCGCTCCTGGTCATCCGTGACCGAATACAGCAGGGTGGGCTTTGCCTTGCCCATGACCACGACCTCTTCGATCTCCCTGAACTCGATGCCCTCTGCGTCCTGCCTCTGGGCCCTGATCTCGCGCAAGACGCTTTCGGAGGCGATGATCCTCGTCCGGTAGTGTTTGGTCAATCCTTCGAGGCGCGAAGCCAGGTTGACCGTATCGCCGATGACAGTGTAGTCGAATTTCGTCGAGGAACCGATCGTACCGACTATGGCCTCTCCGAGATGGATGCCGATGCCTATCTCGAAGCCGCCTGGCGGCAGGTTGATGTTCTTGGTGTCGAAGGTCTTGAGGGCCCTGGACATCGCAAGGGCGGTCCGGATTGCACGGAGGGCATTGTCGGGCCAGCTTGTCGGTGCGCCGAATACAGCGAGCACGGCATCCCCGATGAATTTGTCCACCGTACCTCCATGCCTGGCGATATGCTCGCACATGGTCTCGAGATAGCGGTTGAGGAAGGAAACGACGTCCTCGGGCGGGTTGGACTCCGAAAGGGTCGTAAAGGAGCGGATGTCGGAAAAGAGGATCGCCAGCTCGCGTTTCTGGCCAGCCAGCATCGAGGTACGCGACTTGCGGGCGACGAGGTCATTTATGATCTCCCGGGGGACGAACTTGGAGAACACGCTCCTGATCTCCTCCTCCATCGTGGCAACCTGCCCATATAACAATGAATTGTGAATAATGATGCCGGCCGTTGCCGCGAAATGCGCCACGTCCTCCTCGATGGATGCCGAGAAATGGTTGTTCTGGAAGTGAGCGAGGTGAAGACTTCCGATGACCTCGCCGGAGGCTCCTGCCAGCGGGGTCTTGAGGTAGGAACTAAGCCTGTCCTTCTCGAGGCTGACCTTGGTCCAGTCGGCTCGTGAATCGATGTTGAAATAGACGGTGTCGGCTACGGTGAGGCTCTCGCGCGGAAAAAGATTCTGGAAATCCGCCATGGCGACGGCGAGGAAATCTTCTGCCATCTCCTTGTTCACGCGCGCTGAAGGAAAGACAAAGGAAAGGATTTCGCGGCCGGACTTGATCACGATGGCTGCAACCTGTCTTTCAGAGGCAAGGTCGGAAAGTTCCAGGACACGCCGAGCCGTACCCGCGAGGGATGCGATGCTTTTGCCGGCGTCAGAAAGCTGGTTGATGACGGTGGAACGGAAAAGGGCCTTGTCGAGGTGCTCCGCCAGCGCGGAGGCGATGGTCTCGCGGGTGAGGCCCCTGGCGTCCTCGGCAATGGCCTTCAGGTCCGGCTCATCGTGGGCGATGTGCTTTCGTACTGTCTCTATGAGGGGGCCGATATTCTCGAAGTCCTTGACCACGAAGGCGCAGGCCCCCGAGTTGTAGGACCAGAAGCGGTCCTTGTCGTCGGAATTTGATGTATGCATTATGATGGGTATGTCGCGGACGCCGCGCCGCGTCTTCAGGAGCCGGCTGGCCTGGTAGCCCTTCAGGAGGGGCATGTCGATGTCCATGACCACGATGTCGGGCAGCAGCCGGTAGCAGGCCTCGATCGCCTCGTAGCCGTCTCCGGCCAGCAGAAGCTCGAAACCAGCTTCCTGGAGGGCTTCTCCGACCATGCCCGAGATCAGCTTCGAGTCATCGACGAGAAGGACCGTGTTCCCGTTCACGGGGACTCCCCTGCGTGGACGGACTCTTCCCGCGTCGCCCCTTCGCGGTCCACGAGCTCCTTCACCGCAGCGATCAGGTCGTCCTGGGCGAAGCTCGACTTGAGGATGTAGCGGCTCGCCCCGAGGGCCTTCGCCCGCTTCCTGGTCTCCGGCTCGTCGACTGTCGTAACTATGATGACTGGCAGCTCATGGTGTTCCGGGTCAGCCCTGACGTTCTCGAGAAGCTTGAGGCCGTCCATGCGCGGCATGTTCAGGTCGGAAACGATGAGGTTGAACTTCCCGCCCTGCAGTCGCTTGAGGGCGTCCACGCCGTCGACCGCGCCGGTCACATCGTAGCCTTCCAGCTCGAGCATCGATACGAGTATCTCGCGGGTGCTCGTCGAGTCGTCGGCGACGAGGATCGAGGCTTTCCGCTGCAGGTTCGAGGTCGAGAACCTGCGATGCGTATCCATGGAGCGGACGGAGCGGAGGGCATCGAGGACGGCTCCCATGTTCAGTATCGGTACTATATTGAATGAATCGTCGAAGACCAGCCCGAGAAGCATCCTGTTGCCGCGCAGCCCGGTCGGCAGGCCCTGGTAGACGAGGGAATCATAGCCGAGGATACGGTCCACCACGATGCCGACGGTCTCCGCGGGCCCCCGCACGAGGAGGAGGGGCAGCTTCCGCGATCGGCGTTCCACTCGCTCGGTCTGGATGCCGACGGAGAGGTCCGTGACGGTGATGTTGGCGCTGTCGACCGTGAGCATTTCCTTTTCCCGCACGAGGAAGAGGTCCTCGGTGTCGGCCAGCATTGTCCGTGCGATGGAAGAGGCTGGCACAAAGTACTTCCTTCCCGAACACAGGACGAACATCCCGTCCATGGTCGAGGCCGACACTGGCACAAGGAGGGTGAATACGCATCCTGAACCCGGGATCGACTCGAGGAGGACCTGCCCGCGCGCAGACTCTATGTTCGTCTTGACTATGTCGAGTCCGACGCCTCGCCCCGAGAGCGCGGTCGCCGTGGATTTCGTGGTGAAGCCTGGCCGGAACAGGAGGCGCACAAGATCCTCGTTGCCCATGTGCTCGATGGCCTGGCTGTCCTCTGGCCAGACCCTGAGTGCCTTGGCCCTGATGGCGGAGTAGTCGAGCCCCGAACCGTCGTCGGAGACCGTCACCGATATGCGCGAGCCCTCGGTCCTGCATTCGATGCGCACAGTGCCGCGCGCCGGCTTGCCCACCCGGGTCCGATCCTCGGCCCCTTCGATGCCATGGTCGATGGCATTGCGGACCAGGTGGATCAGGGGATCGGAGAGCTTGGCGAGAACGGTCCTGTCCACACGGACCGAATCGCCACCGATGGAAATTCCGACGTCCTTTCCGAGGGACGAGGCTGTCTCCTCGACCATGCGCGGAAAGCGCTCGAGGATGGTGGAGAGGGGAAGCATCCGCATGCCCATGACCGAGTCCCGGAGCTCCTGGGTCCCCTGTTCGATCTCAAAGACCTGCTCGGCGATCTGGCTTCGATAGCCACGGACCGAACGGGTAACCTGGGCCAGTTCCTTGCGCAGGGATTTGAGGTCCCCGCTGGAGCGATAAGCCAGCGTCAGGCGCTTTTCAAGGGACTCGAGGATTCCCGATGTCGACCGCATCCTGAGCTGGCGTATCGTGAGGGTATTCACGAGATTGATGGAACGATCGATGGTGCCGGAGTCGACCCGGATCGAAGCTTCTAATTGCGCCGACCTGGGCTCCGGCTCGATGGCGCCTTCCCGGCTCTTCGACTGCGCTTCAGGGGCTGCGGAGGGCGAGGCCCTCGCTTCGCCGGAAGGATCGGGGGGAGCCGGCTCAGGCGCTGAGGAGCTGTCCATGGATACGAGGGAAAGATCAAATGCCTCATTCGCGCCAAGCCTCTCGCAGGCCTCGAGGAGAAGCTCGAGATCGGCGATCGAGCCCTCTCCCCCTCCTTCCACGGAATCGGCCGCCGATCTCAGGCGGTCCGCGACGAGGAAAAAGAAACGTGCGATGCGGGCATCAATAGAGTAGCGCCCGTCCCTGACTCCCTTGCAGACAGTCTCCGCGCCGTGGACGAGGCTCTCCATCTCCTTGAACTGAAGCATCCGCGTGGAGCCTTTGATGGTGTGAAGCATACGCAATAATTCCGAGAGGGCATCGACATTGCCTGGATCGTTCTTGAGCAGGATTACCTGGTTCTCCGCCGAGAGGAGGTTCTCGCGGAGTTCATCGAGAAAGGCCCTGAGGAATTTTTCCTTCGAGATTGCCATGCGGTTTCCTTGGGTCCTTTCAGTCCTGGCCAAGACGCGAGAGGAGCCTCGCGGCCATGCGCCGGTAGTACTGGGCGTCAAAACCCTCAAGAAGAATGGTGAAGGCATCCCCGGCGGGGTCGGAATCCATGGCTGCCAGGCACTCCCGGAGCAGCGAGCCGGCTCGGTCAGGCCACTCCCCGCTGTAGGCGAGGCCTGCATGGAAGAGGGCGGGCCAGAACTTAGGATCGAAGAGCCTGGCGCGTTCCCAGAGCTCGATGGCCGCAGCGAGGTCGCCTCGGTGCTTGGCGCAAAGAGCCCTGAGATACTGGCTGACGTGATTCTCTGTCGCGAACTCATCGAAGTCCCCGAGAAGGGCCTCGGCCCTGTCGAAGCTATTGGCATGGATTGCGGCCACGATGGACCTGATCATGACTGCAACCCGCAGTGAGGGCTCCTCTGCCTCCACGCCCTGAGCTGTCCCTGGCCCGGACTGGGAGCCCAAACCCCGCGATGAGGCAAGGGCCAGGCCCCTTCCGATATCGACAAGGCCAGGAGGCCGCGCGGCGCTCCTGTCGCGTGACCGAAGTGGATCGGAGAGCGGCTTGATGGGCGCCTGACGATGCCGGGCGCCCCTCTCGGCAGAGGCGAGGGATGCCGGCCGCGAAGGCATCCGGCCAGGGCGCACGAGGCCGCGATCCTTCGCACTCGGCGGACTGCATAGCTTCCGGAAAAAAAAACCACCGCCGCACTCGATCGTCTCCAAGCCCGGATGCCGTATCATCGGAACCTCAGGCGAGGCGAGAAAAAGAAAGCCTCCAGGCCTGAGGGTCGAGACCAGCCTGTCGAGCGCCTGCTGCTTCCTGTCCGCCTTCATGTAGAGAAGGGTATTCCTGCAAAAGATCACATCCATCGAATCGGGAGGCGGGAGCGCTCCGGACAGGAGATTGAGCCTGCGTGTCGTGATGCGCTCGAGGCAGGAGGGAGAGGCTTGCCACTCCTCTCCGACCCACTTCCCCAGGGCTTCGAGCAAGAGCTGGTGCTCCCTGCCATCCTCGCGGAAGGAACCCATGCCGTAGCTGCCGGCCCGAAGGAGGGAGAGGGAACCCTCGTTGATGTCGGTGGCCAGCACACGGTAGTCAAGCGGCTCAGGATAATCCTTCCGTGCACCCTCAACGGCGGCGACCAGGGAGATGGCTTCCTCGCCGGAAGCACAGGTCGCCGACCAAAGCTGGAGGGGGCGCCGCTCGGCCATGAGGGCGGGAAGGACAAAGGACATAAGTATGCTGAACTGTCGCGAATCGCGGAAGAAATAGGTCTCGCCGATCATGACGCCATCGAGGAAGCCCTTCCGGACTTCCTCATCGGAGGCAAGACGGCTGCGGAGTTCCGCATGATCCACACCGAGCTCCCGACAGCGGGTCTCGGCCGCCTTGAGTATTGTTCCGCCATGGGTCTCCGGGAAACGGTTGCCCGTCTCGTCCTCTATCCAGCCGGCGAGTTCCGCGATGACGCTGTGGTCGGAGTTGCTCATGGGACCTGTCCCGCGACTGTCGCGACGAAGAGGCCGATCCTGTCCAGGGAAAGAACGATGGAAGCCGCGCCACGGGCGATAGCAGCGCGCGGCATGCCGAAGATGAGCGAGCTCGATTCGTCCTGGACGACCGTGAAGCCGCCGCGGGAACGGACTTCGACGCAGCCCTCCGCGCCGTCGGCTCCCATGCCCGTGAGCAGCACCGCCAGGACGCCCCTCCCGCGACAGGCTGCCGCGGAGCGGAACAGGACATCGACCGAGGGTTTCTGGTTCTGTACCTTGACATCATCGTTCAGTGTTATGCCCTTTTCAGTTATAAGCATATGGAAATCCGTCGGGCCGACATGGACGGTGCCGGGCCGGAGGCTATCCCCGTCCCGGGCGAGGACGACCGGATGCCCGGTTTCCTCGGCGAGCCAGTCGGCATAGCCTCCATCGAAACCGGTCTCGATGTGCTGCACCAGGGCGATTGGAAGGGGAAAGGGCTTCGGCAGCGAGGACAGGAATGCCGATACGGCCTGGGGCCCTCCCGTGGAAGCGCCAACTACGACAATCGATGATCGGGGAAGGATGGCCGGGAATTCCGTCTGCATCACCGCCTGTGAAGGCGCCGCCTGCGAAGGCGCCGCCTGCCGCGATGGAGCCGGCGGTTTCATCCCGACCTTCCCGCCCGTCCCGCCCGACGTGACGCGCCGTCTTTGATGCTTCGACGAGAGGGCCTTGAGCCGTGCAATGAAACCGCTCACGTAATCCGGCCGGTTGAGGGCCGCAAAGTCGGGCTTGAGGAGAAAATCCACTGCCCCCTTTTCGATGGCACGAAAAGGCAGGCCAGGATCGGTGTTGTGGGTAAATACGATGATCGGGATGGGGGAGGATGCGATGATCCTCGCGGTCGCCTCCAGCCCGTCCATGATGGGCATGTCGATGTCCATGATGACGATATCGGGATCGAGGGAGAGGGCGCGGTCGACAGCCTCCTCTCCGTTGGTCGCAATGCCCACCAGGGTGATGGAAGAGTCAGTTGCCAGGATCTCCTGTACGACATTGCGTATCAGGATGGAGTCGTCCGCTATGAGCACCCTCAAGGTCCCGCCCCCTTCTCCCCTCTCAGGCCGGATGCGAGCGCTCCGGGATCGAGAAGGATCTGGAATCTCTGGCCCGTGGCGAAGCGAAAGGCCATGAGCCCGCGACGCGCGAGGCTCGCCTTGATACCCCTCGGTGGCAGCCGGAAATCCCGGAGCGGAACAGCCCCTATCTCGAAGGCCCGACGCGACACGAAGGCCCGTGGAGACTCGTCCCGCCCGGCAGCCAGGAAGGCTACAGCCTCCGATCCCGCCGTGCAGGGCTCAAGTCCGAAGAGCCCCTCCAGCGCAGGATCAAGAAGCAGCAATTCATACTTCCTGCCCTTGAAGTCACCTCTGGCAGGGATGTCCCCGGAGCCAGGCAGGACGGCCAGTCCGCAGAAATCGGAGGCGGGAAGGAGGAGGTCGAAGGTACCCAGGTCCATCCGGAAAACCGCTGCTACGTCACCCAAGATCGAGCTCCAGCTGCCGGAGGATCTCGGGCACCGAAAGGACGGGAACGCGCTGGCCGCTGAATGGAAAGAGACCAGTGAAGTGCCTGGAACCGGCGTCACCCTCGGGGAAGGTCGAAATCGACGCTGCGGGTATCGTCGCGATCTCGATCGCCTCGGTGCAACCGAAAGCCACATGGTCGTCCGGGAGGTTGAGGACGAGGAACTGTGCGGGCGTATCGCGCTCGTTCCTGAACAGGACCATAAGGGAGAAGACGGTATGGGGTGTACCATGACAATTGATAAGGCCTGGTATGTACGGCGGGCATGCCGGAAGGGGGAAGATCTCGAGATCCGAAACGATCTCCCGCACACTCTCGGGAGGCAAGGCGAAATAGGCGTCGCCCACCGAGAAGATGAAAAAACGCAGGGATTCTCCAGCTGCCGATTCCTCCTGGACTTCCTGTCCGGGCATCCCCTCGATGGCCCTGACGATATCCTCAGCCGACATGGCCGACTCCTTCGCCGATCTGGTCATCCTTCTGCCCGGGACCCGCTCCGACCGCGAACTGGCTGGCCTGGGACCTGAGCTTTCCCGCCATGCTGTTGAGGGCTTCGGCGGTCCGCGATGTCTGCTGCTGGGTCAGGACAAGGTTGTCGATGCCCCTGGATATTTCCTTCAGTGTCAGGAGGGTCTGCTCGAAGGCTCCCGCCTGCTGTCGGATGGAATGGCCGATGGATTCGGAGGATGTCGCCGAAACCTCCGCAGAATCGAGGATCTCCGAAAAGATCGAGCTCAGGTTGTCTGATAACTCGTAGCCCTGGCGGATCCGCTCCGTGCCTTCTTCCGAAACGACGATGAGGCTGTTGGCCGCCTTCTGGATCTCCGTGATCCGCGACTGGATCTCGGTTGTGGACTGGTTGGTGGAATCGGCAAGCAGCTTGATCTCCCCAGCCACTATCCGGAAATTCTTCCCGGCCTCTCCGGCGGTCGACGCCTCAAGGGCGGCATTGAAGGCAATTATGCGGGTCTGCTCGACGATGGCGTTGATGATATCCACGATCTCCCAGATCGCACGGATCTTGTCGGTGAGGGAGCGGATTCCAGAAATCGTATCCGTGTTCTTCTTGCGGATCTCGTTCATCTTCCCCGCCATCTCGGTGACCATGCCCTGACCGGTGTCGACGTTCTCGCGCGTTTTCACTGCGATGCGCGCTACCTCCGGTATGGACTTGCCTATCGACTGGGTGATGGTATTCGAATCCTCCATCGTCGAGACCACTTCCTTCACGGCGGCAGCCTGCATGTTGGAGGTAGACGAAACCTCCTTCATGCTGGTCGAGAGGTCCTGGACCGCGTCGGAAAGGACCAGCGCCGAGGCGACGATCTCGTCGATGAGGGCGCGGAACTTGTCCATGAAGCGGTTGAAGAGGGCGGCGAACTCGCCGACATCGTCGAAGTACAGGAGCTGGACACGCTCGTCCCCCCCCTCCCCGAGCCTTGCGTCGAGAAGCCTGGAGATATGTCCTTTGAGGAATCGCATCTGCGTGTCGTGCTCGAAGCGGGAGGCGAGGCCAAGTCCGAGGGAGAGCAGGGTGAACCACAAGAACCAGGCGATGAGCTGCGGATAGGGAGCGGCAGCGGAGGATGCCGGATGATTGATGAAATAAAAGCATAGATATACGCAATGTGTCGCGAAAAGCCAGGCCGATGCGAATATGATCAGGAGGCTCTTAAGGCGGGCGAACTGGTCGCTCTCTCCCTGGCGGATGTCGACGATCGCCAGTGCCCGCTTGGCCGGCAGGAGATGGATGTTGGCGATGACGCAGATGAACAGCGCGCCGATCAGGCCTGTCCCGAGCTTGAGCGCGATGCTGATCGAGTAGGGAATGCCGCTTTCGGTATGCCATCCCAGCATCGCGAAATAGCCGGTCGTGCCGATGATCCAGACGCTGGTCTGGATGAGGACGATGCGCCAGGGCAGCTTGACGGCAGCCCCTCTCGCCGCGTCGTAGCCCTGGCCCTTCTTGAGGTATTCGAACATCGGCCTGAGTGTGATCAGCATCACGGCAAGCTGGAGGACATAGGCGGCCAGGAATACAAAAAAGACCGTGGGCTTGAAGACCATCGGCAGGCGTCCGACAAGATCAAGGCCGAGCGAATCGTACCGATTATTAAAGACACTGTTGAAGAATTCGCTGGAATAGAGGGAGGCCGCCTGTATCAGGAACGACGTTATCGCCAGCTTGATCGTGATTCGCCTGACGAGGGCGGGGTCGGGAGATTCTGTCATGCTGTCCTCCAGCTATTTTATAGTAGACGAGGCGATATCGCTTCTCAATGGGGAAGCAGGATCTTTTTCACTTTGTACAGCCCGTATCCCTTGCTACCATGGAAGCCACCACTATACTTGCCCGAGAAAGCTTTTTCCGGTTGCAGGACGATATACAGTCACGTCCGGTACCGATTCCCAAGATCCTTCGGCCAAGGTGGACGTGGATGGGCAAGACCCCGAGACGAAGCGATGCGGTTCTCCAGAGGCGCTTCTATCTCACCGAACTCTTCGCGAATGTCGTTGGTGCACCGATAGCCACGGCATACGGCGGGCTCATGGTCGACTTCTCGCGTGTGTCGCCGGTCGATTTCCTGCTCAAGATCGCCCTCCTCATGGCGATCAACCAGGTCTTCCTCGCCCTTCCCCTCAACTTATATCTGGGAAGCAAGACAAAGCGCGGCCTGGCCGCATGGCGGGAAGGAAGGCTGGACGAGCGGAAAAAGGCGCGCTTCTTCTCCTTTCTCACCAAGCTGCCCTTCATCCAGGCCTGCCTCGTGCTCGCGCGCATGTTCTTCTGCGCCGCCGGCGCCCTCGTCCTCCTGGCCGCTCAGTTCGAGGTCTTCTGGCACATAGCCGCCACCTTCACCTTTGGATTCTACGCGAGCTTCATAACGGGGCTTTTCATCTATTACTACCTGCGCTCCGCAACGACGAGGTTCGCCGAGGAGATCTCCGATGGCCCGCTCGCGGATCTTCTGGCGAAGTCCACTGTCGGCGCGAGGAGGCTTGGGAAGGCCATGAACTACCTCCCTCTCATCATGCCCACTGCGATCACGAGCCTGGGTATCTTCTTTCTCATCGTGGCCATCCAGATCGATCCAGCCCACTTTTCCTTCTTCGCCCCTCGCATGATCGCGACCCTCGCGATGAACCTGGCCACCATCAGCCCCATCCTGATCTACGGCCAGCGTTTCCAGCGGAAGCGCCTTGAAGCCATCCAGTTTGCCCTCATCGACATGATCGACAGGGGCGACACCTCGCGGCGCCTCCCCTCCGACCTCAGCGACGGCTACGCCCTCACGGCGCTGAGCATCAACCGTGCCTTTGACCTTTTCCGGCTCGTGCTTTCGCAGATGGAATCGGCCTCCAACAAGCTCTCGAGCGCGGTCATGAGCTTCTCCTCACAGGTCCGGGAAACGGTCGCCTCCACCACCCAGCAGGCCTCGGCCGTCAAGGAGGTGGTGAGCACGATGGAGGATTCCAACCGCATCAACGAAGAGATCCGAGACCGCGCGAGCGACCTGACAGGAAGCGCACGCGACAGCCAGGACTCGGTCGATGCCGGTTTCGGAAAAGTCCAGGAGACCATCCTCAAGATGGACGAGATCAAGGACGCGAACCAGAGGACCCTCGGGGAAATCGACGGCCTCACGGAGGAGATATCCTCCATCGGGGAGATCATCGAGATCATCAACGGCATCGCCAACCAGACCCGCATAATTGCCTTCAATGCCGAACTGGAAGCCTCCTCGGCGGGATCGGGAGCTTCGGCGGGCATGAGTTTCCGTATCGTCGCGGCGGAGATCCGGAGGCTCGCCAATGGCACCGTCGAATCCCTGATCAGCGTCAGGGACAGGATCGCCCAGATCCAGCAGGGTTCAGACCGGCTGCTGGCGAGCTCGGAGGAAGGTACCACCAAGATCGAGGAGGGGCTGCGTCACACCGCCGACCTCAACAGCATATTCAAGCGCATCAGGGCACAGGCGGAAAGCAACTTCGGCCTGGCGAGCGGCATAGGCGAAATCCTCGTGGCCCAGGGCCAGGCCTTCGACCAGATATTCATGACCCTCAAGCAGATCTCTGAAGGTGCCGAGCAGGTCCTCGCAAGCGCGCGGATCTCGGGCGGGGAGGTCGGAAAGCTCCAGGGCCTGATCGAGGAACTCAAGGGCCTGCTCACGCGCTTCGACTATGGCGCTTCGAGGACCGGTCCCGATCCTCGCGCGGAACGCCGGGAGGAATCGAAATGAGCAAGCACTGCATACTCGTCCTCGCCTGTGCTTCCGCGCTCGTCCTCGCGACAGCCTGCGGTCCGCCTCTGGCTGAACTCGATCGCGTTACCTTCGACACGAGGACCCTGGACATGTCCGACGGGAGCGGTCCCCAACCCTACGATGGGGGCAGACTCCCGAAGGATCCCGGGGTCGGTCCGACGACCTGGCGCTTTACGCTCACCTTCGCCCCGCCATCCAGAGGCTTTGCAACTGTCCCCGTCCTCGTGATCGGCCCCAGCTCCTGGCCCTATCGACTTTCGCTCAACGGCAGGATCCTCAGGACCTATGGAAGCAAGAATGATACCGACCACGCCCGTGCCTTCACTTCGACGGCCATAGAGCTGCCCGAGGGTTCCCTTCTTGCCATGAACACCCTGGTTGTCGATGCCTTCCTCGGTTCCTCGGTCCGTTCCCCCCTGCCCGACCTGCACATCGCCGATACGCCGGAGTCCGCTTCCTACGTATTCTGGCGCAATGCCTTCATGTCGCAGTTCGTGGCCGGAGGCTTCACGATCGCCCTCGTCCTCCTTGCCTATTTCCTGTTCATCTTCACGCTCAGCGGCTTCAGGGACTGGCGCTTCCTCTGGTTTGCCCTGTTCTGCGGCTTCTTCGCCCTGTCCTCCGTCAACATCGTATTCAACCACCTCGCCTCCTCCGACACGCTCCTGACCAAGGCCAGCAGGCTCGGATTCCTGGCTTCAGTCACAATGCTGTCCTTCTATGTCATGGAAGCCACCGCCATCCTTTCGGACAGGCGCTGGGTCAAGGCCCTTGCCCTCTGCGCCGCAACCGCGGGAACCGCGTGGATATTCCTGCAACGGGGCTTCTACGCCACCAATGAAGCCTTCCATGCCCTCATCAATTTCATCATCACGCCCAACCTGCTGTTCTGCCTGGTCCTCATAGTACTGGCGATCCTGAAGCGCGGAATCGCCCCCTTCGCCATCCTCGGCGCCGGCTTCGTGGGCGTGGTCATTACGAGCCTCTACGACATGGGCTTCGAAACGAGCGGGGTCATGCCCTACGCCTGGACCCTCTCCTATGGCTACGTGTGGCTTGTCCTTTGCATATTTCTCGAGCTTGCCTGGAGGCAGGAGCTTTCGGCGCGCCAGGAGCTCCGGCAGGCTGCCGACCTCGGCGAGAAAAACGCCATCCTCGGTCGCGTCTTCGGACAGCTTTCCAGCGACTCGGACAGCCTCGCCCGTTCCTCCGAGGAACTGGCCGTATCCACCAAGGCAATCGGCAGGACGGGGAGCCAGCAGGCAGTGGCCGTCCGCGAGATCGTCGCTACAATGGAGGAGGCAAAGAGCCTGCTGGCCCGCATCTCGGAGCGCTCCTCGCTCGTGCACAAGGACTCAAGGGCCACGGCCCTCAAGGCGGGCGAAGGCGCCACCGGAGCTGCCGAGGCCCTGGAAAAGCTCGAGGCCGTCATCGCGAAGAGCTCTGAGTCGATCTCCCTCATCGCTGATTTCAACGAACACCTCGGCTCGATCAAGGACATCGTCAAGCTCATCGAGGGCATCGCCTCGCAGATCCGCATAATTGCCTTCAATGCCTCCCTCGAGGCGGTCGCCGCCGGCGAGGCGGGAAGGAACTTCGGCATCGTCGCCGAGGAGGTCAAGCGCCTGTCCGACTCGACCATGTCGAGCATCAAGAACATACGGCTGAAGGTAAGTTCGCTCATCTCCATGTCGGACAACGTGGTGAAGGTGTCGCGGGACGGCTATGTATCGCTCGAAAAGAGCTGGGACATCGCCTCCGGCATGGGCGAATCCTTTGCCGGCATCGCCAAGGCGGCGGAGTCATCGGCCGAGGCCACTGCCGACATCGACCTGTCGCTTCGCGAGGAAGCAGAGGCCTTCGAGCAGATAGTCCAGACCCTTCGCGAGATATCGGCGGGGATCAACAACTTTGTCGACGCAGCTTCTCATACCTCCGAAACCACGGCGCGGCTGGGCGACATAACCGAGCGGCTTCACGCCCTCATCGCCAGCCACGCTGGAAGGGGCCTCGGTGCAGAAATGGGCGTGATGCCTCCACCACCTTCTGCTGGAACGTGAAGTCAGAGACAGCGTCTGGCAGCCGGCAACCCGGGTGGATGCAGGCGCTGGCACGGGCACTACATCCTGCCTGCCAGTCCTCCCAAGGGACTTGCATCGCCTGCGGCTCCCTGAAATGATGCAGGCGCGGCCCAGTACCCTGCGCCCAAGGAGCGACCCATGCCCGTGAACATCCCCGATGACCTGCCCGCTCGGAAGATCCTCGCCGAAGAGAACATCTTCACCATGACACCCGAGCGCGCAGTCCACCAGGACATCAGGCCCCTCCGCATCGCGGTCCTCAACCTAATGCCGACCAAGATCGTCACGGAGACGCAGCTCCTCAGGCTCCTGGGCAACACGCCGATCCAGATCAATGTGACCCTCATCCGCATGGGCAGCCACGAGTCCCAGAACACCTCGGTAGAGCACCTCGAAGCCTTCTACGAGTCCCTCGACGAGGTGCTGCACGAGCGCTTCGACGGCCTGGTCATCACTGGCGCCCCTGTGGAAACCCTGCCCTTCGAGGAGGTCGACTACTGGCCCGAGCTCACCCGCCTGATGGACTGGTCCAAGGACCATGTCTGGTCGACCCTCCATGTCTGCTGGGGAGCACAAGCAGGGCTCTGGCATCACTACGGGATTGGCAAGCACCCCCTGCCCGCCAAGATGTTCGGACTCTTTCATCACAAGTCCCTCGATCTTTCCGAGCCGATACTCCGGGGCTTCGACGAGGAATTCCTCGCCCCCCACTCGCGCCACACCGGCGTATCCGAGGCCGACATCGCGGCCGACCCGCGGCTCAAGCTCCTCGCGGTCTCGGAGATCGCGGGGGTGTACATGGCCATCTCCCGCAACGGGCGCCACATTTTCGTGACAGGGCACCCCGAGTACGACCGCCTCACGCTGAAGGCCGAGTACGACCGCGATGTGGCCAAGGGCCTGCCCATCGGGGTTCCCGCGAACTACTTCCCCGGCGACGACCCCAGCCGCCCACCCATCATGACCTGGAGGGGCCACGCGCACCTCCTGTACTCCAATTGGCTCAATTATTCGGTCTACCAGTCGACGCCCTTCAAGCTCGAAAATATCCCGCCCCTCGACACAGGGAGTCCCTGAATATACCAGATATGAAGAACATCCCCGCCTACCTCGCCGCAGACCGCGAGCCGCCCCCCGCAGCCCGGTCGGGGGACCTCGAGTCCGGCATGGTCATCCACCACCTCCACCGCGACTTCGTCAGCCTCGACGGCAACCTGACCGTGGGGCGCGCTGTCGAGGCCCTGCACCGGCGCCACGATGACGGCCGCATCCTCTATTTCTATGTCGTGGACGAGGTCGATGCCCTCATCGGCGTCATGCCCGCGCGCTTCTTCATCACCAAGGATCCCCAGGGACTCCTCCGCGAGGTCTGCATCCGGGACCTCATCACCGTGCCCGCCGACGCCAGCCTCGCCGAGGCAGCCCGCCTCTTCGACAACCACCGCTTCCTCGCCCTCCCCGTGGTCGACCGTCGGAGGCACCTGGTGGGCGTCCTGGACCTCCACGTCTTTGCCGAACGCAAGGGCGACCTCTCCGTCACGGCGGTCCGGGATGAGGTGTTCCAGACCATCGGCATCAGGCTCGGCGGCCTCGTCGGAGCCGGACCCCTCAAGGCCTGGCGCCTGCGCTTCCCCTGGCTGCTGTCGACTGTCGCAGGTGGCCTTCTCTGCGTCCTGGTCTCCTCCGCCTTCGAGGACATGCTCGCCTCCCGGGTAGTGATCGCGATCTTCCTGGCGCCCATCCTCGCCCTCGGCGAGAGTACGGCAATCCAGTCCATGACTATCGCCTTGCAGGTCATGGGAGTCGGTACAGTGGGCATCATGAAGGCCTTGGCCGGCATGGCCAGGGAACTGGTCACCGGACTCCTTCTGGGCCTGGCCGCAGGGCTCATCATCTTTTCGATCGAGGGCTCGTGGAAGGGCTTCGGACGCGACGGCCTGGCCATCCTCGGCAGCGTGGTAGCGGCGATGGGATCGGCAGCCCTTGTTGGTTTCAGCCTCCCCCTCGCGCTCCGTGCCCTCAAGGTCAACCTCAAGGTGGCGGCAGGCCCGATCGTCCTCGCGGTCGCCGATGTGGCAACGGTGCTGATCTACCTGGGCCTGGCCAGCAGGCTGGGCTGAGGGTGGCATCGCAACCCTGCGATTCCCCGGATTATCTTCCCGGATTCACCTCAGGTTCACATTGCCCCAGTATTCTCGATGTCGACGAGGGAAGGCCCGACCCGATGGGTTCCCTACGCGAGGAGCTTCAGAGTGGCTGCAATCGAAACGACAGTCCATGTCGATGGCATGACCTGCGGAGCCTGCGAGCGACGCGTCGAAAAGGCCCTGATGGCTCTCGGAGGGGTAACATCGACCAGGGCCAGCCAGACCCGCGCCCGGGTCCTGGTCCAGCATGAAGACTCGGTTTCGCTGGCATCGCTCAAGGCGGCAGTCGAAAAAGCGGGGTATGCACCCCGCGACCGACCCAGCCGCGCCACAGCGATAGCCCTTGGCATCGGCCTCAGCCTGGCTGCCATCTATCTCATTGCCAACTCCTTCGGAGCCTTCAACAATTTCCCGATGGCCGAGAGCGGCATCGGCTATGGCATGCTCCTCGTCATCGGACTCCTGACCTCGGTGCACTGCGTAGCGATGTGCGGAGGGCTGGCCCTTTCGCAGAGCGTGAGGGGAAGGCCGATGGCTGAGGCCCGGGAGGGAGGCTTCCTGGCGAAGCTTTCGCCCGGCCTCCAGTACAATGGCGGGCGCGTGGTCGCCTACACCCTCGTCGGAGCGGCGGTCGGCGGACTCGGTTCGGCCATGGACTTTTCGTCCACTGCCCAGGGCGCCATCACTGCCCTCGCGGGACTCTTCATGCTCTGGCTCGGCCTCAAGATGATGGGCATCATCCCATCCCTCCCGCGCGGCACCCTCCCCCTGCCCGCGCCCCTCCGGCGGCTCGGTGACCGTCTGGCAGCCTTCGGCGCCGGCCGAGGCCCCTTCGCCGTCGGCATCCTCGGAGGGCTCATGCCCTGCGGCCCCCTCCAGACCATGCAGCTCTACGCCCTCGGAACGGGCTCGGCGGCAGCAGGAGCCCTATCCATGTTCTTGTTCTCAATTGGTACCGTCCCCCTCATGCTCGCCTTCGGAGCGACAGCAGCCCTCCTCCCCAGGAAGTTCATGCCCATGATGATCAAGGCCTCCTCGATACTCGTCCTCCTCCTCGGAACCCTTACCCTCGGCCGGGCCGCCGCCCTCGCCGGCGTGCAGCTTCCGTCCATGGGCGGGACCCCGATCGTCCTCCCCACCGGAAATTCTTCGGTGTTCAAGGCCTCGCTCGAGCTACCCCAGGCTCCGGCCGCATCCGCCGGGGTTCCCGGCGGGCCCGCGGGCAGCGGCCTCGCCTTCGATGTCGCAGGCAATGCGATGCAGCCTGCGGTCGCCCAGATCAAGGACGGGATACAGACAGTAGTGACGATCTTCAATGCAAACAGCTACCAGCCCTTCTACGTACAGGCCGGCATCCCCGTCCGCTGGATAATCCGTATCAAGAAAGAAGACATAAATGGATGCAACCACAGTTTCGTGGTTCCCTCCTACGGCATCCGGCGGGACCTGAAACCCGGCGACAATATCGTCGAGTTCACGCCCAAGGCCACTGGAGTCGTTCCCTATTCTTGCTGGATGGGCATGATCAGGAGCGGTTTCGGCGTCGTACCCGACCTCGGTGCGGTCGCCGGAAAGACCAACTCCAGCTACGATCCCGCCAGCGGTCCAGGCGCCCTGGCCATCCCCCGGAAGGTCGAGGCCGACACCGGCCAGGCAATGGGCACGCCGGCTTCCTTCGAAGGTGGCAGGCTTCCCCTCGACACCATCGGGGTCGCCAGGCTGAAGGGCGGCATCCAGGTCGTGACGGTCAGGGTCGATGGCTCTGGCTACACACCGGCCGCCGTCGTCGTCCAGCGCGGCGTTAAGACGGTCATCCGCTTCGAGGCCTCCGCCCTCGATGGCTGCAATTCCATCGTTTTCTTCCCTGAATACAACGGCACCCTCGACCTCTCCAAGGGCGAGTTCCAGACGCCTGAGATTCCGGCAGAGGGCGACTTCACCTTCCAGTGCGGCATGAACATGCTCCACGGCTATGTCAAGGCCGTCGATGACATCGCAAAGGTCGATCTCGCGGCCGTGCGCAGGGAGCTGGCGGACTACCGTGTGCCAGCTTCCGGCTGCTCCTGCTGCGGGAATTGAGGACGACATGATCCAGGCAACACGACTCAGGATAGGCGGCATGACCTGCACGGCCTGCGCTGCGGCCTCCGAACGCGCAGTGCGCAGGCTTGTAGGCGTCGAGGAAGCCTCGGTGAATTTCTCGACCGAGAAGATGACCCTCCGCTTCGATGATGGAAAAGTCACAATTAGCTCAATCAAGGCCGCCGTGGCGAAGGCGGGCTACGAGGCCAGCGACGACCGCGTCGAAAAAGAGCTTGTGATACCGGTCGGCGGCATGACCTGCGCCGCCTGTAGCCGTGCGGTGGAACGCGCAGTGGGCAGGCTTCCGGGCGTCGTCGCGGCTTCGGTCAACCTCGCCACGGAGAAGGCCACCATCCGATACGATACAGAGGCGCTCCGCATCTCGGAGATCAAGCAAGCCATCACAAAGGCAGGTTATACACCCCTTGCCATCGAAGACGGGACCTCCGATCCTGCCTCCCGGGCTGACGTCCACCGCGAGGGCAAGGCCAGGGAGATCCGCAGCATGTGGACCAGGCTGGCGGTTTCTGCGGCCTTCTCCGCCCCCCTCCTCTACCTGGCCATGGGAGGCATGCTCGGATGGCCCTTGCCCGAAGCCCTCGACCCCATGGGCCATCCCCTGAGCTATGGACTCCTCGAGCTTCTCCTGGTGATCCCTGTCGTTATCGCCGGGAACCGCTTCTACAGGGTCGGCCTCAAGACCCTCCTCCACGGCTCCCCGAACATGGACTCCCTCATCGCCATGGGCACCTCGGCCGCCATGGCCTACAGCCTCATGTCCCTGGTCCAGGTCGCCAGGGGAGACATGGGAGCCGTCGACCGTCTCTGGTTCGAGACCGTAGGTATAATCATAACACTGATCATGCTCGGAAAGACCCTCGAAGCCGTCTCGAAGGGACGAACCTCCGATTCCATCAAGAAGCTCATGGGCCTCAGGCCAAAGACCGCAACAGTCGTACAGGATGGCAAGGACCTCGAGCTGCCGGTCGAGGAAGTCGAAATAGGCGACATCCTCCGCGTGCGCCCGGGCCAGCGCATCCCCGTGGACGGCGAGGTCGTCGAGGGATACACTTCCATCGACGAGTCGATGCTCACAGGCGAGTCCATGCCCGTCGACAAGGCAGAAGGATCCGGGGTCATCGGCGCCTCGATCAACACAACTGGTTCGATACTTTTCCGGGCCACCAAGGTCGGCGCCGATACCGTGCTCGCCCGCATAATCAGGCTCGTCGAGGATGCGCAGGGCTCCAAGGCGCCGATCGCGGAACTCGCGGATACCGTGTCGGGCGTCTTTGTCCCCGTGGTCCTCGGCATCGCCCTCCTGGCCGCCCTGGTCTGGCTCCTGGCTGGACAGGACCTGCCCTTCGCGCTCACCGTCTTCGTCGCAGTACTGACAATCGCCTGCCCCTGCGCCCTCGGCCTGGCAACGCCGACAGCCATCATGGTCGGCACGGGACGCGGCGCGGAGCTGGGGGTCCTGGTCAAGTCCGGCGTCGCCCTGGAAACAGCCCACCGCATCGACACGATCGTGTTCGACAAGACCGGAACCATCACAGTCGGCAAACCCTCGCTGACGGACCTGGTCCCCTCCTCCGGCTTCGGTGATGACGAGCTTCTGGGCCTTGCCGCGGCAGCAGAGCGGGGTTCCGAACATCCACTGGGTGCCGCCATAGTGGCCGCAGCCGAGGCGAGGGGCCTGGTCCTCCTTCAGGCTTCGGACTTTTCCGCACAGCCCGGGCACGGCATATCAGCTAACGTGGGTGGCCGCGCAGTCCTCTTGGGCAACGAGAGGCATCTTGCCGAAAAAGGCATAGCCGTCGATAGCGGCTCAGCCGACAGGCTCGCATCAGCCGGCAAGACTCCCATGTTTGTCGCAGTCGACGGGCGCTACGCGGGTCTGGTCGCCGTGGCAGATGTGGTCAAGCCCTCGAGCGCCGCCGCCATCGCAAAGCTCCGCGCCATGGGCATCGAGGTGATCATGATCACCGGCGACTCCGCACGGACTGCAGCGTCCATAGCCCGCGAGGTAGGCATCGACCGGGTTCTCGCCGAAGTACTCCCCGGAGACAAGGCCGCGGAAGTCAGGAAGCTGCAGGCAGGGGGCCGGAAGGTTGCCATGGTCGGCGACGGCATCAACGACGCGCCAGCCCTCGCCCAGGCCGACATAGGCATTGCCATAGGGTCGGGCACCGATGTCGCCATGGAAAGCGCAGACATCGTCCTCATGCGGAGCGACCTCGGCGAGGTGCCGACAGCCCTGCAGCTTTCCCGGCGCGTCATGCGAAACATCAAGCAGAACCTCTTCTGGGCCTTCGGCTACAACATCCTCGGGATTCCCGTGGCTGCGGGCATCCTCTACGCCTTCGGCGGTCCCCTCCTCAATCCCATGTTCGCGGCTGCGGCCATGTCGCTCAGTTCGGTCTCCGTACTCACCAACGCGCTGAGACTCAGGCGTTTCAAACCGGCATAAGGAGCAATTACAATGAAGAAGACACTTTCGGTCGAGGGCATGAGCTGCAACCACTGCGTGAACCACGTCAAGAACGCGCTGGCGGACCTCTCGGGCATCGCCTCCGTGATGGTCGACCTCGCCACAAAGACGGCCGTCGTCGAGGGCGAATCCCTGGACGACGCGGCGATGAGGGCAGCCGTCATTGACGCTGGTTACGAGGTGGTGTCGATCGCCTGAGGGGCTGCGGCGATGGCTTCGGGCTCCTTCAGGTCATGGCCATCGTGCGGGCCCGCCGCAGCGGGGTCCGCATCGTGTCCAAAGCTGCCCTCAGTCCGCCAGCGAGGCCAGGAGCCTCATGTTGTAGCGGTACCAGTCAGCGGAGGAATCGAAGCCGGGAGGTGCGTACCAGGGCGGAGTGGGCATGACCAGGAGGTCGATGTGGTCGGTCGAAGCCAGGCATCCCATGTGGTTCCACGCCCCGCGCAGGGGCGTCCCCTCATACTTTACAATGAGGTCTTTCGAGCCGTTCTTGGGGCCATCCATCGAGACGGTGTTCACCACCCCGTCATTGGCCGCCCACTCGGGTCCCAGGCGCAGGTTGCCATCGACCTGGCCGGGAGCTGCCATGAGGAGGGCAGTGGGGAGGAGGAGGGTGTTCAGGTCCAGGTCCCCGAGTTCGAGCCCCGCCACACGAATGGTCGAGCGGTCAGCCCAGGAGAAGTAGTAGATGTCGGGGCAGGCAGGAACTCTCGCATTGAAAGCTGATGCCCCTGCGGGATGAAGTTCCCTGTAACAGCCATCTTCTCCGCGGTACCAGGAGTCATTGGCCATGAGCCTCGAGGCGTAGGCAGCTACCGACTCGCCGCCCCTCCGGTCAAGGCCCCAGTGGTCGAGGATGGGATCGTAGGGCGGACTCGAAGCTGCGATAATGAGGGCGACCGAGCGCGTAAAGGCTTCTCCCGCCCTGTCGGCCACGAGGGCGAGGGTCGATCCGTCGTGCGGCGAGGCCAGGGTAACGATGCCGAGGATCCAATGGTGGCCGCCCCTGAAGAGCTCGCTCACGTCACCTGGCGAGGCAGCGCACTCCTCCGCAACCCCCTCCTCGAGGAGGAGCGCCAGCAGCCTCCCTGTCTGGCCGCCCATGCTGTGGCACAGGAGGTTGACCTTGTGCGCTTCATCCCAATTATCAAGGACTCCGGGCTGCTCGCGTCCGAAGCGCGCATGGCCGCAGCGGGCGCTGTGGGCGGCCCCGTAGTCCACGCGCCCGCCCCTGATGTAGGCGAAAAGCTCGCAGGCCCTGTCCCAGTTGCTCGAAAGCGGCCCGAGACTCGCCGAATGGACATTCCAGCCCTCGCGCACGAGGAGGGCCCGGTAATCCGCCATCCCGCCCCAGGCGGAGATAGGGATCCGTGCGTCCTGCCCATAGCCGACGATGCCATGCACGAGGATCACCGGACAGTCGTTGAGCTTCGGGCCGGGAATCGGGTAGGCAGAAAGCGTGGCCAGCTCCGACTCCCCCTCCTCGATGGACCCCGGGACCAGCTCCGCCCACGACGGAAGCGCGAGGGCGAGGATAAGGGAAACCACATATGCTGCTTGTTTCCCAAGTCTGGGCGGCTTAATCACGATAGGCGATTATACCAGATATCAATGGTACATTCGACAGCGTGCGACAGCTCAATGCCCGCCAATCGCTGCAGCGGAGACCGCAACCTCGGCACCAGATACCGTAAAAGCCCGCGCCGAGCGGTCAATTTCATCAGCGACATTCCCCAGGGCTCGAAGAGCCTTACGCGGGATTTCTTGGGCTGTTCCTCAGAGAGTCCCTCCTTGGTCGGCTTGGGCCAGAGCTATTTCACATTGCCCTCGCCATCGCGGGCGCGACGCGGAAGGAACCGATGGCCCTGCCACTTCCGGCGACGATACCGGGAATGTCGAATACCTACATGGGTGGGGAAGCCCTGTCCCGCAGACTCCTGAACGACAGGAGCTTCCCCGACTTCTCGTCCCAGAGCTTCATCGAAATGGTCCCGAGACTCTTGATAATGCCGATCTTTTCCTTCCTGCCCAGCTCTGGGATGGACCTCAGGCATTCTTCAAGGCGGTAATTCGGGATCCTCGGGCTGAGGTGGTGGACATGATGGAAGCCAATGTTGCCTGTGAACCACTGGAGCGGAGGGGGCAAGCTGTACCAGGAGCTGCCGACCAGGGCCGCATCGAGAAAGGACCATTGCGCGCCGCGCGCCCAGTAGGTCGAGTCGAACTGGTGCTGGACATAGAACATCCAGATTCCTGCAAACCCGCCGAAGAAGAGGGCCGAAAGCTGGGCGAGGAAGAAGGGACCAGGACCGAAGAGCAGGCACAATGTGAACCCGATGGCCACGAGAAGCACATTGTGCATGGCAAGGTCCCGGAGCTGCCTTTTCCCCGCGCCCTTTGAAGGCAGGCGGTTGACCAGGAGGAAGATGAAAAAAGGACCTAGTACAAACAGGGTTACAGGGTTCCGGTAGAATCGATAGATGAAGCGCATTGCGGACGGTGCAGCCTGGAACTCCTCTACTGTCATGGTCCAGACATCGCCCATTCCGCGGTCATCGAGCAGCCCCGTAGTCCGGTGATGGATGCCATGGCTGCGGCGCCAATCCGCGAAGGGCGTAAAGCACAGGAGGCCCAGGACAAACCCCAGTGCCTCATTGGCCTTCCGATTGGGGAGGAAGGACCCGTGGCAACAGTCGTGGAAGAGTATGAAGGTCCGCACGAGGAAGCCGCCCGTGGGGATGCCGCCGAGAATGACGATCCACCAAGGAAGGCCCGCTTTGGCTCCATATAGCAGGAGGGTGAGACAGGCAAGGTAGGGAAGGAGGGTATCCGCGATCTGGATGAGGGCTGGCTGCCAGGCTCCGCCCTCGAAATCCTTCACGCGGTCCATCCATGGAAGCCTGTCCGCTTCATGTATAAGGGACATCTTTCCACCTCTGCTGATTGGACAAGGCAGGAAGAGGGACGGTTGCGAACCCGGGATGGGAAAAGCCTGGCATCTCAAGGCCGGTGAAAGTTCGCTCCCGCCCCCAGGAGGCAAATACGGCAAGAGTAGTTAGTGATCCCTGCACTTTGCTCGTAATGATCGAGACGCTGATCAGAGGCTGCACCCCCGGAGGGGGCAGCATTACCATAATTGAAGCGGCGCTGGTGGCAAGCTCAGCGCGGAGGCTTCCACCAGTCCGCCTTTGCCTGACCCGTAAGAAGCGTGCAGACCGCCTCTGTTTCAGGTGTCGCATCCTCCTTCCTTCCGCCCGCGCGAAGCCTGGCAAGCTCTGCCTTGAGGACTCCGTGGCTTTTCGGCGTTATGCGGAATCGGGTCGCCACGATGATGCCGGCAATGAGGAGCAGTGCTGGCGTCCCGATGAAGAAGGCGAAGAACCTCTGGAGCGTCTCCGGGGCCTGCACTGCGTTGGGAACGAAACCGATGCCCTGCAGCATGAAGCCGATCGCTGGCAGCGCGAAGAGGCCCTGGACAAGCTTGCGGAGGAGGGTCATTGCGCCGGCGTAGATTCCTGAACGCTGCTCGCCGGTGATGAGCTCATCGACATCGATGACAAAGGGCAGTATGGCGTAGGGCATGAGGACGCCGGCTGAGGTGCCCATTCCGATGACGGCGCAGATCAGGGCGAGCGACAAGGTCGACGACTGCGGACCGAGGCCCAGGGTGAGGAACATGCCCAGCACCCAGACAGCGAGTCCGATGGAATAGGAAAGGCCCTGGCTCTTGCGGTTGGCAATGAAGGAATAGACAGGCATCATGGCAAGCTGGACGATCATCAGGGTACCCATGGCTATCGAATAGAGGCCGGGCTTGCCCAGCGAATAGGTCAGGTAATAGGTGAACAGGGCCATCAGGATGTCCATGGCCGTGTAGGCGCAGACATACATGCCGAAGTGGATCCTGAACGAGCGGTTGCGGAAGATCGTACCGAATTCCTTGAAGAGGTTGTCGCCCACCTCGGACTCCCTCCTGGCCACATTCTCCCAGGTGCTCCTATATACGATGACCCAGGGCAGGGCGAAGATGATGCCGAAGACAATGCCCATCACGAGGTGACCCTGGCCGGGGTCGCTGGGGTAGGCGTCGATGATCATCTTGGGGATGACGGCGGCGACGAGGGAGGAGAGCCCCGAAAACAAGAGGCGGGAAGTGGAAAGCCGGTTCCGGGTCTTCCAGTCCGAGCTCATCTCCGCGGGCAGGGCCGAGTAGGGGGTCATCACCATGGTGAGGGCCGCGTCGAGGAGGATGTAGGCAAAGAGATAATAGGCGAAAAGCAGGAATTGGCTGTCTGTCCGGATGGGCACCCAGAGGAGGGCAAAGGTGATCGCGATCGGGACAATGCCCCAGAGGAAGTAGACGCGGCGTCGTCCGGCCTTTGACTTTGTCCTATCACTGATGAAACCCATGAGGGGATCGGATATCCCGTCCCATACCTTGCCCACTCCGAACATGAGGCCGGCGAGCGCAGGCTTCATGCCCACCACTTCGGTGAGGAAAAACATGAACAGCATTCCCACGATCAGGAAGGCTCCTCCACCGTAGATGTCCCCGATGCCGAATCCTATGATGTTCCGGAGTTTGACCGGTCGCTCGACCTGTTCCATTCCCTGCCTCGCTTTACTTTTATCGATGCGTGCCGTCCGAGGCGGCCGCCCGTACTCGCTCGAATAGCTCGCCATGGAGTGAATCTTCCCGCCAGAACACCGGGGGCTCGCCGATCGGCGCCTCAACCGTGGTCCTGCCAGCGCCCAGGCGCTGGCCCGTCCAGAGGTGGACCCAGCGGTCTTCAGGCAGGTCCACACGCCAGCTCCGCGCCCCCGCCCTGAGGACCGGGGCGACCAGGAGATCCCGTCCGTAGAGGTAGCTCGCCGGTCGGCCGCGTTGGGCGAAATCGTCAGGATAATGCAGGCTGGGCGAGCGGATGGGGGGCAACCCCGTCGCTGCGTATTCCGCTGCGACCGCGCGGTGGTAGTCTCCGAGGGCCGCGTACACCCCTGTCATCCGCGCGAAGTGAGCCAGGATGCCGGGGTCGGAGTCGAACTGGGCGTTGACCGGGGGATCGATTCCTTCATGGGTTCGCATGACCTGCGTGAAGGCCGCGAATTCAGCCGAGCGCAGGAGGAGTTCCCTGCTCCGCCGGATCCAGGCGACGGAGAGGAAACCGCCGATATCGAAGTGCCAGTTCCCCACCCCCGACATGCCGGCGGAGATGCCGGCCGAGAGGACAGAGGGCAGGCCTGCGTCGCGCATGAAATTGACCATCTGGTCGCCGGCCCAGAAAAGGGGAGCCTCTTTGGTCGAACCTGCCCAGCCGGAGCGGCTGAAGAAGACGGCGCGCTCCGAGGTCCCCGCCACGCCTGTCGCTGCAGCCGCTCCTGTATCCGCTCCCGCTTCCAGAGCCGCTTCTTCGATGGCCTCACGGTTGAGGCGGGCCCATTCCAGGGGGTAGCGGTTGTGGACCAGTGCAGGATCCTCGCCGGAAAAGATCTGTCCGTCGGGTGGCAGGAATTCCCCGAAGTCCGACATCCAGCCATCGAGGCCGATGCCGATCATGTTATTTTTAATTATGCCCTTCATCCAGGTCCTGGTGCCGGGGTTCGAAAGGTCGAGGAGGGACACCGGGAAGGTAGTGGTCGTGGAAACCCAGTCGGATCCGGATTTGTCCTTCACAAGGAAGCCCCTGGCCGATGCTTCGGCCCACTGTGGCGCATCGGTCGCGAGGAATGGATTGTTGTAGCCCAGGAAGCGGATGCCGCGTGCGTGCAGTCTCCTTATGAGTCCAGGAAGGTCGGGGTAGAGTTTCCTGTCGTAGTCCCAGTTCCAGAACAGCTGCTTGCCATAGGGGGTCATCCTGATGCCCTGCCAGTCCTGGCACCACAGTGCTGCGACCTTGATGCCCGTAGCCAGGGCCCGCTCGAGCTTTTCCTCGACGACGGCACTACCCCCCTGGACGCCCAGCCACAGGCCCCCATAGGCCCAGTCCGGCAGGCCCGGCTGCCGCCCCAGGAGGGCGGTCATGCCACCCATCGTCGCAATGCTGTCCTTTTCGAAGCCCAGCACGAGGGCTGCGGGAACCTCATGGAAGGAAAGCTCGCAGCGGTCCTTGCGACGGAAATCGAAGACCGAGTAGGCTGTCGTCTCGGCAAGGCAGTAGAGATTGCCCGAGGTCACGAAGGAAGGCTGGGGAAAATAGGTATGCTCGGTCGTACCCCCGCGTCCCGAGTGGATATTGGCGATAAACTTGACATAATTAGGACCACGTCCTACCCCGGACTCGGAAACCCACAGCGGGAAGCGCCGTCCACGGAGGTCGGCGCCGGAAAACTGCTCGCCGCAGCCATGGATCGCCTCACCTGGCACGAGGGCGAGCCTGATCGATACTCTGTTGCACCCTGCCTTAAGCGCACGGGGAACGATGCGAAGGCGCTCCTCGTCGATGGTGAACTCCAGGGTGGCGAGACCGGGAAACTCCAGGAGGGCGCGGTCCGGCGCCTCGACGGCGACACGCAGGGATGATGCCTCGCTCCAATCATGCCTGCGCTCGCTGCGGAGCCAGTACATGCCGTGCCTCATCTCGATTCTTCCGCTTCCCAGCCCCAGGCCCATGCAGGGCCTGCTTGGACTATGTCGGAGGATGACGCGCCCCTTGAACGACAGGGTCAGGCCATCGCCTTCGCGATCAACGACGATCATCTCCATCCCCCTTCGCAACGCCATCCACGGGCAGACTACCCCCAGTGGTCCTTGCCGTCAACAACACCAGCAGGGGAAGGATAGACGAAACGTGGAAGCTAATTCAAAGGCAGGAAGCTTTCATGGTACTGCTTTGGTCTGCCCCCCTCAGTAAAGGAAGCTCCCCTCCTGCGTGAGGGCACGGGGCTTTTTCCCGCTCGTGAGATTGATCGACAACTCCCACTCCTGTACCGACCGGGCTTTCAGCACGCTGCCCATTCCCCAAAGTCTGGAAAGGTCGATGCGATCCATGGCCGCGCTCGCAGGTTCGGGGGCTATGTTGTATTGGCCGTTCCAGCCAGAAGCGTTCAGCCACATTCCGAGGAAGGGCACCCTGTCCTTAGGCCAGGCCATTCCGATGGTCAGTCCAGAGCCCGGATCATGCAACATGCACCAGCCCTCGGGAACCCTTTCCGCAAACCAGTATTTCTGGTAGCACGAAGCTTCCCTGGCTGGCATGCGGTCCAGGCGAAGAGCCGTGCACCCCCGTGGCTCCGCTTCCGGAAAGGCGAGGCTTTCACCGTAGTTCGGCAAGTTTGCGCCGGGGACGGCATTGATGATCCTGTCCATCCCGGAGGGGACCACGAATTCCATGCCCTCCGTCGCGTTGAAGAGGGGATGGGCAGCCCAGATGTAATCGAGGGGATAGTCGGAGCCGCTGCTTAGCCGATAGCGCGACCGGAGACAGGAACCCTCGAGCACGACTTCCTTTTCAAGGAGGTAGGGAAAGCGCAGGCCTGCCACGCGCATCTTCAGCGAAGACCCAACTATGTCATGCTGCCATGGAAGGCTCCAGACCTCCCCGTGATCCGGGACCTCGACCCCGGACCACGGCGCCGTTTCGTACCGGCATGTCGAGATGCTGGGAAACATCTCGTCCATGCCCGAGAATTCGGCCTTGCCGTAGGCGTCGTCGTACGATGTCCTGCGATAGGATGGCTCCGGGTTCTGCCACAGGGTCTCGGCGCCCGTGGGCTTGTAGACAAAGGAAGCGAGCTTGGCTCCCCACTGGGGGAGGATGACGGCGCGCGCCACTTCGTTCTCGAGCACCACCGCGTCCTGGTCCTTGTATTTTCCCATCTCTGGACCCGCCATTCCACCACCTCCTTCAGCCGCCTTCCGGCAGCCACCTATATCACAATTGTGCCTTTGCAGTATCGATGAACGCAAGCATGTTCTCGAGCGCTACGTCGCCTTCGACGTCGTGGGCTGGAGAGAATATGTAGCCTCCGTCATGGCCCGCATCCAGCAGGCGTCGGGACTCGGTCCTCACCTCTTGCGGGCTTCCGTAGGGCAGAAGCCTCTGCGTTGACAGCCCTCCGTGGAAGGCCAACCTTCCCCGATGCTGGCGCATGAGGGCGTGGACGTCCATGACCTCAGGCTGGAAGGGATTGAAGCAATTAAGACCTATTGAAACCAGGTCGTCGAAGAGTTCGTCGACATCGCCGCAGGAATGGATCATCACCATCTTGCCCGCTTCGCGGACGACCGAGTACATCCTGCGCAGTTGCGGTAAAATGTACTCCCGCCATTTTTCGGGACCCATCTGCAGGCCGATCTGGGCACCCCAGTCATCGCCGAAGTAGACTGCGTCGATGTCGTAACCGAGGGCCTTCCTCACCTGCGAGATGTTGTAGTCGGCTATTGTCCCAAGGAGCTCCTTGACGAAGCCCGGGTCGTCATAGAAGTCCATCATGAGGTTTTCCATGCCACGGAGGGTCCAGGCCCTCTCCCAGAGCGAAAAGCCTATCTGGAAGACCCTGAAGCGATCTCCGTAGCGGAGAAGCTTACCCGGGATGTCGCGGAAAAAACGCTCGTCCAGGGGGTCGGGAAAACGGTAGCCCCCGAGGCTCGGCTTGTCGAGCACGCAACCGACGACCATGCCGATGTCCTTGTCGACAGAGCGATCCCACTCGACACCGAAGACATCTCGCAGGCGGTCTTTCCCCACTTCCTCGAAAAAGCCGATGTCGCTTCCGAGCTTGAGGAGATGGTTGCCCACAGCCTCGTTCAGGTCCTCAGCATCGCGCTTCGGACTTCCGGCCGGGACCGACTCGGGAAAGTAGTGCCCTTCGAGTTTTTCCCTGGCCTCCTGCGTAAAGCCGAAGGACCAGGGAACGTAGGGCGGTCTTTGATGGGAGAGCGCGAGCCTGACCACATCCCTTCGTGTCATTTCATCCCACCCCTCGGAATCCCACTGCCTCAACATCCATAGTATTCATCCATCGCTTCGTACATGGCGATTGCGTTCTCGGGAGGCGTTCCGAACTGGATGTTGTGCGCGGGACCGGGAATAAAGCCCCCCCCGGCACCGAGCGAATCGAGGACGTATTTGACCTCGTCCTTGACCTGCTGGACGGTGGACCTCGGAAGGACCTGCTGGACGTCGATGCCGCCGGAAAAACAGAGGTCCTTCCCGAACTCGGCCTTGATCTCGTGGGGCACCATGCCCTTGGCGCTGGTCTGGACCGGATTCATTATATCTACACCCAATTCGGCGAATTCCCTGTAGAGCGCCCGCGCTGCCCCGCAGCTGTGGAACTCGACCTTGAGGCCGTAGGAATGGGCCAGGTCTGTGAAGCGACGGTACTGGGCAGCATAGAAATTCCGGAAGACCTCGGGGCTTGCCAGCAGGCCCTCCTGCATGCCCCAGTCGTCGGCTATATGGATTGCGACGACATTTTTCCCTATGTAGGGCTTGACCGTCTCGAGGAGGCGCGTGAAGTACTCGTAGCCGAAATCCGCGATGTTCCTGATGATGGCCTCGCCTACCTTGGGGTTCAGGGAAAAATCGGTGAGGACGTTCTCCATCCCCCGGACTTCCCAGGAGAACCAGCCAATGGCCAGATAGCCGACCATGAAGGGATAGTCCGGATAGGCCTTGATCCCCGGCAGGACACTCTCGTAGTCGAACCATTCGGCCTTGGGCCAGGGGTGGCGGTCGACCTCCGCCACGGTCTCTGCATCGGCCAGGGGATAACCGATCGTTTCCGTGTAGGACCCCCCACCATTGCGATAGTACATGAGCCTCTGCCTCGAACCCCACATGTTCTCGAAGCTGCCATCGTCGTATTTCTTTGGTTCGGGACCGATGTACTCGGGTTCCCAGGACTTCCCTTCCATGCCCGAACCCTGGAAGCGGTAGTCGATGTCGAATTTCCCGTAGAGGACCTCGTCCAGTCCCATTCCAAGCTGGTCGGTCAGGCTTTTCGTGAACTCTCCCGTCCCGAGGTAGAACCTCGGAAGCCGGTCATAGCTCCTGCGGGCCATGGCCGCCTTCCACCGCTCGAGGTGGGTCATCTTCGCTTTGACTTCCATCGTTATCCACTCCCCTTTAGTACGCTGCGAGCCGCATGGCGGTCTTCACGTAGGCTTCGACGTTCTTTTCAGGAGTGCCGTACTCGAGGAAGTCGGCCGGCTGCATGATGAACCTGCCGCCGGGCTTGCCTGCAAGCATCACCGCCTCGGTGGCCTTGATGACATCGTCCACGCTGCCGTTCTGGAGCACGTTCACCTGGTCGATGCCGGCAAGCATCGTATAGGCACCGCCCGAGCGCCGCTTGGCTTCGGCAAGGTTCGCGTCTCCGAGCGGTGCCGGGGAGAAGGGTTCAACTATCTTGACCCCGAGATCCTTGTAGGACTCCACGAGGTTCATGATCTGACCGCAGTTGTGGTACATCGCCGGCGTACCGTTCTTCTGGACGAAATCGATGTACTTCTTCTCGTAGGGCAGGATGTACTGGTCGTAGGAGGGCTTTCCGAGGAAGCCGCCGGGGACATTGCCGCCGACGCAATGCACGTCGACGCCCGCGTCGTCGAGGGCCTGGGCGTAGGGCAGGCTCCGCTCGTAGGCGAAGGTGATGAGCTCGTGGTAGTACTCGGGCTCGGTGAGGAACATCGAGTAAAGCTGGGTGTGCTCGGTGATCAGCGAGCAGTTGTTGAAGGGCCCGTGGGGGCTCCAGGTGCCGACGATGCCGTCGTCGCCGACCGCCTTCTTCATCCGCTGCACGCGGGCCCTGACCATCGCGGGCCAGGTTGCCGGCATCTTGGGCTCGTACTTCCGTGCGATCTCGAGGTCCTTGGGGCCGTTGATGGGGTGCCGGGTGCAGGCGTACATGAAAGTGCCCTTGCGGTTCTCATTGATCGAGAAGTCCTGGGTCAGCGTGCCGTCCGGCGTCCGGATCGTCGCCCGCTCGATCATCGTGTTGCCATTCTCGACCTTCTCCATGCTGACCTGCCAGGTGTCGGTGCTCTGCGACACGTCCAGTCCGCCGTAGATGATGTTGAGAGGGTCGTTGATGCCATACAGGAGCCGCACGAAGACGTCCAAGCCGAACTTCTTCTGGGCCTCGAGCACCTTCATGTGGAGGGTGTCGAAGTCCCAGGGATCAACCTCGGGATAGAGCTGGTTCAGGAAGTGGCCCTGGTCGGCGATGAAGAGGGTCACGGGCACGCGGTCGGGCATCTCTCCCTTGAAGACCTTCAGGAAACGTTCTCTCGATGTCATGCATAACTCCTTGCTTCGTGGTTTTGGTGGTGGGGCCGCGCCATGGCGAACCTTGTCTGATGCCTGGCCTTGGGTCTGCCCTGTCGCGCGGACCCTTACGGACAGCTCAGCGCCGCCTCCTCGTGTCGAGGTAGACTGCGAGTATCAGTACTATGCCGTTCGCCACCCATTGGTAGTAGGACGGCATGTTGATCATGATCAGACCCGACTTGAGGACCCCGATGATCGCGACGCCGATCAGGGCTCCGAAGAGGTTGCCCACTCCTCCGGTGATGGCGATTCCTCCGAGTACGCAGGCGCCGATGGAGTTGAGTGGATACATGTTGCCGGCCGTGGTCTGGGCGGAACCGAGCCTCGACGCCAGGAGGCAGCCACCGAAGGCAGCCAGGGCGCCGATTATGACGAACACAAGTATGCGGATCCTGTCGACGTTGATGCCCGAAAGCCGGGCCGCCTCGGGGTTGCCTCCGATGCTGTAGACATAGCGGCCGAAGACCGTAAAGCGGAGGATCAGGTAGAAGACTACATACAGGAAAACCAGGATGAGGATGGGAAGCGGCACACCGAAAACATGGGTCGTTCCGAGAAAGCGGAACTCGGGCGTGTTGACCCCTACGGCAAAGCCCCTGCTCGCCAGGAAGGTCCCTCCCTCGAAGATGGTCATCATCCCGAGCGTAGTGATCAGGGCGTTCACCTTGGCCTTGGCGATGAGGAGGCCGTTCAGCAATCCGATGAAGGCGCCGATGGCTATGCCAAGGACGAGGACGAGGGGATACATGCCGTAGGCCCTGGTCAGCTGTGCCACGACAATGCCGCTGAAGCCCGCTATGGATCCGACCGAGAGATCGAAGGAACCGGTCAGGAGGGCGAGGCTCTGGCCGATGCACACAATACCTATCACAGAGATCGTGAGGCCGATCGCGGAAAAATTGCCCGCGTTGAGGAAGTGGGGGGACAGGAGACTGAAGACAGCCACCAGGCCAATCAGGACCAGCAGCATCCGGACCTGGTTGAGGACCTTCGTGAACATGGACTTCGAGTCCTTCACCGTTTCGATCATAGGTAACATCCTTGCATGGCTGGTTTAGCCCAGGGCGAAGCGAACGACTTCCGCCTCGTTGAGACCCCGGTTCTCCGTGAATTCATGGACGATCTTTCCGTCGCGGAAGACCAGGATCCGATCGCAGACATTGAGCACCTCGGGCAGTTCGGAGGATACCAGGATGATGCCCTTGCCCTCATCCGACAGTTCCCTGAGGAGCCGGTAGATGTCCGCCTTCGCTCCGACATCGATACCGTGTGTGGGTTCGTCGAAAATGATGACATCGCTACGGGTCGCGAGCCACTTCGCTATGGATACCTTCTGCTGGTTGCCGCCCGAGAGATCCGATACCTGGGTGTCCTCATCGGGGGTCTTGAGGTTGAGGGCTTTGATGTATTGGCGTGCGATCGCCCTTTCCTTCCTGAGGTCCAGGAAACCGCCCCGCTTCCGCGCCAGTTTCCCGACAAAAGGCAGTGTTATGTTGTTCTTTACCGGCGCTATGAGTATGACGCCCTGGGCAATGCGGTTTTCCGGCACCAGACCCAGGCCCATCCGTACCGCATGGAAGGGCGATTTTATCTTCACGGATCGGCCCTTGAGCAAGACCTCTCCACCATGCAAGGGGCTGTCGCCGAAGATGGCCATCATCGTTTCGGTGCGGCCAGATCCCACCATGCCGAAGCAGCCGACGATCTCGCCCTTGTGGACGGAGAAGCTGACCCCGTGTACCCCCGTAGCCTTGAGATCCCTCACCTCGAGCGCGACCTCATCGGTCTTGCCCCGCTTCCTGCTGTCCTCGCCGTAGAGGTTGAGGTCCCTGCCGACCATGAGGGACACGATGTCATCCTTGGTGACCGCCGCGATGTCCCTCGTACCCATCACCCTGCCGTCCTTCAGCACCGTGATGCGGTCTGCTATTTCGAAGAGCTCGTCGAGGCGATGGCTCACGTAGATGATCGAGATGCCCTTGGCCTTGAGCTTCCTTATGAGCTCGAAAAGCCTGCGCGTCTCGTCTTCGGAGAGGGCCGCCGTGGGTTCGTCGAAGGCTATGATCCTGGTGTCGTAGGTCAGGGCCTTGAGGATCTCGACCAGCTGGCGATAGCCCGCCCCGAGTTTCCCCACGGGCTCCCGGACCAGGGCTTCCATTCCGAAGATCGAGGCGGTCTCCTCGGCCTTGCGGTAGAGTTCCTTCCAATTGACAATTCCGTTTTTCGCGGAGGGGTAGCCGCCCATGTAGATGTTCTCGGCGACCGTCAGCATCGGTGCCAGTTCGATTATCTGGGGAACCATGCCGATGCCGGCCTTGCGGGCCTCGATGGTGGTCCGGAAGTCCACGTTCGCGCCATTGTAGGCATTGCTGCCCGAATCCTTGTGGTATACCCCACTCAGGATCTTGATGTAGGTCGATTTGCCGGCACCGTTCTCGCCCACGAGGGCGTGGACTTCGCCCGATCGCAGCTCGAAGCCCATGTCGGTCAGGGCGTGCACCCCGCCAAAGCTCTTGTTTATCCCTTGGGATTTCAGGACTAGATCTTGCATATCACCCGCTTCGCGTAATTCTGGTTTTCACGGCATCGATCCGGGACCGGAGCACTCGTGGCATCCGGTCGCCGGCGGACCGGAGCCTAGGCCCCGGTCCGCATTCGCCTTGTCCTCAGTCCCAGGTGTACTTGGTCCAGGTGTCGAAGCCTACGATGGCTCCCGACGTGGGGATGAAGCCCTTAATGGGCGTCTTCTTGGTGATGAACTCGTAGAGGGCGCGAACGGCTTCGCTGCCATGTGTCTCGGGCTGGAGCTTGATGGTGATGTAGTTCTTGTTGCCGTTACGGAACTCGTCGGAGGAGAGGCTGTAGCCACCAAGGCCGCAGGAGATCACGTTGTCCATGTTGAAGCCAGCTTCTTCGAGGGCGCGAAGGGGGGCGACGCCTGAGTCGTCGTTAAGGCCGGTGATGATCCAGTGCGTGACCTCGGGGTGCGAGTGGATGATGGCCTGGGAGACAGGGAGGACCTGCTCGAACATGCCGGTCTCGTTGTCCTGGGCGACGATGTCGGCCTTCGTGAGGAAGCCGCCGGAGTTCTTGATGATCCCGTCCTGGTATCCGACGGTCCGCTCGTGGAGGAAGGACTTGAAGGAGACGTCGACGCTCATGATCTTGACGACATTGCCCTTCTTGAAGAAGCCGCGCTTCGTGGCGAGCTCCGCCATGGCCTTGCCGCCGGCAAAGCAGGAACCGTAGGTGTCGATGCCGACGTTCGGGACGTCCTTGCCGGCGCTGTCCTTCACGTTGTCATTGATGGTGACGTAGGGGATCTTCGCTGCCTTGAGCTTGTCGGTGACCGCCGGTCCCATCGCCACGTCGGTGATGCAGAATGCTACGCCGGTCGCCTTCTGGGCAATGGCGCTGTCGATGCCCTGCATGAAGGCCTCGTCGTCGAGGTTGGCGTCGATGCCGATATAGGTGATTCCGTACTTCTTGGCCAATTCCATGGCACCCTTCTGCTCGGCCTGGAACCAGGGGTGGGTCAGCATCTTGCACACGTAGACGATCTTGAGATCCTTGCCCTTGGGCTGTGCGGACAGGGGCGCGGCAACCATCACCGCAACCGCAACCGCCATGAGAACGACGAATGCTTTCCTCATAACTCCCTCCATACTTCCGAATCCGAAATGCTGTCGGCCACCAGGGGCCGATGCCGGCCAGTCACGGCCCATCGCTCTTCAAACCTTGTCGAAAATCAACCGTAATACAACATGTTCAGGTAATATTCCTTTTCATTCAGTTCCTTTTCGATGTCCGCGTCCTCAAAGAGGATTTTCTTGACCGCATCCATGGCGAGCACCATCGCCTTCTCGAACATCGCGTTCTGGGCATTTATGCACTTTGCGTTGGCCAGCTGCCTCTTGAAGGCCTGGAAGTACTCGCTGTCATAGGGCGCCGCGCAGAGTCGGTTGCGGTTGCTGGGAAGATGGCCAGTCGAGGAAAAGTAGAAGTCGCTCAGTTCAGGATCATTCGTTATCGCGTCAATGAAGATCCCGGCATGGTACTTGTTCCGGCTCTGGGAGCAGATAGCCAGGGCGTGGTTGTAGTTCCAGGTGACCGAAGGGCGTCCCTTCCAGGTGGGATTCAGGATCACCATGAAATTCTTCTCGAAAGGCTCGCCGGTCAGCTCCTCGAGGATATACTTGATCCAGGCTCCGTCCGTGAGAAAGGCGATCTCGTTGCGGGCGAAGCGCTCGCGGAGCGCGTAGAGGTCGTCCGCGCAGGTCCGCGTATCCTTGAGGAACCTGCGTACCCAGGCGAAGCCTTCTATGTTTTCGGGGCAATTGAACACAACACGGCCGGCATCGTCCACGAATTCCCCGCCGAAGGCCAGGAGAAAGGAATACAGGGACAGGAGGAAGTCGGTTTCGTCGTTGCGCACGTTGATGCCATAGGCGAAGCGCCTGGAATCCGCGCAGCAGTTGCCGATCTTCCGGCATATGTCCGAGAACTCGCCGAGGCTGAGCGGTGAGCTGCCGATCTCGATGCCAGCATCGCGAAGGACATTCCTGTTCGCTATCAGGGAGAGGGGCGAAAGTCCCCAGGCTACAGAGTAGATCTTTCCGTTCCAGGTGCCGCCCTGAAGGTCCTTGTCGGTGTACCTCGACGCAAGGTTCTCCGCGCTCAGGAAGCCCTCGACCTGGGCGAGGGCGCCCATCGAAGCGAAGTAGGCTGTCCAGGGGGACACGATGTGGGCAATGTCAGGCGCGTTTCCCCCGCTGATGAGCCGGAGCAGGTCCTCCCTGGTATGGGGGAAGGTCGTCGGGATGATCTTGATGAGGATGTTCGGATGCGTGGCCTCGAAGCGATCGACCAATTCGAGCAGCAATGCCTGTCCCCGTGGCGCTTCGCCGATCCAGCTCAGAAAGGTAAGTTCTGTCTTTCTTTCGGCCATGAAGGTGCCCTTGCCCTGCTTCTTGGAGAGGACTCCATCGGCGACCAGGAGGGTGATGGCCTGGCGGATAGTGGAAAGGCTCGTGCCATAGGTCTTGGCCAGGTTTTGTTCGGTTGGTATGGCCATTCCCGGTCCATATTTTTCATCTACGATTTTTTTGAGGATGAGATCCTTTACCTGGAGATAGAGGGGGGCATAACGCACCATATCGTCCATACAGCCCTCCTTATATATTGCGTCAACAGTCATCCGAATGACTGTTGACGCTCCGTGAATCCTATAGTAATATTTTGATCTGTCAAGCATTATTTTATGTAATCTTCAATCGTGAACGGGCTAAAGCCAAGACTCGTTGCTCATCTTCAATCTTTTTCGGAGGATGTTGTCATGAATTCTCGAGAGCGACTGTCCCGAACCCTTGATCATAGAGAGCCGGACCGCGTGGTCCTCGACCTCGGTGCGACCTCCCAGACAGGTATCTCGGCCAGTGCCTTGTATGGCCTCCGTAAGGCCCTGGGCCTTGCGGAAAAGCCCATCACCATCCAGGAGCCTGCCCAGATCCTTGGCCAGGTCGACGAAGACCTCAGACAGGCGCTAGGTGTGGACGTAGTTGGACTCTGGAATCCCGGCAACACCCTCGGGGTACCCAACCGGGACTGGAAGCCCTGGTCGATGCCAGACGGGACTCCGACGCTAATGGCAGGGGGCATGGCCTTCTCCAGGGACGAGGACGGTGCTACCTATACCTACCCCCAGGGGGACCCGAACCTTGCCCCTAGCATGAAAATGCCCTCGGGGGGATACTTTTTCGACAACATCGATCGCGGCGGCAGCTATGACGAGGATCACCTCGACGCACGAGCGGACTTCGCCGGTGATTTCGGGATCTTCGACGACGAAACTGCCCTTCATCTCGAGACCGAATCAAAACGGCTCTTCGAAGAGACAAACTATGGCATTGTCGGAATGTGTGGCGGTGGCGGCTTTGGGGATGTCTTCGCCCTTCCGGCTTGCTGGGTAAAAGGGCAGCCACAGGGCATCAGAAGGATGGAAGACTGGCTCATGGCGCACATCCTCTATCCCGACTACATCCTCGAGCTATTCGAGATGCAATGCGACATCGCGCTCAAGAACCTCGAGATATACAGACAGGCGGTCGGAAACCGGATCCAGGTGGTCTGGCTGAGCGGCACCGATTTCGGCACGCAGAACGGGCCCTTCGCCTCGGTCGAAAACTACAGGCAGCTCTACAAGCCCTTCCACAGCAGGCTCAACGACTGGGTCCACGCCAACACCGGCTGGAAAACCTTCTACCATTGCTGCGGATCCATCGTGCCCTTGCTGGACGACTTTGCCGAGTCCGGCATCGACATACTCAATCCAGTGCAGTGCTCGGCGGCAGGCATGGACCCTGGCTTCCTGAAAGAGCGCTATGGAGACAGGTTCGTCTTCTGGGGCGGCGGCGTGGATACCCAGCAGACGCTTCCCTTCGGTACTCCGGCCGAGGTCAGGGAGCAGGTCAGGGAGCGGCTGGCGACCTTCGCTCCTGGTGGGGGCTACGTGTTCAACAGCATACACAACATCGTGGGGAAGACGCCGGTCGAGAACATCGTGGCCTTCTTCGAGGCCTTCAGGGAATACAACGAGGGGATGTAGGGCAAGGAAGTCGCAGGCTTTTCCGATAAAGCCATGGGCTCCGTTGGCGCAGTCCGACCCATCATGCTAGTCTGCTGCCTCCAATGAATGATGATGCCAGCAGGGTGAAGCGCAGCCCCTTTTTTCTCCTCCTCATTCTTTCATTCTGCCTCTACGCCGAGGCCGAATCCGGCTCCGTTCCGCAGCTCTCCGCCGAGGCGACGGTGTCCCTTGTCACCATGTGGCCCGGCGCGGAGATCTACAGCGCCTTCGGCCACAGTGGCTTCAGGGTGACGGATCCCCGGTCGGGGATCGACCTCCTGTTCAACTACGGCACCTTCGATTTCGAAGATCCGCTCTTTGTCCCCCGCTTCGTGAAGGGCGAGCTCAATTACTGTCTGAGCGTCTACCCCTACAAAGCCTACTATGACTTCAACGTATCCACGGAAAAGCGTCGCTGGAACGAGCAGATCCTCGACCTCGATCGGGGGCAGGTCGATGCCCTGTACCGCTTCCTCATGAAGAATGCCCTTCCCGAGAACCGCTACTACCGCTACGACTTCATCAAGGACAACTGCGCAACCAGGATCGACGATGCCCTCGTAAAGGCCCTCGGTCCATCCTATGCCTTGGGAAAGGATCCGGTCGCGAAGCCAGGGGCCAGCTACCGCGACCTCATCGACGAATACGTGGCGGGCAGGCCCCTTTACCTCTTCCTTTTCTCCTTCGTCCTCGGGCGTGCCTCGGACCACGTCGTAACAACGAGGGAGGCCTCCTTCGCGCCCATCCACCTCATGAAGGCCCTCGATTCGGCCACGCTGGAAGCGGGAGGCTCGACCCGACCGCTCGTGCGCTCGTCTTCGCGCCTCTATGAGCCCCAGGCCTTTTCGGATTTCTCCACAGCCTGGATCGACCCCGGCTTCCTGCTCTGGCCCCTCGCCCTCGTGGTCCTCATCCTGACCGGCTCTTCGATCCTGGCCTGGCGCAAGGGCCGGACGGCGCGGCGCAGGCTGGTCCTCGCCGACTTAGTCCTATTTATGATGATCGGCCTGGCCGGCGCCATCTGCTTCTACCTGGAATTCCTGTCGGTCCATTCTGCGACCAAGGGCAACCTCAACCTCATCTGGCTCTGGCCCTTCCATTTCCTCGCGGCCTGGTGGTGCCTCTCGAGGAGACCCTCCCGCCTGCGGACCGCCTACTTCGGCCTCGCTGCCATCGCCGCGCTGCTTCCCCTCCTCGCCTGGCCGCTCTGGCCCCAGGGCATGGATAGCCGCCTGATCCCCCTCCTCCTCATCGTCTCTGCCCGTTCCCTCCGCCTGGCCCTGCCCTTTTGACGCTAGATCAGAAATTCGCTACTATGGCCAATCCTTTCATCCAGAGGTCCTACATGGCAGACAAGATCACCCCCCGCGCCACTGATTATTCGCAGTGGTATATCGATATAGTCCTTAATGCGAAGCTCGCGGACTACAGCCCTGTCAAGGGTTCCATGGTCATCCGCCCTCGCGGTTACGCCATCTGGGAGCGCATCCAGGCAGAGATGGATCGCCGCTTCAAGGAAACCGGGCACGAGAACGCCTACTTTCCCCTCCTGATTCCCATGAGCTTCCTGCAAAAGGAAGCCGACCACGTGAAGGGCTTCAAACCCGAACTGGCTGTCGTCACGCACGCAGGGGGCGAGGAGCTCGAGGAGCCCTACTGCATCCGGCCGACCTCCGAAACCATCATCTGGGCGATGTACAAGAACTGGATCCAGAGCTGGCGCGACCTCCCCCTGTTGTACAACCAGTGGGCCAATGTCATGCGCTGGGAAAAGCGCACGCGCCTCTTCCTCCGTACCTCGGAGTTCCTCTGGCAGGAGGGTCATACCGCCCACGAAACGCAGAAGGAGGCCGAGGAAGAGGCCCTGCGCATGGTGGAGGTCTACCGCGATGTGGTCGAACGCCACCTCTGCGTGCCTGTACTGATGGGCATGAAGAGCGAGGCTGAAAAGTTCGCCGGCGCCGTGCACACGCTGTCCATCGAGGCGATGATGCAGGACAAGAAGGCCCTCCAGGCGGGCACCTCACACTACCTCGGGCAGAACTTCGCCAAGGCCTTCGATGTCCAGTTCCAGAACCGCGAGGGCAAGCTCGAGCACGTCTACGCGACGAGCTGGGGCACCTCTACGCGCCTCGTAGGTGCGGTCATCATGACGCACTCCGATGACAAGGGCCTGGTGCTTCCACCCTCGCTCGCGGTGGACCAGGTCGTTATCGTACCAATACTGAGGAATGACTCCAAGGTTGCGGTGATCGCGCACGCGGAGGGGCTCCTGGCCACGCTCAAGGCCGCTGGCGTGCGCGCGAGGCTCGACTCCGACGACAGCCAGTCGCCCGGCTGGAAATTCGCGGAGTGGGAGATGCGCGGGGTGCCCGTCCGTGTCGAGGTGGGACCCAAGGACATGGCCGCCGGCCATGTGATGTTCGCCCGCCGCGACACGGGAGAGAAATTCACCGTACCGGCTGGCGAGATCGGGACGAAGGCGGTCGAGGTCCTCGAGGCCATCCAGAAGAACCTCTTCGAGCGCGCGAAGAAGTTCCGCGACGACAACACGCACGTAATAACCAACTATGATGACATGAAGGCCTTTTTCGGGCTTGCGGGCGAGGATGCTGCCGGTACGGCCAACGCAAAAGGTGGTTTCGCCGACGCCCTGTGGTGCGGGGATGCCGTCTGCGAGACCCGGCTCAAGGCCGAGACGAAGGCCACCATCCGCTGCCTGCCGCACGACAGGCAGGAGGGGATCCACGGCAGCTGCGCGTTATGCGGCGCACCCGCCCGCCACAGGGCGGTCTTCGCGCGGGCCTACTAGGCGACCGAATGCGCCAGAAGCGCGCATCGACGACGACAGGCATCCTGGCACTGGCTGCGGTGCTTGTCCTTTTTTCCTGTGCCAGGCAGGCCTCAGCAGTCCCGGAGGCTGTGGCCCCTCCCCCGGCTCCCGACCTTTCGTGGCCTGCAGAGGAGACACGGACCTTCGTGGCGGGGCCGGATGGAATATCCACACTGCTGCCTGCCGTCGTGGACGGAGACCCTGCCGAGGGTCCCGCGCACCGGGTCGCTGCCCTTGCCGCGAGCGACGCCACGGCCTCGCACGCAGCGGAAGCAGCTGCCCTTGTGGAGGGCTGGGGAACAGCTTTCATCCGTTCCAGTGGCGGAGAAGGGCGCATCATCCTCGATGCGGTTTTCCAGACGGAGCTCAGGGCACTCCGCGTGGGCGGCATGTGGCCCTCGGGCGAGGGCTTCCTCATCCACCTCTTCCACGATCCCTTCACCGAGGACGAGGCGCCGGCAGGCCAGAGTCCAGCCTCGAGCCTCTTCATGCTCACGGATGGGGGGCTCGTCTCACGCGCCCTCCCCGACTCAGGTGCCGAGCCCGGCAGCACCTGGAATCTCTTTGCCTTCCTGCCCGATCCGAACCACAAGGATGGCTGGCTAGCCCAGTTCCGCAACTCGGAGGGAGAGCAGGCCAGGAGCAGCTATCTCCGCTACGCGAGCCTCGGCAACGGCCACGCAGGAGTGCTCACGCGGGTGCAGTTCGAGCGCGCCCTTACACCGGTGCCCCTCCGTGACGCACCGAAGGAACTCAGGCTTGCGGTGCTGAGCCTCGGGGAGGAGGCAGGAAACTCTGCGATCATCCGGATGGCCGACTCCGGAGCTGCTGCCTCCTGGTATTCCTTCGGGACCGACCCCTCGAGCGGGAGGGAGATCCACGCGTGGAGGGATGGCTACGGCACCGTCATAGCCCTCGTCCAGACCGGAAAATACGCAATTGCGATGGATGGAGTGGCGCGCGTCGCTGAGCTCCAGATCCCGCGCGAGGGGGCCTTCTGGACGGGCCTCGCCTTTTTCGGAATCCCGCAGCTGGCTGAGGGAGAGGCGCAAGCCAGGCCGTCGACACTCCTTCTCGTGGCATCCTGGGAAAGCGCCCTGGAATCAGGTCTTGTGACCTCGGCTGCGGCGCGGCCCTGAGGCACGCGCTACAATGATGGCATGAGTACGCAGCGACACCGCGCCTCCGCAGTCATCCTTGCCCTCGTCCTAGGATGCAGCACGGCCTTCAGCGCCGGATTCACGAGCGTCGATCCGGGAATGGGCGTCATCTACATCCCCACCCCCGACCTCCTCGACGCCAAGGGCTACCTGTCGGGCGGCCCCCAGCAACTCACGAATTTCCTCGCGGTCGGATCGACCTTCACCTTCGACGGGATCCTCTCCTGGGAGCCGGGACTCATCTTCTACTACGGCTACGACCTCTGGGACGAATTCAACGGAAGGGTCCTGCCCACCGAGCAATCCTGGCGCACGAGCTTCACCTTGGCCTTCCTCGTCCGGGCCCCCGTGGTGGGGACACTCCGCTTCGCGAAGGTCTGGAACCTTGCCCTGGGGCTGGGGCCGGCCTTCAACCTCCGCTACGGCATCCTCGCCTCGATGTCCGAGGCCGACGCCGCCACGGCGAAAGCGGAGATCCCTAAAACAAACAATTGGTTCTATGCCAGCCAGCGCTGGTTCCAGCCGGAGACCTTCCTGCGCCTTGGGTACAGACTCACCGACCGCGTCGACTTCTATTTCACGGCCCTCGCCTACTGGCCGGCCTACAACCTCTGGCTCAAGCCCGCAATGATGCTCGACGGCGCCATCTTCGGCGGCGAAATATCCGTCAAGTCGCGCTTCGAGTAAGGCCCGCCTCCCCGACCTGGCATCTTTTCCATCTTGACAGACTCTCTTGCTGACCCTAACTTGCGGGGGCACGAGTATGGTGGAACTTCCTCATAATTCGTGCTTTATTTATCGTACGCCGGAAGGAGAGCGCATATGGCGGAAAACGTGAGCGAAAGGATCGAGGAGCTGTACAGGCCGTCGGCGGAGGTCATGGCCCAGGCCCATGTCGCCGACTGGGAAGGCATGGCGGCCAGGGCCGGCAAGGACTTTGTCGGATTCTGGGAGGAAAAGGCCAGGGAGCTCATCGACTGGCATTCGCCCTGGACGAAGGTGCTCGACGACTCCAACAAGCCCTTCTACAAGTGGTTCACCGGGGCACGGACCAATATCGTTTACAATGCCATCGATAGGCACCTCAAGGGTGCCTATCGCAACAAGCTCGCCCTCATCTGGGAGGGCGAGAGCGGAGAGACCAGGACCTTCTCCTACCACGCGCTCAACCGCGAGGTGAGCAAGTTCGCGAGCGTCCTCAAATCCCTCGGCGTAAAGAAGGGCGATCGGGTCACCATCTACATGGGCCGCGTTCCCGAACTGCCGATCGCCATGCTCGCGGTGGCCAAGATCGGCGCCGTACACTCGGTTGTCTACGGCGGCTTTTCCACCGAGGCCCTCCATGGGCGCATCGACGACTCCCAGAGCCGCGTCCTCATCACCTGCGACGGGGCCTTTCTCGCCGGCAAGATCATCGAACTCAAGAGGATTGTCGACGAGGCCCTGAAGCGCAGCGCGGCTGTCGAGCATGTAGTGGTCGTAAAGCGGACCTGCCAGGAAGTCATGATGGAGCAGGGTCGAGACATGTGGTACCACGACCTCATGGGCCTGCCCATCGCGGACCCCAAATGCCCCACCGAGATAGTCGACGCCGAGGATCCCCTCTACATGCTTTACACCTCGGGCACCACGGGCAAGCCCAAGGCCATCGTCCACAGCCACGGCGGCTACCAGGTCGGGGTAGCCACAACCCTCAAGTACGTCTTCGACCTCAAGGACGAGGACCGCTGGTGGTGCGCCGCCGACCCTGGCTGGGTCACGGGCCACTCCTATATCGTATACGGGCCGCTCCTCCTGGGCGCCACGGGCTTCATGTACGAGGGCGCCCCCACCTATCCCTACCCGGACCGATGGTGGCAATTGATAGAGAAATATGGCATCAACGTCTTCTACACGGCGCCGACGGCGATACGCGGACTCATGCGCTGGGGCGAGGCCTGGCCGAACCGCCGCGACCTCTCCTCGCTCAGGCTCCTGGGCTCGGTGGGCGAACCCATCAATCCCGAAGCCTGGCGCTGGTACCACCGTGTCATAGGCAAGGAACGCTGTCCCATCATGGACACCTGGTGGCAGACCGAGACGGGAGCCTTCCAGATAACGCCGCTGCCCTCGATGCCGCTCAAGCCGGGTTCGGGCGGCAGGCCCTTCTTCGGGCAGGAAGCTGACATCTACGGTGAGGACGGCACTCCGGTGAAGGACGGCGAGGAGGGCTTCCTGGTCCTCAAGCGGCCCTGGCCCGCGATGATGCGTACAATCTACAACGATCCCGACCGCTACGTGCAGCAGTACTGGAGCAAGTATCCTGGCGTGTATCTCACCGGCGATTCCGCCAAGCGGGACAAGGATGGTTACTACTGGATCATCGGACGGGTCGATGACGTGATCAAGGTTTCAGGATACCGCCTGGGCACTGCGGAGGTCGAATCGGCCCTCGTGAGCCACCCCTCTGTGGCCGAGGCAGCGGTGATCGGCCTGGCACACGAGGTCAAGGGCACTGCCATCCACGCCTACGTCCTGCTCCGCCAGGGCTTCGAGGGCTCACCCGCCCTTGCCGAGGAACTCAAGAAGCACGTCGGCGCGGAAATGGGCCCGATAGCAAAACCCGAGGATGTGAGCTTCGTGGCCTCCCTGCCCAAGACGCGCTCGGGCAAGATCATGCGGCGCGTCCTCAAGGCACGGGCACAGGGGCTTTCGGAGGGGGATATCTCGACGCTCGAGGAATAGCAGGGAAGGTACCGCGTGCGGGGCATGCCCCGCACGCGGCCGTGGCGGCCCGAAGGCCATGGCGGCCCGAAGGCCGTGGCGGCCCGAAGGCCGTGGCGGC
>CAIJMU010000179.1 GCA_903821875.1 uncultured Spirochaetota bacterium
CGAGGATAGCCAAGCACTACCTCGCCGCCCTCGAGGCGGAGGATTTTTCCGTCTTCCCCGGCGATCCCTACGCCATAGGATTCCTTCGTAACTATGCAGAATATCTCGGTCTCGATTCGAACGAGCTGGCCGCAAGCTTCCGGACCATCAGGATCCAGGAGCAGCCAGTCCCGATCCAGGAGCTGATTCCCGCGCGCCGGACCAATCCCCTGGTCTTCGTCGTCGTAGCCCTCGTGGTGGTGGTGCTGGCCCTCGCCGCCTACCTTGTGTTCGGCCGCGGCAAGGATGATCCGGGCGCTTCCCTGTCTGCTCCCCACGTTCCGGTCGAGTACCGCATGGACGCCCCCAGCATCGAGAAGCGGCTGTGGGCCGGTGATTCCATCCTCGTCTCCGTAGGGTCCGAGACCTGGAAGGTTGTGCTTTCCGACCTCGGCGACGGAGCCATCTTCGATACGCCGATGGGTCAGCGCCGCCTTTCCCTCGGTGAGGAAACGGCCATCGATTTCGACAAGAACGGCCAGCCCGACCTCAGGATCCTCCTGACCGACCTCGACAAGAAAAACTCCAGCCGCGGGGCAAACCTCCGCCTCTCCCTCATCGGAACCTCCCCCCAGGTCGCGCCGGCAACCGACGCCGCAGTCCCGGCCACGGGCTCCCCCCAGGCGGCAGCCGCCACCGCGGAGGGCGCTGCCGGGATGACAGCCTCCCAGACCGCACCCCGGGAAGGTGCCATATTCGAGGGGCAGAAAAGCTCCTATCCCTTCGTCGTCTCCATCTCCTTCAGGGCTCCCTGCATGTTCCGCTACGAGGTCGACAAGCGCGACCGCGACGAGCGCTACTACGCCAAGGGCGACACGGTATCGATCAACGCCAACAACATGGTGCGCCTCTGGGCCTCGAACGCACAGGCAGCTGTCGTCCTCGTCCAGGCCTCGGGAGGCAAGACCTCGGCGATCGACCTCGGCGATCCAGGCGAGGTCGCGGTCAAGCGCATCGCCTGGACGCAGAACGACAATGGCAGTTACACCCTTTCCCTCTTCGACGTCGACTGAGCCCTCCCTTCCGGCCGGCCGCGTGAAAGCGGGCCCTGCGCGGCAGGCCCCTGGAGTCGTGAATGAAATACCTGACTGATCCACATGGCCCTGCCGCGAGGCTGCCAGCCCCCGCCGGCCGGAGGCGGACTCCATGAGGTTCTATCTGGACCAGCACGGTTGCGCGAAGAACCAGGTCGACGGCGAGGAGATCATTGTCCGACTCGAGGATGCGGGTCACGTCGAGGTTGGCACGGCCGCCGAGGCTGATCTCATAATTGTCAATTCCTGCGGCTTCATCGAGTCGGCGAAGAAGGAATCCATCGACGCGGTCCTCGGCTACCGGGGAAGCCTTCCGGGGAAGCGCATCCTCCTGGCCGGCTGCATGGCCCAGCGCTACGCGAAGGAACTCGCCTTGGAGCTTCCCGAGGCCGACGGCATCGTCGGCAATGCGGACCTCTCGGCGGTGGTGCTCGCGGCCGCGGACCTCGAAGCGGGCGGCCGTCCCGTCATCGTTCCCGAGGCAGCGGCCTCTATCGGCACGGTGCGGAGGAGGCGCCTCCTGGACTGGCCAGGCACGGCCCACGTGAAGATCACCGAGGGATGTTCCAACAATTGTACCTTTTGCGCGATCCCCCTGATACGGGGAAGGCTGCGCTCCAGGGGGCTCTCAGAAATCGTCGCGGAGATCGCCGACTTCGTGGCCAGGGGGACCCGTGAGATCGTCCTCGTCGGACAGGATCTTGGAAGCTTCGGACGCGACCTGGCGCCCCCCGTAGCTGGCCCAGGCCGACAGCTCCTCCCCGAACTCCTTTCCGCCATCTCGGCCCTGGATGGGGACTTCCGCATCCGCGTCATGTACGTGCATCCAGACAACTTCCCCCTCGCCATCCTCCCCCTCATGCAGGCAGATAGGCGCCTCCTCCCCTACTTCGACCTCCCCTTCCAGCATGCTTCGCCCTCCATCCTCGCCCGGATGAACCGTCGCGGAAACCAGGACAAATACCTCGACCTCCTGGCGACGATCCGAAGCGCCCTCCCCGACGCCATGCTCCGCTCGACCTTCCTCCTGGGCTTTCCCGGCGAGACCGACGCGGATTTCGAGGTCCTCCGGGACTTCCAGGAAAAGGCCCGCCTCGACTGGCTCGGTTCCTTCGCCTATTCCCGGGAGGAGGGCACGGGGGCCGCGGGGATGAAGGGGAAGGTAGCAGCCAGGACGGTCGCCTCGCGTCGCGCCGCCATCGAAGAGGCGCAGGAGCGCATAACGCATGAACGCCTCCAGCGCTTCATCGGCCGGGAGCTCGAGGTCCTGGTGGAGGAGCCCCTCGAAGAGGAGGACGGCGGATACTCCATCGGCAGGGCCTGGATGCAGGCGCCTGAGGTCGATGGCCTGACTGTGATACGTGGCGTTTTCGCTCCGGGGGCCATGCTCAAGGTCCGCGTGCTCGCTGTCGCTGGCGTGGACCTGGATGCGGAAGCGCTCGACGCCGGGTCGCCGGTCCCGGCCAGCTCAGGACAGGCCTTCGCAGCCAGCGGCCGCGCCTCGAAAGCGCCATGAGCGGCGGAGAGCCGGACTGGCTTGAGTCCCTCAACGAGGAGCAGCTCGCAGCGGTGCGCCACGAGGGCGGGCCCCTCCTCATCCTCGCGGGGGCCGGCACCGGCAAGACCCGGGTAATTACTACAAAGATTGCCTGGCTCGTCCGCGAGCGGGGCTTCGAGCCGGAGTCCATCCTGGCGGTCACCTTTACCAACAAGGCTGCGCGCGAGATGCGAGACCGCGCGGCGGCGATAGCACCGGAATGCTCCCGCGCGGTCATCAGGACCTTCCACTCCTTCGGGGCCTGGTTCCTCCGGCGCAACGCCAGAGCTGCAGCTGAAGGTATCCTGTCGGGCCTCGATCCCGATTTTACCATCTACGACGATGACGACCAGACCACCCTCCTCCACGGCTTCCTGAAGGACAAGACGAGGAGCGAGTGCGGAGCGATTGCGACAACGATCTCCCGGGCCAAGGACTTCGGCTTCGCTCCCGACTCACCCTCCCTCGACAAGGTCTCCTCCGACCCGGCCTTCAGACGGACCTACGCGCAGTACGAGGAAAGGCTCCGGGCCACGGGCAACGTCGATTTCGGCGACCTCATCAAGCTGCCGGCCCTCCTCCTCCGCCAGGACGAATCCATTGCACGGCGCACGCGCCAGCGCTTCCGCGTCATCCTGGTCGACGAGTACCAGGACTCGAACGTCGCCCAGTTCGACCTTCTCGGGCTTCTGGCTGCTCCGGCCGGGGAGCAGGCGAAACCTGCCTATGTCTGCGTGGTCGGCGACGATGACCAGTCCATCTACCGCTTCCGTGGAGCCGAGGTACGGAACATCCTTTCCTTCCCCGAGCACTTTCCCGGTACCACGATCATAAAGCTCGAAAGGAATTACCGATCCTGGCAGAGCATCCTCGATGTGGCAGGAGCCGTGGTCTCGAAAAACGAGGGCAGGCTCGGAAAGACCCTGCGCTCGGTGCGGAATGGCGGTTCAAAACCGAAACTCGCCCTCCTCGAAGACCAGGACCAGGAAGTCTCCTACTGCCTCCGCGTCGCCGCGCAGGCCCAAAAGCGTGGTCTCCACCTGAACGACCTGGCGATCCTGTATCGTACCAATGCCCAGAGCCTCGGCTTCGAGAAGGAATTCGCGCGAAGGGGCATCGCCTACCGCATCGTGGGCGCGCTCCGCTTCTATGAGCGCGAGGAGGTCAAGGACGTGCTGGCCTGGCTCGCACTCCTGGCCAATCCCCGCGACGAGGTCGCCTGGAAGCGCGTGGTCAACAAGCCTTCGCGCGGCATCGGGGATACCAGCATCGAGGCGATTCTCGAGGCTACGGGAAGGGGAGGCAACCTCCTCCGGGCTTCCTCCGAGCTGGCCTCCGGTTTGCATGGCCGTGCGAAGGCCGGGCTTGCGGCCTTCGCAGGCCTCGCCGCGGGACTCGCGGCGATCATTCCACCAGATGCGTCCCCGACCGATTCCCTCGGGCCAGACAGGGCCGACACCGATGGCTCCCTCGCCGTGACCTCGAGGAGCTCCCGTCGCGGGTCTGCCGGCCCGGGCCTGGGCGCCCTCGTCGAGGCTCTGGTCAAGGAGACTGGTCTCCTCGAATACCACCGCGGACAGGACGAGATCGCAGGCACCCAGAAGGTCGCCAACCTCGACGAGCTTGTAAACGCGGCCTCGCTCTACCCCTTGTCAAGAACAGGCCTCTCGGAGTTCCTCGAGACCATCGAGCTCGACCGGAGCCTGGCCACCCTCGACGCCGAGAGCCAGACCGAGGCAATTACCCTTATCACGATGCACAACACCAAGGGCCTCGAATTCCCCCTGGTAATGGTCACCGGCCTCGAGCAGGGGCTCTTTCCACGCGACAACGAGGAGGGCGAGGAGCTCGAGGAGCAGCGCCGGCTCTTCTACGTGGCGACGACGCGCGCCAAGGACGAGCTCCACCTCACGGCCTGCAGGCAGCGGAGGATGCACGGCCGCGTCTTCGACACCCTGCCCTCGCGCTTCCTCACCGAGATCCCTCCCTCCCTCCTCGAACATGTGCCAGGCGGCGGATGGAGCGGGAGCAGGCCCCCGGGCTACCAGGCCGCCGCGGGTGTGCACTACGCGGCCCGGGCGGGCGCAGGCCCAGGCAACCAGGGAGCGCGGGCCGGCACGGGAACCGCTGCAAGCGCCGCTTCAGCCAAGGCCGAGTGGCGCGCCGGCATCGAGGTCTACCACGACGACTATGGCCCCGGCGTCGTCATCAAGGTCCAGCCCACCGGAA
>CAIJMU010000180.1 GCA_903821875.1 uncultured Spirochaetota bacterium
GCTTGCCCTCGACGGCTGCCTTGGAAAGGATGCCGGCGTCGGCGACGAGGGCATTTACCGCGTCGATGGCCTGGTTGAGGTTGTTCTTGATCTCGTTGAAGTCACCCTTGTAGGCATCGGTGATCTTCGGGGGTATGTCGCCCTTGCTGATCCGGTCAACATAATTAGCTGCAACATTGAGGGGGCCGATGACAGCGTCGAGGGTCTTGTTGACGCCTTCGACGATCCTGCGGTAGTCGCCCTGGTGCCTGGTGGCGTCAGCCCGCGTGGCAAGCTTGCCGTCAACAGCAGCGTTGACGAGGATTCCAGAATCGGCGACAAGTGCATTCACCGCGTCGATGGCCTGGTTCAGGTTGTTCTTGATCTCGTTGAAGTCGCCGTTGTAGCTGTCGCTGATCTTCGGAGGGATGTCTCCCTTTGAAATGCGGTCCACGTAGTTCGCCGCCACGTTCAAGGGCCCGATCACTGCGTCCAGCGTCTGGTTCACCCCCTCCACCACCTTCCTGAAATCCCCTTGGTGCCGCGTGGCGTCGGCACGCGTCGCGAGACGCCCCTCCACCGCCGACTTCGACAGCATTGCCGCGTCAGTGATCAGGAGGCCGATGCTTTCTGCCACGCTCGCTAGGGACCGGGCGATCTGCCCGAACTCGTCGTGTCCCTTGACCACGAGCCTTCCTGAGACATCGCCCGCGGCGAGGCGATCGAGAACGGTGACCGCGCCCTTGAGGGAGCGGGAGAACGAGGAACCGAAGAGGAAGCCGAGGGCGATAGCCACGACGAGGGCCGTCGCGGTCACTATCCAGAGGACGAGGCTACCGGTCTTCGAGGCGGTGATCGATTCGACTGCCAGTTCCTCTCCGTAATACTTCTCGTCGAAGGCGATGAGGGCATCGATGGCGGTCGCAAGGTTGTCCAGGGCCAGTCGGGAATCCCCGAAGACGAAGGCATACAGCTCCCGGTAGCGGGCGTCCAGGACTTCCAGCGGGATGCCTGTGACGAAGCCCTGGGCAAGCTTCACCGCCCTGTCGATATAGGGCTCGGCCAACTCCCGCTTGGCCAGTACCTGGTTCCAGAGGACCTTCTCCTCCTCCACCATGGGAATACCGGCTAAGGCCTCGAAAGCGGGAGCGTAAGCCACGCGGGCGGCTTTGATGTTGGAGAACTGGCGGGGAAGGAAGGTCTGGTCCTCGAACCCGAGGGGATTCGGCAGGTTCCTTAAGGCGACCTTTACTTTCAGGATCTCCTTCGCGATCCGGTTGAGATGCTCGAGCGAAGGGAGGGTCTCTGTCGAGACCCGAACCAAGGCCTGATCCATCGAGCGGAGCTGGACGATCCCTACGATGCCGACAACGCCGCATATGGCTGCGAGGCTCATGAATCCTGTGAGCATCTTGGCGAGAATTTTCATTGAAGCTCCCGTTTCAAGGCCATAGAAGGCTGCGCTCTTGGCGGTCAGGTAAGGAAATGGCCCAGTGAAGGAGTAACTCTACTTTTATCCATATTTCTTGTCAAACATGGATCTTCCCCCGGCTTCGGGAGGTTACCAGGAAGGGACCGAAACCGAGGTATTTGCATCACATCGTGGAGACCCGTCATTTGCCGGGTAATCCGGCTACCTCCTGCGCAATGCCGATCTCCCTGACCGCCTGGTCCTGGACAACCTTCTCGATGTCCAGGAGGATCTTGACCGCCTCGCCTACCTTGCCGAGCCCC
>CAIJMU010000181.1 GCA_903821875.1 uncultured Spirochaetota bacterium
AACGGCGGTGGGACTGTGGGTGATTCTGGAAACTGTCTTGAAAACCGTGTCTTTGACACGGCGACAGCTACGGCAAGAAGCTTGGCGGCTTGATCAGAGCCCCACTACTGGGCTATTGGGGTATTCGCGTACGGATTCAGGGTTTTGTATCATTTAGGCTGGCACCGGCATTTAAATGCCTATTTTGTCACATTTCTGAATTTTGCTTACTTGGACTTTGAATTTTGCTTACTTGGTCGAAGTCGGGATTGCAAACGGCCTTTGCCACCCAGACTCTGTGAATATATTATTTCTGGGAATCATGAGTCGCAAGCAAAAGGAGTGGAAAGAGAGCGTAGATATTCGTCTATTGGGGTTTATATACGGATAAAAAATAGTAAATGCATTTTGATTAATGAAATACGACCCTGAGTCTCCGAAGTTACCCTCACTGGATAGGCTACTTGCCTGTTATTAGGTGTTGGGACAATACTTGCCATATGCGTCGCTATTTGCCTGCATTTGCCCTCGCAATTCTCGCCTCTTCGTCACTCATTGTGGTCGCCCAGACGGCAGATCCGCCGAAGGCAGACGCGGCCCTTATATATAGGCAAGCGCGGGACATCGAACTCTCCGGTCGGAGTGCCGATGCCACTGCCCTGTACAATAAGGCTATATCGATATGCGAAAAAGAAATCGTTGCTGAACCCAAACGCATGGACGCCTGGGCAGTCAAGTGCTGGAGTCTTTTCCGCCTTGGGAAGCATCAGGAAGTCATCGATGCCGGCGTGGAAGCGCTCAAGAACGGTGCAGATTCACGCATCGTCGAGCAGATGGGCGAGTCGTATTTTTATCTCGGCAACAGCGACAAGGCTCTCGCTTCCTTCCAGCGCTACTTGAATTCTGGCCAGTATATCGACCGGCTGGCAACAGCCTATTTCTTCATGGGCGAAACCTATCTCCGGATGCGCCGCTGGGCCCATGCTGACATCGCCTACTCGACTGCAGTCAATCGCGAGCCCTCGCTTCCCCGCTGGTGGTTCCGCCTCGGCCAGACCTGCGAGCAACTCGGCGAGTGGCAGCGCGCGGTGGATGCTTACAACAAGGCCCTCAGCCTGAAATCCGACATGAAGGAAGCCTCCGAGGGACTGGCCCGCGTAAAGCCCAAGATTGGAACCTGACTCCTGATTTCAGAAGCCAGACTCTTTTTTCAGAAGTCAGCCTCGTCATAGCCTGACCTTTTTTTGCGCAGGAATCCAGTCAGGCGACTCCTCCTCTTGCCGCGGCCTTCGTCCTTGACCATGTTGTCCCGTGAGTCGAGGCCCGTCTGCCTGAGTATCCAGACGGTGATGAAGCCAACAGCGACGAGGCCCATCGCAAAGAGCGAGTAGGACAGCCAGTAGGGCGTGCCATGGGTCATCGCCGAGAATTCCGACATGCCGCCCATTCCAGCCAGCACGTTCATCGGCATGAAGATGATGGATACGATGGTAAGCTGCTTCATCAGGATGGACAGGTTGTTGTTCACCACCGAACCCCTGGCGTCCATCAGGCCCGTCAGGATGCTCGAGTAGATCTCCGCCTGCTTTCCGCACTGCTTGTTCTCGATCACGATGTCGTCGAGGATGCCAAGCTCGTTGGGATCCTTGACGGTCTTCCCCGCGTAGACCCTGAGTTTTTCGAGGACAGCCTCGTTCGAGGCGATACCGTTCACGAAGTATACGAGGCTTTTTTCGAGGGTGAACATGTCGAGGGGTAGCGGTTGCCCATCGAGGCATTGACCCGCTTCTCGAGGGCTTCCTGGAGCATGTTGATGACCTTGAGGTGTCCGAGGAAGTGCCCGATCGCACCATAGAAGATCTTGAGCATGGCGTCGCGGAGATTGCGCACCACCTTCATGTTCCGGTCCTCGAAGAGGTCGGCGTTGTCGGTGGTGACGATGATGAGGCGGTCGGGTGTCAGGAAGAGCCCCGCCGAGGTGACGGTGAAGAGGAGCTGGTTCTCCGAGGTAAAGTTGCGGGGGAGCTTCATGATCACATTGAGGCGCTCTCCATCGCTTTCGAGGCGGCCGATCTCGTCGGGATCGAGGGCGCAGGCGAGGTCGTGGGGATCGATACCCAGTTCTTCGAGGAGGATCCGTTTTTCGGCAGCATCCGGCTCGACGAAGACCTGGATAGGGCCTCCTTCCATGCTGACGATCCTGGACTCATTGATTCCGTAGTACTGCCGCATCGATTCCTCTTATTTCAAGTGTAAGTCAAAGGAGCGCCCAAGCGCCAGCGTGGTCAAGCCCCAGAATCAGGGCAGCGTTGCGGAAAGGCGCTTTCGCATCGCGGTAGTGGGCTCTCCCTTGGCCTTCGCGAGCGCTGACATATCGGCGATGAAGTCCCCGAGATTACCCTTGTCGATGCGCTCGAACCAGGAGCGATACAGGGCAGGGTCGCCCTCATAAAGGCGGTAGAGGTCGAGCCAGGCGTTGTTGATGGCTTCCATCCGCACTGCTTTGTAGCGGTCAGTCGAGAAGTTGCCTTCGTAGCCTGCGCTGAAGGCGGCTGCCCGCTCGGCAAGGATCCGCTGCTTAGCCTGCCGCTTTTCCTCGTCGGGGATAGGCGAGCTGTACAGCGCTTCGAGCTCATCGGCAGTTTCGCGGAGGAAGCCCGCGAAGGCTGCGGTATCAGCATGGCTGGCTCGTAGTCCTGTCACCTGCGCTGAGCCCTCACCGTACTGTGCCACGAGCCACTGTCGCGCTCCCTCGCGTCCGACAAAGGTGGCTATTCCCTCGTTCCAGTCGTCAGATCCCGACCTGAAGGCCGTGGCGTGGGTCAGCTCGTGAAGCACGAGGTCGGCCAGGTCGGACTCCTCGTACGAGGACATGAAGGACCACAGTGGATCTGCAAGCCAACCGAGGGTGGAAAAGGCGTCAGCGTTCCGGACTATGACATCGAGGCCCCGTCCCCGGAGGCGGGCTGCCTCGGCTTCCGCCCCCTTGGAATCGAAGAAGCCGCGATAGGGCATTTTCCCTACAAAGGGATAATCCCAGAGATGACGGTCGAAGGAGAGTTCGGCACAGGCTTGCACGACATGGACGAGGGTGTCGGACTCAAGTTCGACGAGCGTGTGGAAATTGCGTGTTTCCTTCAATCCAAGGGATTCAATTCCGAAGGCCTCTATGGCCTGGGCGCGGCGGACGAGTGCCCTGGTGGCCTCCGCCGTTCCAGGATCGGCGAGCACCCTGTCGAGGGCGCGCGCCTTGCCGAGGAGGCCCAGGTAGGCGAAGCCCTGGTCGGTGATGTAGCAGGAACCGAGGAAAGTGGGGAGGAGGAGAAGGAAGGGAAGAAGGAAGGGAAGAAGGGGGAGGCGCATTCGCGCATTCTCTTCTGGAAGGATGGCAGCGGCAAGCGGGGTGGGCCGGGGAGGAGAGTCGAAGAGTGTAGTGCTGGACGAAGGGAAATCCCAGGCGGACCCTGACACTGATATTCTGGAGGGTCAACCGCCGATTTCACCCCAATTCACTTCCTCTTCGCAATCAAAAAGCCACTACGCGGGCGTACTTCGTGGTGGAGGTACCCATGCTGCTGGCTGTCAATGATTTCGTCT
>CAIJMU010000182.1 GCA_903821875.1 uncultured Spirochaetota bacterium
ATATGTTCATATGAGGGGATATGTTTCCACCGCCGCCTGCCACTGTCACTAGCATTCGAGCTCGGGGGATCGGCTCGTAGCCTTGCTTTTTTCCATTTCTCTCCCCATTTTGAATTCCTGCCGCTACCTCCGGGCGTACTAGCGCTCGGAGGCATCACCATGCAAATCGGCATCAAACCTACCGTTGATATCGTGTTTAAAAAAATCTTCGGTTCAAATGACCACAAGGATCTGCCGCTCCACTTCCTCAACGAGCTTCTGCCGCTCGCCGGAAGAGAGCCGGTTTCTGCGCTCACCATCCTCAACCCCTACCTGATCGCAGACTTCGAGGGCGACAAGGAGATGAGCCTCGACCTGCGGCTGGAAGAAAAGGACAAGCGGGACATACAGGTGGAGCGAAGCCTAGCGAGCGAAGCGAGCGTTAAATGCAAGTCAGGGCGCGCGGCGCCTTGGATAACCGCATGCTCACCACCTGGGCCAGGCTCTACAACAGCCAGATCGGAAGGGGCGACTCCTATGCCCTCCACCGGCCAGCAATCTCCATTTGGATCATCGACGAAGCCCACTTCGGTGACGGCTCCTGGCTCCACGTGTTCGAAGCCCACTGCCGACGAACCGGCCACACCCTGTCGCCGAACTTCCTGATCCTCACTATTGAACTGGAGGTTTTCCGCAGCTTGAAACAGGGCTCCGAGTGGGATAGTGTAGGTCCTGGGTTGCGGAAATGGCTCACCCTTCTTGCGGAGGGTGAAACCCTCGATCCAGAGCATCTGCCCGAATCGATGGCAGACGCCGACGTGCGGGAGGCACTTGAAATCATGTCGACCTTTAAACTTCAGGACCGTGAACGCATCCTCTACGATAGCCGCCAGGACTACGAATGGACCCGCAATGCCGAGATGGCGGAGGCGATACAGGAAGGGATGAAGGAAGGGATGAAGGAAGGCGAAAAAAAGGGCCGGGCAGATGGTGAGCTCGACAAAGCCCTATCCGATGCCCGGAACCTGAAGCGGCTCGGCGTTAGCACGGCAATCATCGCCGAGGCGACGGGCGTGCCACAGACCGAGGTCGAGGAGCTGTAAGCGGGCATCTTCAGCCCCCCCCTAGGTCGCCAAACGGAAGCGGGGTGACCAGTTTTCCCGCATCCCCCCTCTCAAGTAGTATCCAGCGATGCAGGAAATCCACCCCCCCTCCATCCCACGAGCTGACGCCGTCTTTTTCGCCTCTCTCGGGCAGGAAACAAGGTTCATCATTGTCCGGCACGGCCAGAGCGAGGGGAACGCGCGCAGCATAGTCCAAGGGAGGCTTGACCTTCCCCTCGACGCGACGGGGCGCACCCAGGCTGCTGCCCTTGCGCCCTGGATACAGGCGCTCGAGCCGGACCTCATCCTGTCGTCCCACCTCGTGCGCGCCCACGAAACTGCGACCATCCTCGGTGGCGGAAATCCCCCCCGCGTCCTTGATTCCCTGGCTGAACTCGAGGTCGGACCCTTCCAGGGACTCAGCTTCGGCGAGGCCCGGAGTCTCCATCCAGCAGCCTATGCGGGTTTTCTCCGCGAGAGCTGGGACGGGGTGCCGGGTGCCGAGCACTCGACCAGCCTCTACCTCAGGGCCCTCCAGGCCTGGGCTGCGATGCGGGATGCGGCACTCGGCGGCGCGCGCGTCATCGTGGCCGTTTCCCACGGCGGTTTTATCCAATGGCTCATCAAGTCGACCATGGGCGTAGATTCCTGGCTGCCCCTCTTTCCTATGAGCAACTGCGGCGCCAGCGAATACCTCGCTACGCCCAGGCCGGAGGGCCTTCCTCCCCTGGTCCAGTGGAAGCGCATCGACTACCTCGCCCCTGGGCTTGAATCGGGGACTCCGCCGATTTTCTGATTTTTTTCCCGAAGAATTGAAGCAGGGACGACAGCCCCCGGCGTACTAGGCGCAGGAGGTGAGAATGAAACGATTCTCCACTGTTGTTCTGGGCAGCCTCATCGGGATGGCGTTGTACGCCACGGTCCCCAGCGCGCTGCCACTTCCCCCTTCGATCCTGGGAATTGACCCCTTCGAGGGTCTCCCCGGCGTCGAGATCACCCAGGCCGAGGCCGCATCCATCGATGGCGGCGACATCATCATGAGCCTCAATGCCTTGCGCACGAAGCTGACGGTCAATGTCTACACCAACGACCAGGAACTGCGCCGCTTGAACCCGCAACCCATGAAGGTCCTTGTCATGGATTCCCACAACAGGATCGTCGAGACGACCATGGCTCCCTTCATGCCGGCTCCCGGCTCCGCCAAGCCTGCCCTGGATGGCCCCTTCACTTCGAAGCCGGCTACCTTCCCCGCAGGCGTCTGGAGCGTTACCGGAGTGAAGGTTGCAACCGGCAGCCAGGCAAAGTACGGGCCGAACATCATCAATACCAATGCTGTCGGCAAGGTCAGGGTCTACGACACGAACGGCACCTTCCTCGGAGAGTCCTCCGATGTCGGCTACGCCATCCATTCCAACACCAATGACTTTGCCGTCTCGAAATCCTACGGATGCGTCATCATCGGCCAGAATGACAACGCTGCACTGGGGAACATCCTGCGGGCGGATGCAGCCAGCGCGGTAATTCCCGGAAACCGCAACGGCAGGCCGGTCCAGCTTTTCTGCGCAGGAGATTTCTGAGAATCCTGGCGGCCCGTCCTGAAGGGGCGGGTCGCCGCTCCCGGCCGGAGGCGAGGAACCCCGGCCGGACCTTTCCTCCCTGCGCCCATGCGGGAGGGCCGACTAAAAAAAAGGAGGCAGGTACCATGATGACAACTATACGGGGTTATTTCGACAGGGCAAGGGTGCTCTTCCGGAGGGCGGGGAAACCTGTGGCCGTGCTGCTCGCCTGCGCCCTCGCAGCGGCTCCGGCCTTCGCCGAGGGAGGCGGATGGCTCGACGCGGGAGCGGGACTTCCGGGAAAGGGAGCCGGAACTGCTGGCTCTACTGGTTTCGCTCCCTCCACCGCTCCTGCCCTGCCCCCGCGCACAGCCTGGATGGACGCCGGGGCTGGCGTGCAAGAGGTCAGGGCCTTGGCCCAGGACGCCGATGCCATCCGCTGGGCAGCCTGGAAATCCGAGGCTCCCTTCTCGGTGGATTGGACCTCTTCGAAGCTCGAGATGCATCCGGAGGCCGACTACGACACCTGGCTTGTGAATTTTGCGATCGACGGAACGGGCGTGGCCGGAGTGAAGGAATACACGAAGGGGAGGGGCGGGGTCGGAGAGTTGGCGGTCTTCGGCATCCTCCGGGGCGAGGATGTCGTCTATCTCTCACGGCGGCAGAGCGGCGGCAGGGACTTCTCCTACTCCTACGCAACCCTCGAAAAGCGGGATGGAGCGTGGCATTCGAGGTCAGGCGCCGATGCCAGGATCTACCGGCGCGCGGCGGATGGAGGGATCGAGATTGTCTGGGAGGGATCCAAGGTCACCGAAATCGCGGCCTACCATCCCGACGGAACAGCCACCACGACTCGCAACGGAACCATGACGGGCTCGGGTTCCTTCAGCCGAAGCGGCGGCCCTGGCAGCCTTGTCTGGATCGAGCGCGAAAGCTCGGACTCCGATGGCTCCGGACAGATCGAGTTCACCTTTACGCCTGGGCCGGCCGGGGGCTTCGGGCTCAGCGTCGGAGGCCCCGAGCCCATCGCCAGCGCGAAATTCGAGGGCATACAGGTCCTGCGCTCCGGCGATCCCCTGGAGAACCTCGCGATAGCCGACCTGATCCTGGGCTACAGCCGACGGGCGACGCCGGTACTCGTCTGGTCCATCCTCGGCGTCTACCCTGCGGTCGCTGGCAGGTGATGGCCAGGATCATGTCGGTCTCGTGATCCTGGGCCCGCCCTTGCCCGGCGCCACCCGTACCCGAGAGGGGCGCCGGGATGCGAAGCGCAGGAGTCCGGCCAGGTCGGGGCAGGGCGGATGGAGGAGCATTTCGGCTTCGTAACTGAGCTCGAGGTCGGTCGATTGCCCCTCTGCTATGGCCCTGCCCCAGGCTCCCTCGAAGCGTATGATGTCACGGACAAGGGGCATCAGCGAAGCCTTGCCCTTGCCCGTGTATTCCAGCTCGACGAAGGCAAGCTGCAGGGGCTCCGGATTCCCGTCCCCGCCCTTCCTGCCCTGGGACCACTGGGCGAAGCGGGCCAGGAAGGTGGCAGGCCTGGCACGGAGGGGAGCCAGGACTCGGAGGAACCAGGAGACGGCGCGCCCCCGCGTGTAGAAGAGGTCGCAGGCTGCTGCCAGCTCTGCCGCCCTGGCCATGTCGGATTCCGGGAAGCTTGCCGAAGCGACGAGGAGGTGGGGGGCGCCTTCCTGGACGCGCATCCCGAACTCCTCACAATTGTTCGCAAGTTCCGTGCCCGGCAGCACTGCAAGGGGGAAGATGTCGAGGTGGTTGGGCTGGAGGCCCAGGGCGTAGTCGAGGCTTTTCCGGAAGCCGGGCAGATCGTCCCCGGGGAGGCCGTACATGAGGTCGAGGCCCCAGGTGACCCCCTCGGCGTCCAGGAGGGCCAGCTTCCCGGCGAAGGCTTCCGGATCGAAGCCCGGCCTGCCCACCCGCTCGAGGACCTCCCTTTGCGCGCTCTGGAGCCCGATCTGGATGGAGACGTCGATGGCGGCGAAGGCCTTGGCCAAGGCGCGATCGAGGAGCTCCGCGCGTGCCTCGACGCGGAAGGAGATGCCCTTCCCGAGCTGGGCAAAAAGCCCGAGAAGCTCAAGCGCCCGTTTTCTGTTCCAGTCGAAGGTGGGGTCGAGGACGAAGATCCGCCTGACCCCTGATTTCACGAAGAGCCTGAGCTCCTCGCGGAGGCGCTCCAGGGGGAAGGTTCGCACGCCCCCGATTCCGCGACCCTCATAACAATAGCTGCAATGAAAGGGGCAGCCCCGCGACAGTTCCCAGGAGACTTCCCCGTAGGATCCCGGTGCAGGGGCTGTCCGCGAAGGCGCCAGCCAGGGCGAGACCAGAGCCGTGACAGAAACAGCGGGGGCTGGGCGGAAGGCGGAGATGCCGCCGAACTCGCCCTCCGGCACGGCGATGCCTGGCAGGCTGGCCAAAGCGGCCCTGCCGACCCCGACCTCTGCGGCGGGCACCCTCGCGAGAACGGCGAGGGCTTCTACACAGCTTTCCTCGCCCTCGCCGACGACCACGAAATCGAAGCCAGCCTCCGACATGAGACCGAAGGGGTCGGCTGTCGCCTCGGGGCCTCCCGCGAAGAGCCAGGTTGCCGGGATCCGCGAGCGGAGTTCCTTCGCGAGGGCCGCCATGAAGCTACGGTTCCACAGGTAGACGGAGAGGCCCACGAACTCAGGAGCAGCCTCGGCGAGGCGGTCGATGATGAAAGAGCTTGTAGTTTCTCCAGTGGCGTCGAAGGAAAGGACTTCCACTGGAGGGGAGAAACGGCCCTCCCTTGTAGCAACCTCGATAGCGGCCGCGACGCTGGCGATGCCGAGCTGGTTAGTCTGGCCGAGGAAGCCGGCACCGGAGGCGACGAGGACGACGCGCCTGGCCCCCTGGTCCCGGCCTGGCACTGTGGATCAGCCCCTTGAGCCGGTCAGGCCCGTCGCGCCTACCAGGGTGGCGAAGGCGGCACGATCGAGGACCCTGCCGGGTTCCGCGCGATCCATGTCGACCCATTCCATGAGGTTGTTGGGCCTGCCTTCTCCCCGGAGCGGCCATGGCGGGGGCGGAGCATTCCAGTTCCCGTCGGGGCCACGCATATGGGAGCGGTCCGAGGAAAGGTCATTGACATAATTGCAGGCTTCCACGAGCCGGAACTTAGGGGCCATGCTCGCCGGCAGGCCGCCGTCGAAGGAGAGCTCGAGCCAGCGGGCGGCAGCGCAGGGAAAGGCGAGGCGGCTGTCGAGGTCACAGACCAGGAGGCCCGTTTCATCCTGTATCAGCGCGGCCACATGGTAGTCCCAGGACACTTCGCCGCTGTCACCCCGGCCCGCGCGCTGATGGAACATGCCAAAACTGCGGTCGGCGTTCGAGATGATGAGGCCCCAAGCCTCCCTGCCCTGCAGCTCGGGCCGCGAGAGGAAGCGGGCGATGTTTTCCTCGCACCAGAAGGCTGTGTATTCGCAGCCCTGCCGGGGCGGAAGCCAGGAAATCGCCTTGGGCTCCCCCGTCGTGCCGCGGGGAGTCCCCCCAAAGGAGGCACTCACGCCTGGCCTCCGTCTCGTCGGTCGAACTCGCGCAATGTGGTATCGGGTACGATGATGTCCTCGTTGGTCTTGGCGCTCGAGGGCGCCCATGAGATGACCTCGCTCTTGAGGAGCTTGGCGAGCATGAGATCGATATCCTCGAGGGGGAAGCCCATCCTCGAGTTGGCCCAGAGGCGGAAGTCACGGATGGAGATCTTGAGCCTCCCGTCGAATATCTTCTGACCCTTTTTGTAGGCGAAGTCGACGAGGCCCCAGAGGAAGCGCTCGCGGGGCCCGAACTCGATGAGTTCCCCGATGGTCGCATTCGAGTTCCTGATGCGGTCCGAAAGCATTTTTATGATCTTGAGGGCGAACTTCCCGTTGGTGAGGATCAGTTTCTCGAAGGTAGTGCCATCAATGGCCATGAACTTCGACTTCTTCACTGCAATTGCCGTGGCCGAGCGGGGCCTGCCGTCGATCAGGGCCATCTCCCCGAAAATGTCGTTGACCTCCGAGACCGATTTCAGGACGGTCTCGCTCTTTCCCACCTTCTTGCGGAGCTCGATCTCCCCGTCGATCAGGATAAACATGAGGTCACCCGCGCCGCCTTCCTTGAAGATGACATCGCCCACTTGAGCGATGCGCGTATGCCCTAGTTCCATACCCTCATTTTACCCGAGAGGGCCATTACGGGCAATGGCTGTGCAGAGCCGCCACAGAAGGATGGCGCCAGCCGCCGCCACGTTGAGGGAATCGGGGCCTGGAGCCATGTCTATCCTAACCGATTCGTCGCACTCCCGGAGCCATTCCGCTCCGAGTCCCTCGTATTCAGCGCCCAGGGCGAGGATCCGTGGCCCCCGGGGGTTCCAGTCCGCTGCATCGATGGCTGATGCGTCGAGGACAGCCGCAGTCAGGGCATAGCCGGCCGAGCGGTAGGCAGTGAGATCGGAAGGCGAGGCAAGTCGCACATGGGGCATTTCGAAGGCAGCGCCCATCGAGACCCGGGCGACCCTCCGCGAAAGGAAATCCCCGCAGGTCGGCCCGAGGAGGATAGCCCCGACTCCGAGGACGGCGGCGCTCCGGACAAGGGCGCCGAGGTTTTCCTGGTCCCGCGTCTCAGGCAGGAGGAGGAGGGGAGGCTTCCCAGCAACGAGGAGTTCTTCCAAAAGGGCCGTCGCCTCCTTCGCCGGCGGGCGCCGGGCTACCGCGATGACGCCCCTGTGGAAGGGGTAGCCAGCCAGCGCAGAGAGCTCCCCCTCCGAAAGGGCTTCGAGGGGACAGCGACCAGCTACGAGGGGCAGGAGACGGGCTGCCGTCTCCCCCGTTGCGTAGACGCCTAGGAGCTCAGGGCCATGCGAGGAAAGGAGGCGCTCCACCATGAGGCGCCCTTCGGCGACGATCAAGCCCTCGGCCTCAAGGTCGCGGTCGCGGAGGCCGCGGCCAAGGAGGCCGGAAATATCAAGCGTGTGGCGCAATCTTGCAGCTCCTGAAAGAGAAGGGCCGCCCTTCCGGACGACCCCTCGCGATGGCAGCTCGCCAGCCTGGCCCCGGTTCCCCGGTGCCGCTGGCCAGAAGGGCTATTTCCTTTCCTCGATCATCGTGTACTCGCGCTCTTCTTCGCCGGTGTAGATCTGTCGCGGCCGGACGATCTTGAGGTCCTCGTCCTCCATCATCTCCATCCACTGAGCCACCCAGCCCACCGAGCGCGGGATGGCGAACATGACGGTGAAGATGTTGGTCGGAAGCTTCATGGCCTGGTAGATGAGGCCGGAATAGAAATCCACGTTCGGGTAGAGCTTTCGGGAGATGAAGTACTCGTCGTGGAGGGCGATCTCCTCGAGCTTGAGGGCTATGTCCAGGAGGGGACTGGCGCCGGTGAACGCGAAGACCTCATGGGCCATCTTCTTGATGATCTGCCCGCGGGGGTCGAAGTTCTTGTACACCCGGTGGCCGAAGCCCATGAGCTTGGCCTCCCCGCGCTTGACGCCGTCTATGAAGGCCGGGACCCTGCCTGTGGCGCCGATCTGCTCGAGCATGGTGAGTACGGCTTCGTTTGCACCGCCGTGGAGGGGGCCGTAGAGGGCTGCCGCAGCGCCCGCGAGCGAGGAGTAGGGATCGGCCTGGGAAGAACCAATTACCCGCATCGTGCTCGTCGAGCAGTTCTGCTCGTGGTCGGCGTGCAGGATGAACAGGACGTTGAGCGCTTTCACGAGGATCGGGTCGGGATAGTAGTGGTGCTCGTTCATGCGGAACATCATGCGCAGGTAGTTGCCGATGTAGTCGAGTTCGTCGTCCGGCAGGTTGAGGGGCCAGCCCTGGTTGATGCGGTAGGTGAAGGCTCCGACGGTCGCCACCTTTCCGATGATGCGCTTGGCCTGGAGGAGGCGGTTCTCCGGATCGTGGGTGTGGCGCGAGTCGGGATACAGCGAGCCGAGGGCACTTATCGCCCCGATGAATACGCTCATGGGGTGCGCCGAGTGGCGGAAGCTCTCGATGAGGCGCTGGGCGTTGGTGTGGAGTAGGGTGTGGTGGTTGATGTCGAAGGCCCACTGCTCAAGCTGGATCTTGTTCGGGAGCTGCCCGAAGATCAGGAGGTAGGCCGTCTCCATGAAGGTGGAATGGGCTGCCAGCTGCTCGATGGGATAGCCCCGGTAGCGCAGGATTCCCGCGTCGCCGTCGAGGTAGGTGATGGCTGACCGTGCCGTAGCTGTATTCAGCAGCGCCGGGTCGTAGGTGAGGAGGCCGAAGTCATCTTTACCGGCCTTGATGGCGCGGAGGTCGATGGCCCGTATTGTGCCGTCGACGATGGGGATCTCGTAGACCTTGCCCGTCCTGTTGTCCGTGATGGAAAGCGAATCCTTGCCCATATCGGTTCCAGGCCTACATGGACAGTGCGGGCCGAGGAGCCACGCGTCCGATGGATTGCGCTGCGCCCCAGCCCCTGGCAATCTGCCTGTCGATATTCCTCATCCCCTCGCCGTCAAGTTCGACAGGCGGGGTCTGCACCTTCCTCTTCATCAGGGACACTCCTTGGAACGCCGTGGGGTATTCGATTCGCCGTGAGCTTCCAGCAGGTGCCGGACTGCGCCGTGGCCATTATTCGATTTCCTTCATATGTATACGCGACGATTCAGTCATCGCGCAACCCAAAAAAGCTTCCAGGAGACTTGCGGCTCCGGGCCCGGAGGCTTTAGGGTCGCGATGGCGCGCCATCGGCATAACGCAATCCGGCACGCCTCCTGGAGTATCCATGAGCATCGATTTCAGCGAAGTCATCGAGCGGAGGGACAGCGACTCGATAAAATGGACCCGCTATGGCCGCGATGTCCTGCCGCTCTGGGTGGCAGACATGGACTTCCGCGCCCCAGAGCCCATCCTGGAAGCCCTGCGGAGCGCTGTCGGCCATGGGATCTTCGGTTATGCCGATGCCAGTCCCGGTCTCCGCCAGGCAGTTGCCGCCCGCATGGGGAGGCTCTACGCCTGGGATGTGGACCCCGCCTGGGTCGTCGCGGTGCCTGGACTCGTGAGCGGCTTTACCGCCGCCGCCGCTGCCCTCTGCTCCCCTGGCGAGGGCTATCTCATCCAGAGCCCGGTGTACATGCCCTTCAACGATCTCGGCGAGGGCCTTGGCTTGCTGCGTCAGGACGCCCCGCTCGAGCTGGATCCCTCGTCGGACCTTGTGCGATATCGCATCGACTGGGATGCCTTCGAGGGAGCCTTCGGTATGGGTGGTGCCCGTACCGCGATGTTCCTCCTCTGCGACCCTCACAACCCTGTGGGAACAGCCTGGGGGGAGGCCGAGCAGCTCAGGATGGCGGAAACCGCGATCGGACGGGGAGCCGTGGTGGTCTCGGACGAGATCCACGCCGAGCTCCTCCTCGACGGAACGAGGCATCGGCCGGTGGCAGCCCGCTCCGAGGGGATCGCCAAAGGCAGCATCACCCTTGTCGCCCCCTCGAAAACCTTCAACATCGCAGGACTGTTCTGCGGCTTTGCGATCATACCCGACGCAGCCCTCCGCTCGGCCTTCACGGGCGCTGCCAACCGAATGACCCTCCATTGCTCAAGCCTTTCCCTGGTGGCTGCCGAGGCCGCCTATTCCGGCAACTGCGATGAATGGCTCGCGGAGCTCCTGGTCTACCTCGCGGGCAACCGCGACTTTGTTACGGAGTACATCCCTAGGCGCCTGCCCCTTCTCAGGACCAGTCGCCCCGAGGCGACCTACCTGGCCTGGCTCGATGCGGGGGCTCTCCTGCGCGATCGCGGGGTCGAGGACCCCTTCCGCTTTTTTCTGGAAAAGGCCCGGGTCGCCCTCAACGACGGGAAAGCCTTCGGTGTGGGGGGATCAGGATTTCTCCGGCTCAACTTCGCCTGCCCGAGGTCAACCCTCGAAGAGGCGCTAGGAAGGATGGCGGCGGCAATCGAGTCGCTGAGCTGATCCGCCGAAGCTGCATATAGATCTCCGCAGCGGTTCCCAGCTGGAAGAAAAAAAGACCGCCCAGGCTGGACCGGGGCGGTTGCGGATCGATTCAGGGGATCTGGAAGCCCTATTTCAGGCCGTCGAGGACTTTTTTCGCGTCTTTGTTGCCCATCGAAACGGCCTTGCTGAGGTCGGCGCGGGCGAGATCTGCGCGCTTTGTGTCCTTGTACAGCTCGCCTCGGAAGTACCAGGCGTCGGTATTTGGATCGGGCAGGCTGCCCTTGGCGGCGAGCTCGATATACTCGCTGAAGAGCAGCTCGGCCTTCTTCCGGTCCTGCCCCGCGATTCCGGGTATGGTCTGCCAGAACCTGCCAAGCGCAAGGATCGGGCCTCCGTTGTCATACAATTTGTCCGAGCGGTAGGCGTTCTCGAAGCCCTTTTGGGTCTTGTCCTTGAGCCCCTCGGCCAGGGCAGTCAGGATGCTGACGCAGTCGGCGTAGGTTCCGACGCAGAGACCGTACCAGTACCAGCCCTCGATCCCGCTGTCGTTGAGCTTGAAGGCGATCTCGCCGTACTTCATTCCGTCCTTGGCGACCGCCTTGGCCGTGGGCTTCCAGTTGGCCTGCTCGTCACTGACAAGCTGGTCCCCGTACTTGCGCGCCGCCTGGGCGGCCTTCCAGTTGGCGGAGTAGTCCGAGGGTGCGGCAACTGCGGCCTTGATCGCCGTGTCGTAGGTCGCCTTGAGCTCCTCGACAGTGGCGGCGGAAACCGCGACAAAGGAAAAGGCGAGCGACATCGAGCAGATGGCCAGGATCTTTCTCATGCAAGGTTCTCCTTGGGAGTGGAAGCAAAGGATCGGCACAGACTAATCGCAGGAAGCCCGGCGGTCAAGGAAACTCGGCATCAGCTCCTGTCATTGTGCCGCTCAATCCTAATCACTATTTTGTTGCATGGGACGGAATATTGCTTGTTATCCCCTATTCGAGGGGTTATAGTGACTTCCGAGCGATTACGCTTAATGAGGAGGATATCCCATGAAGAAGTTACTGGCTGTCGCCCTTTTTGTGGCCCTGATCACTGCTGGTGCAAGTGCCCAGCTCATGTTTGGCGCCACGGGTGATCTTCATATCGGAGATAGCGATCTCAATGATGCGATCAACGACCCCAATGTCCTGATGAATCAGTTCCAGAAGGGCGATGGGGTGTATGTCGGTGGTTTCGCCGAGCTGGCCTTTGGCAATCTCGGTTTTGGCGCAGCTGGCACCTTCTCCTTCCCCATCGATTATTTCGACAACGAATGGATGGTTTATGACTTTACCGGTTACGTTTCCTACCACCTTTTCGGTGCCCGTTTCTTCCTCGATCCCTTTGTGGAAATAGGCGGCGGCTATACTGCCTCCGATTATGCAAACCCCAGCGATAGCCCGAATCCCAACTTCCCCATATCGGCCACCATTTTCTGGTACGGATCGGCAGGTCTGGGTATAAACCTTGGCGGACTCGGTGTTTTCGCCAAGCTCGCCTACATCAGCGCCCTCAGCACACAGCTTGATGGGCCGGTCGACCCCTACACTGGTGAAATCACGAAGATTCCGAATTACCGGGACCCGCTTTCCGATAACCAGCTTGCTGCGACCGTGCTCCCGCCTTACAAGGTGACGATCGGCGCCAAGTTCATCCTCTAGGAAGGACTGTTTCTGGAGGAGCAGGCCACCCGCTTGGGTGGCCTGTTCTGTTCTGGAGCTGCCGGGTGAGGCCAATAGTCCCTATTTTCTTGACAGCTGGGAGGCCTCAGGCTATATGATTTGCACCTCAGATCCCATTTCCGCATCCCCGGTCGGCACAATCTCTTTGGCATCAGGCTTCAGGTTGCGGTTCCGCCTTGGGAGAATTCAATTGAGGAGAAACCGATGGCACTCGGCAACAAGTACGGGACGCATCGCGTCATCGATCCGGTAGGAGCCCTGCCCCAGACTGCGAACAAGGTCAACAATGACATGTCGGTGGTCTGGGACAATGAAATACTCATTGATGTCATCGCCCTCAACATCGACTCCGCTTCCTTTACCCAGATCGAGGAAGAAGCAGGCGGTGATGTCGAGAAGATCAAGGCCAAGGTGCTCGAGATTGTCGGCTCTCGAGGCAAGCAGCAGAATCCGGTCACCGGTTCGGGCGGCATGCTCATCGGCAGGGTGGCCAAGATCGGCTCGGCGCTCAAGGACCGCGATCTGAAGGTGGGCGACAAGATCGCCTCCCTCGTTTCCCTGTCGCTCACGCCCCTCAAGATCAACAAGATCCTCAAGGTGCATCCGGACATCGACCGCCTCGAGGTCGATGCCCAGGCCATACTTTTCGAGTCGGGAATCTATGCGAAGTTGCCGACCGACATGGACGAGGGACTGGCGCTGGCAGCCCTCGACGTGGCCGGAGCCCCTGCCCAGGTCGCCAAGCTCGTGAAGCCTGGCATGTCCGTGCTCGTGCTCGGGGCCGGCGGCAAGTCAGGAGTGCTCTGCTGCTACGAGGCGATGAAGCGCGTCGGACCCACCGGCCGTGTCATCGCCAACATCCACAGCGACCGCTCCCGCAAGGTCCTCGAGGAGCTCAATCTCTGCCATGAGATCGTGGTAGCCGACGCGACCAAGCCCCTCGAGATCCTCGAGCGCACCCTCATCGCCAACAAGGGCAGGGAAGTCGATCTTTGTATCAATTGTGTCAATATCCAGGGTACGGAGATGGCTTCCATCCTTCCTGTCCGCGATGACGGCACGGTCTACTTCTTCTCCATGGCCACGAGCTTTACCCGCGCGGCCCTCGGCGCGGAGGGCATCGGCAAGGACGTGAACATGATCATCGGCAATGGCTACACCAAGGACCACGCCGAGATCACGCTCTGGGAACTCCGCGAGAACCCGAAGCTCAGGAAGCTCTTCGAGGAGCAGTACGTCAAATAGGCTGAAAGGGGCCGCCTGACGCACTGTCCCATGGTCTCCCCCTTCTCCCGCCCTCCGCGTTCTTGCCTTCGCCTAAGGAGCCACTCATGCTGGACGGAAAGATCGTAATTACCTGCGCCTGCACCGGGGCGGAGACGACCAAGGAGCAGAACCCGGCCCTGCCCATTACCGTCGAGGAGGTCGTGCGGACAGCGGTGGAAGCCCGCGAGGCCGGAGCGGCCATCCTCCACCTCCATGTGCGGAAGGCCGACGGCAGCCCTACGCAGGATCCAGGGCGCTTCAAGGAAGTCATCGAGGCGGTCAGGCGGAAAACCGATATCGTGATCGAGATCACCACGGGGGGGGCGGTCGGCGATACGGCCGAGGAGCGCCTCAGGCCGGTAGCTCTCCTCGAACCGGAGATGGCCAGCCTCGATTGTGGCACCGTGAACTTCGGGAACGACTACATCGTCAACACCCTTCCGGTCATGCGCGATTTTGCCCGGACCTTCCGGGAACACGGTGTCCGCCCGACCCTCGAGTGCTTCGATCTCGGACACGTGTACGCGAGCCACATCCTCATCAAGGAGGGCCTCCTCGAAGGCCCCTACCATTATGGCTTTGTGTTCAACGTTCCCGCGGCCCTTCCCTGGAGTCCCGACAATCTCGAGGCCATGAGGCGCGCCATGCCCGGAGGCGCTGACTTCACCGTGATGGGCATCGGCCGCTCGAGCCTGCCCGCCCAGTACGGAGCCATCGCCGCCGGCGGCTGGATCAGGGTAGGCTTCGAGGACAATGTGTTCTACGCCAAGGGCCGACTGGCGAAATCCAACGCCGAACTGGTGGAACGCGCAGCGCGCATCGCCCGGGAAGCGGGGCTGGAACCTGCCACTCCTGATGATGTTCGTAACTACCTGAAACTACGAGGATAGGTCCATGCATCAATATCTGAGCCACGATTACAGGCGCATTCCGCTTTACAAGGACGTTCCGTCAGCACAGTGGAACGACTGGCGATGGCAGATGCGGAACGACATCAAGGACGTGGAAACCCTCGCCCAGGTCGTCCAGCTTTCGGAAGAGGACAAGGCGGATGTCTCCGAGGTGCTCAAGCGCTTCAAGATGGCGATCACGCCCTATTATGCGAGTCTCATCGATCCGGTAAACCCGGTCTGTCCCGTGCGGCTCCAGGCTGTTCCCCGCCTCCCCGAGACCCACGACGACGAGAGCGACTCGGACGATCCCCTCCACGAGGACGCCGACTCTCCGGTGCCTGGCCTGACGCACCGCTATCCCGACCGCGCCCTCCTGTTGGTAACGCACATCTGTTCCATGAACTGCCGCCACTGCACCAGGCGGCGCCTGGTGGGCGAGGACGACGTGACCATGAACGAGGAGAACATAGAGAAGGCCATCGCCTACATCCGGAAGACACCCATCATCAGGGACGTCATCGTCTCCGGCGGCGACCCCCTGGTGCTGTCCGACGACAAGCTCGAGGGCATCCTCTCGCGCCTGCGTGCCATCCCCCACGTGGAGATCATCCGCATCGGTACGCGGACCCCGGTCGTCATGCCGATGCGGATCACCGATGAACTTGTCACAATGCTAAGGAAATACCAGCCCGTCTACGTGAACACGCACTTCAACCATCCGAAGGAGATCACCGCGGACGCGAAGGCGGCACTCGACAGGCTCGCCGACGCCGGCCTGCCCCTGGGAAACCAGTCGGTGCTCCTCCGCGACGTGAACGACTGCCCGACCCTCATGAAGAAGCTCGTGCAGAAGCTCCTGGCCGTGCGGGTCCGTCCCTACTACATCTACCAATGCGACCTTTCCCGCGGCATCTCCCACTTCCGCACGAGCGTTTCCAAGGGCATCGAGATCATCGAGAATCTCCGGGGCCACACCTCGGGCCTCGCGGTGCCGACCTTCGTCATCGACGCGCCAGGTGGCGGCGGAAAGACCCCCGCCATGCCCAACTACCTCATAACATCGAACGAGAAGCGAGTCGTCCTTCGCAATTACGAGGGTGTCATCACGACCTACGACGAACCGGGACAGTACGTCGAGGACTGCGGCCAGTGCCGCATCTGCGACGACGAGCCCTGGCTCAGGCCCACCTGCGGCGTGGCGCGCCTCCTTGAGGGCAGCCAGAAGACGATAGAGCCCGCCAACCTCGTTCGCGGCGACCGCAGCGCCTCCATTGCGATGGAAGGCAGACAGGACAGGCCCCGCAAGGGCGGTCACTGAGGTCCGGGATGCGCCAGCTCTGCCCAGGCGACTTCGCCGGGCGCGTCACCTTCATCACGGGTCCCGGCCGTTCTTCGGGAAAGACCAGCCTCCTCAATGCCTCCCTTGCCATGCTCAGGCAGGAAGGAAAGCGGCCCGCCTTTCTGGCGGTCGGATTCGAGGGGAGCGCGAAGGCTCTCGGGGAGGGGGCGGCTGCCCAGGATGGATCCAGGGTGAGGCTCCATGCCGAGGGACCCCGCATCCATGTCGAGCCGGGGGAAATCTTCGTCGGCGCAGGGGCCTGGCTCCGGGGCTCGGGCCTCATGCCGGAGGTCCTGGCCCCGCTTTCGGGCAGCGGGGCCCTCGGGAGGCTCGCCCTCGTGCGCGCCCATCGGGCGGGCGAGGCCGTGCTCGTGGGTCCCGACTCCAACGAAGCCCTCGCCGAGGCTGTCACAATTATGAGGAATGAATGGGATGTGTCCACCGTGCTCGTCGATGGTGCCCTCGACCGGGTGACCCAGGTGGCAAGCGTGGAGGGGGCGCGTTTCCTCGCGGCAGTCATGGTCGACCGCGCGGGCCTCCCTGCGACCCTCTCATGGATGCGCAGGACCCTTGCCCTGTCGGCCCTGCCAAGGCTCGGAACGGTCGAAGGCGGCGCAGGGCTCCTTGCCCTCGATGGTCCCCTCACCCCCGCCGTCGCCGAGGGCCTGCCCCCCTGGGCGACAACCGTCCTGGTCGATGACCTCACCAAGGTATTCCTCGGTGGGCAGGGCCTGTCCATCCTCCTCCGCACACGGACCCTGGCGGTCCGGAGGAGCCTCGAATTCGGTGGCTTTGTGGTTTCCAGGAGGGGCATCGAAGCCGGAGCGCTTATCGATGCAATTGGCACCTCAATTCCCGGAGACCTGCTTTTTGCATGCCCCTGCGAGGTCCGGGATGCCGCCTGAGCAGGCTCCCCCAGGCTCCCGGCCTTTTGTCGCCACCTCTTCGGCGCGTTCCTTTTCGCGGGTGGACGATTTCCTGGCCGCCTGGAAACCGCTCACGCCCTGGGGCCGGGATGCCCGCGAGGCCAGGGTCGTGTACAGGGATGTTGCTTCCATCGAGGCTATCCTCGACACGAGCGAAGCCTGGATGGCCTTTGAGGGACGCCTGCGCAGCTCTGGCAGGGAGGCCGCGCTCGACCGGATCGCCTGGCACCTGGGCCGGGCAGTTCGCCTGCCCGAGGGTCTGGGCGGGAGGGAAGGCGCCCTCGACCTCGTCGAGATCCAGGCAGTCAGGAAATTCCTGTACAATTATTCGGGCATCATGGCCCTCCTCGACGGGGCTGCCCTCGCGGCCTTCGGCATGGCCCCGGCACCTGCAGCCCTTCGTTCACTCCTGGACGCAGGGGGAGGGGAGGGCGAGACCTTTGCCATCGGGGGAGCCTTCGACGCGGACTTGCCTCCGCTCAGGTCGGCTATCGCCGGTATCGAGGAGGAATTGGCCGAGGCACGGAAGTCCCGGGATGCGGCCCTCCTTGAAACAACGGGCCTGGCCTTCGCGGGGAGGGACTTCCTCGTCCTGCCCGTCGGCGACGCCCGGGTCAGTGCCGGGATGGCTGCGGGACTTCTCGAAGTGTCTCCCTGGGATGGGCTTTCGCACCAGGTGAGGCCGCGAGCCGACGCTTCGATACTGGCCCTCGAGGACAGGGAGGCCCTCCTTCTGGCCCGTGAGCGCGAGGTGGAGGCAGGGGTCCTCCTCCGGATCTCATCTGCAATGGCGGCCGAGGCCGAGACCCTGGGAGGCTGCGTGCGCGGCCTTGCGGAACTCGACCTCGCGCGTTCGCGGGTAGCCCTCGCTTCAGGGGGCTCCTTTGTCCGTCCGGGCTTTGTTTCCACCGAGGATCTCGTGATCGAGGCCGGCCGCCTCGCTCCCCTGGAGCGCGAGTGCAAGGAAGGAGGCCAGCGATATTCAGCATTGGACCTTTCCCTCCCCGAACGCGCCATCCTCGTTTTTGGCTCCAACATGGGCGGGAAGACGGTGGCGCTTGAGACAGTCCTCTTCCTCCAGATCCTCGCGCAGTCCGGCTTCCACCTGCCCGCGCGTTCGTGGCGCGGACCGGTCTATCCCCTTATCCACTACGTCGGCGAGGGCGGCAGTGGAGCCCCGGTCATGGCCAAGGAATTCGCAGCACCAGGCCAGCCATGGACCGCCGCCGGGAAGCCCAGGATCGACAGTCCGGGCGGGTTCGCGGGGGGCCTTTCTGGCTTCGGCCGCGAGATCCGTTCCTTTATCGAGGCAAGCGAAAGCGCCGAGAATGGCGCCCTTCTGGCCTTCGACGAGTTCGCAAGGACGACGAGTTCGGGCGAGGCCGAGGCCCTCCTCTCGGCCATTCTCGAGCATGTCGCGGCCCGAGCTGGAATGAAGTGCCTGTTCTCGACGCATTTCAGGGGAGTCGCGCGCCTGGAAGGCGTACGCATGCAGAGGATGCGCGGCCTTGACCGCGCGGCTGCGGCGCTGGCGGCCACCGGACTCGCGGCTGGGGGAGACCTCGTCGCTCGGGTGAACGCCCTCATGAGATATGAATTAGTAGAGGATTCGGGTGAGGACGGGGCATCGGATGCCATCACCATCGCCGAACTCCTGGGCCTGGACCCTCGCATCGTCGCGCGGGCCGGGCAGTATCATCGAATCGCCCGCCAGGGGCGGCAAGGGAAGCAGCAATGCCGGAAATAAGGAACAAGTTAGGATTGTCCGTGGAACGGATCGGGAAGGCAAGGGAACTTGCGACGAGGATCACCGGTCCAGTGCTCGAGTTCGTCGGGCGCAACACGACGGTTACTGTCGAACGCGCGACCCTCAGGCTGGTCGGCGCCGACGGGGCCGACCCCGACGGTGTGCCGGTACCGAACCTCATCGTCGACCAGCTGGGGAACTCAGGCCGCCTCCCCCGGCGGCTCTCTCCGCTGGTATGTCAACGCGCTGATGCGCGGGGGCGAAGGTCCCGCAAGCCTCAATGCAAAGATAGCCGTGGGCCTTCGCATCGGCGAAATCCCCCTCGGGGACGAGGAGGACATCAGGAAGCGTGGGCTCGAGCTCGCGAAGGCGGGTCTCGGGCTCGTGGCGGGCAATCGTGCCAGGCGCGACTCGATGATGGAAAGGTGGAAGGGGAGGAACAACGATCCCCTCCTCTACCTGATCGTCGCAACTGGTAATATCCACGAGGATGTCAAGCAGGCGAAGGCCGCCGCCTCGCAGGGGGCCGACGTCATCGCGGTCATCCGCACGACGGCGCAGAGCCTCCTGGACTACGTGCCCTACGGCGCGACCACCGAGGGCTTCGGCGGCACCTACGCGACGCAGGAGAACTTCCGCATCATGCGCGCCGCCCTCGACGAGGTTTCGGAAAAGGAAGGCCGCTACATCTGGCTGACCAACTACGCCTCGGGTCTCTGCATGCCGGAGATCGCAGCTATGGGCGCCCTCGAACGCCTTGACATGATGCTCAACGACTCGATGTACGGAATCCTCTTCCGCGACATCAATCCCTACAGGACCTTTGTCGACCAGAATTTCAGCCGCATGATCAATGCCTGGGCGGGCATTGTCATCAACACGGGAGAGGACAACTATCTGACCACCAGCGACGCGGTGGAGAGCGCCCACACGGTATTGGCGAGCCAGTTCCTCAACGAGCGCCTCGCCTACGCTGCGGGGCTTCCAGCCAGGCAGATGGGCCTCGGCCACGCCTTCGAGATGGATCCGACCCTGAAGGATGGCTTCCTCCTCGAGTTCGCCCAGGCCCAGATGGCCAGGGAGATCTTTCCCGAGCATCCGCTCAAGTACATGCCGCCGACGAAATTCATGTCCGGCGACATCTTCAAGGGCCTGGCGATGGACACCCTGTTCAACTTCGTGTCGAAGGCCACGGGCCAGGGCATCCACCTCCTGGGCATGCTCACCGAGGCCATCCACACGCCCTTCATGATGGACCGCTTCATCGCCGTGGAGAACGCCCGCTATGTGATGGGCAGCATCTCCAGTCTGGCTGACGAGATCGAGTTCAGGAAGGATGGCATAATTGTGAAGAGGTCCCACGAGGTCCTCGAGCAGACGGTCGCCTTCCTGGGCGAAGTGGAGCGGACCGGACTCCTCGATTCCATCGCGAAGGGACTCTTTGCGGACGTAAAGCGCCCGCGGGACGGGGGCAAGGGCCTCGACGGGCTTATTGAAAAAGGGCCTGACTACTGGAATCCCGTGGAAGACGGACTGCGCGAGGGCCTTGGCCTGGGTCCTGGCGCCGGCGGGAAGGAGTAGAAACATGGCACAATTAGTGCGACCCTATGGCGACACCCTCGACGATGGCAAGGTCCAGCTATCCTTTACCCTCCCGGTGCCTGACGGACCGAAGGCCCTCGAGGCTGCCAGGCTCCTCGTGGGATCCTGGGGCTTCCACGACTGCGAGGTGGCGCACTCATCGCCGATGTCCGACGAGTTCACCTTTTTCGTCGCCTATGCAAAGGCCGGCACGGGCATCGATTTCGATGCCGTGGTGCCGGACTCCGCCGGGGGCGGCGCCTCCCTGTCGATGGACGAGGTCAATGACTACATCAGGGCCAACATCGGCCGCAAGGTGGTTGTAGTCGGAGCGTGTACGGGCTTCGACGCCCATACCGTAGGCATCGACGCGATCATGAACATGAAGGGTTTCAACCACCACTACGGACTCGAACGCTATCCGATGCTGGAGACCTACAACCTGGGAGCCCAGGTACCGAACGAAAAGCTCGTGGAGTTTGCCTCCAAGGTGAAGGCGGACGTCCTCCTTGTGTCCCAGGTCGTCACGCAGAAGGACGTCCACATCGCGAACATGACAGAGTTGGTTGAATTGCTCGAGGCTCGGGGCGAGCGCTCCCGCTATGTCTGCGTGGCCGGGGGGCCGAGGATCTCCAACAAGCTCGCGGTGGAGCTCGGCTACGACGTGGGCTTTGGCCGCGGGTCCTACGCGAACGACGTGGCCACCTGGGTGGTGCGCCGCATGGTGGAAAAGGCCCGGGCCTGAGCTTCGAAGCTTTCCCCTTGCGGGAAGGCTAAAAGGGCGTTATCCTGATTTTGGATTGAGAGTTGATTCATATCTCACGCTACGGGGGGGATTCATATGGGCAAGACAGCGATTATAGGCGCCAGCAATACGAAATTCGGGAACCTGGTCAAGAAAAACAAGGAAACCGGCGAGCTTACTGACCTCGTTTCCATTTATGAGTTGATCAACGAAGCGGGCAAGGCAGCCCTGGCCGACGCCGGTGTCGAAGGCAAGGATGTCGATGGCGTGTGGGTGGGCAGCTGCGCCCCAGGACTCTTTGCCAACCAGGAGCACATCGCCGCCATGGCAGCCGAAATCGACCCGGTCGGCCTCCGCTTCAAGCCCTTTAGCCGCGTGGAGGATGCCTGCGCCTCAGGCTCTGTCGCCCTGTACCAAGCCATCTACGCCCTCGAATCGGGTCGCGCCAGGGTTGCCCTCGTGCTCGGTGTCGAAAAGATGAACCTCCTCGACACCAAGGGTGTCACCCACGCCCTGGCCACCTGTTCGCACTGGCCCACCGAAGGCCTTGCAGGCATGACCTTCCCCGCGCTTTTCGCCGAGTACGCCAAGGGCTATGCAAAGCACTATGGCATCTCCGAGGATAAGCTCAGGCGCCAGCTCGCTTCCGTCGCGGCCCTGGGCTACAAGAACGGCCTCGACAATCCGCTCGCCCATTTTGGCAAGGGTGGCCCCTCCGATAAGCTCCAATTGGTAACAGCTGAGGCTATCCTGGGTTTGCCAGACGAAAAGAACCCCATGATCGCCGAGCCCCTCCGCCTCCATGATTGCTCGCTCATCTCCGACGGAGCCGCCGCCGTGGTGCTCATGCGCCTGGATGATGCGAAGGCTTCCGGAAAGAAGTACTCCGAGATCGCGGGCTTTGCCCAGGTCGGCGAGCGGATGGCCATCACTGTCCGTCCCAACATGTACGAACTGACCGCGGGCAAGCTCGCGGTGCAGAAGGCCTTTGCCGAGGCGAAGATTACAACTGGCGACATCGACCTGGCCGAGTTGCACGACTGCTTTACCATCAACCAGATCCTCTCCACCGAGGCCCTCGGATTCTCGGCCGACGGCCAGGCCGGTGATGATTACGCGAAGGGCCGCTTTGGCCGCGAGGACAGGCCCTCGGTGAACCTTTCGGGTGGACTCAAGGCCAAGGGGCATCCGGTGGGCGCCACCGGGGTTTCCATGCACGCCCTCATCCACAAGCAGCTCACAGGAGTGCCCATCGGAGCGGCACCGGCAAAGGCGCCTTCGGTAGGCGTTGTGTTCAACGTGGGCGGCTCCGGGGTCACGAACTGTGTGACGGTGCTCAAAGCCGGGAAGTAAGCTTTGATTCCAGTGCTCCGTTCGCGACAGCCGCCCCGCTCGGGGCGGTTTTTTTAAGAATAGGCCTTGACTTCCATCTGTATTGTGATACATATGTATGTATGAAGACCACCTTGAACCTGCCCGACCCAGTAGTGCGCGAGGCCAAGCGCCGGGCGCTTGCGGAAGCAACTACCCTGACAGAACTCATCGTTCAGGGGCTTAAATCCAGACTGGAGAAGGACAAGGCTATCGGTATCCTGCCTCTTTCGGTCGCAGGGGGCGGGCTTAGGCCAGGCCTCACCTGGGATCACCTCGAGGTGGCAGAGAATGCGGGGGAGGCCTACCGGTGAGGCTCTGGGATGTCAATCTCTGGGTCTATGCCTTCAGGTCAGACAGTCCGCTGCACCAGAAGCTCCGCCCACGCTTTGAAGCCTTCCTCGATACCCGCGAGGCATTTATCTTCTGTCCGAACGTGGCAGCTTCCTTCCTGCGCCTCGTCACCAACCCCCGTATCTTTGTGCAGCCCTCGGAGTATCGGGAAGCCTGGGCCTTTGTCGATTGGCTTGAGGCCCACCCCGCCGCGCACTTCGCCGAAGCCGACGCCATGACATACGGCATCTTCAAGCATCTCTGCCTGGTAGAAGGCGCGACGGGGAACCTGATCCCCGATGCCTTCCTGGCAGCCCTCGCGATCCGGCATGATGCAGTGCTCGTCACTGCGGACAAGGACCTGGCGCGCTGGAAGGGTGTTGAGCTCGAGATTGTGGAGTAGCAGGGCTATGGGCGGTGCTCTCGCAGATGGGGGGCAGACGGGGCGGCCCAGGGAAGCTTGGCTTTCGCCAAGTGGCAGTACTTTCTTGCCAAAAGGCAGGCGCGTTTTTGTGCGTGATTGATTCCGGGACCTGCTGATCGTAGCTTCTTCCTGAGGCGAGAGAAGACTTGGAATAGTACAAGAGCCCTCCAGTCCTCAGCCCTCCCGCGCCGCCTTGTACATCGCCACGATATTCGCGGTGGGGATATCCGCCTGGAAGTTGTGCGTCGAGCCGAGGAAGAAACCGCCCCCCGGTGCCATGACCTCGATCAGGGCCCGCACGCTGTCAGCGACCTCCTGGGGGCTACCGTGGGGAAGAAGGTCCTGTTCGTCCACGCCACCCGAAAAGCAGAGGCGGTCGCCGAACTCGGCCTTGAGTTCACGGGGGACCATGCCGGTGGCTGTCACCTGGATCGGGTCGAGGACATCGACGCCCACGTCAATCAAATCCGGAATCAGTTCGCGTATCGAGCCGCAGCTGTGCTGGTAGTAGCGCGAGCCATGGCTCTTGGGGACGCGGCTCAAGGCCACGAGCGAGGGGCGGATGAACTCAAGCCACTGGGGGCGCCCGAACAGCAGTCCTCGCTGGGCACCATAGTCCTCACCGATGCGGTAGAAGTCGATGCGGCTGCCCGCGACCGCGTAGAGCCTCTCTATGTACTCGAGGTTGAAGGCCAGGATGCGTTCTTCGAGGGCGTGGTAGAAGCCGGGATTGATCAGCATGTCGGTCAAGGTTCGTTCCATGCCAACCAGGTTCTGAATCGTCGTCAATACGCCCGGCGAGGCGACTCCTGGCGCTGTCATGATCGCGTAGTCACGATATCGGTCCAATTGGGCATTGACTGCCGAGAAATCGAACCACTCCACCCGGGGCCAGGGATAGTCGTCGAGGGCTGAAGGGTCCTCGACGCCCTCGAGGGGGAAGGCCACGGGTTCCCACTGGCCGCCGTGGCCTGCCTCTACCCAGCGGTACTCAACGCCCCAGATATCCTTCTGCCGCCCTGCGGCCCTGTCTTCGAGGGCAGGTCCGACATAGAGGGGGGCAATCCAGCGGAAATCGATATCGAGAAGCTCAAGGAGCTCGTCGCGGCTGCCCGCTCCCAGGTCGCGGCAGAGGCGGGTTTCCACCTCTGGCACGTCGCGGTAGAAGAGGGGAACGCGGTCGGTCTCTTCGTGGCGAGATGCTGCGAGGACCCGTTCTCGTGCTGTCACATCCCCTCCCTGCTTCGCGTCATGCGATCCTGACTGTCTGCCTGGCCGCTATTCCACCAGATGGCAGGACACGGCGTGTTCAACCCCATCGATGGTCCTCGTTATGAGCTTCGGCACTTCGGTCCTGCAGACCCCTTGGCATTCAGGGCAACGCGGGTGGAAGTGGCAGCCGCCCGGTGGGTTCACGGGGCTCGGTACGTCGCCCTGGAGGGGGCTCCGCTTTTTCCGCCGTGAGAGATCGGCTACCGGGATGGCCGCGAGGAGGGCCTTGGTGTAGGGGTGAAGGGCTCCGGCGAAGAGCCTGTCGGTCTCGGTAAGCTCCACGATACGGCCGAGGTACATGACGGCGATGCGGTCGCTGATGTACTCCACCACGGACAAGTTATGAGTTATGAATATATAGGTCAGGTTCATCTCGCGCTTGAGCTTCAGGAGAAGCTGGAGGACCTGGGCCTGGATCGACACGTCGAGCGCCGAGACGGCCTCGTCGCAGACGATGAGCTCGGGATTGACCGAGAGGGCGCGGGCGATGCCGATGCGTTGCCGTTGCCCGCCCGAGAACTCGTTGGGATAGCGTGTCATGTGCTCGCGCTGGAGGTTGACTGAAACCAGGAGGTCCCCGATGATTCGTTCGCGGTCGGCCCGCTTCCTGACTCCGAAGCGTTTCAGGGGCTCTTCGAGGGAACCGAAGATGGTGAAGGCTGGATTGAGGCTCGAGTAGGGGTCCTGGAAGACGATCTGCAGTGTCTTCCTGGCCAGGTCGAGTTCCTTCCGCGAGAGCTTCATGAGGTCCTGAGTGCCCTCCTTGAAGGTGTATTCCATCGTTCCTGCAGTCGGCTTTACGAGCTGGAGGAGGGACTTGCCGAGTGTGGTCTTGCCGCAGCCTGACTCGCCCACGAGTCCGATGATCTCACCCCTGTAGACGTCAAGGTCGACACCATCAACGGCTTTCACGTTTCCAGAGCTGCGGTTGAAGACGCCTGACCTGAGAGGGAAATAGGTCTTGACTCCCCGCATCCTCAAGAGGACTTCCTTTTCAGCGCCCATCGCTCTGGACCTCCCGGTGCTTCCGGCACATCACCCGGTGGACCCCGCTCACCAGGGTTTCCTCCGGCATGGACAGCTGGCACTCCGGCCCGGCGTAGTCGCATCGGGGCTGGAACTGGCAGCCCTTGGGCCGGTCGAAGGAATCGGGGGTACTGCCACGGATGGGGTCGAGCTGCTGCTTCTTGCCCCTGCCCAATATCGGTATGGACTTCAGGAGGGCCTTGGTATAGGGATGGGCCGGCCTGGTCAGTACATCCTCGATCGTTCCGTATTCCACGATGCTGCCCATGTACATGACTGCCACCTCGTCCGCCAGCTCCGCCACCACGCCCATGTCGTGGGTGATCAGCAGTATGGCGGTCCCGCGCTCTGTCTTCAGGCTTTCCATCAATTCGAAGATCTGGGCCTGTATGGAGACGTCGAGGGCCGTCGTGGGTTCGTCGGCGATGAGGACCTTCGGCGCGCAGGCCATGGCCATGGCGATCATGCCGCGCTGGCGCATGCCACCGGAGAACTGGTGGGGGTACTCGTGGACGCGCTGCTCGGGCAGGGGTATGCCCATATCCCGTAATAGTTGCACCGATCTGGCCGTGGCGGCCTTTTTCCTGAGGGATGGGTCGTGGGCCTGGAGCATCTCGTTGATCTGGAAGCCGATGGAGTAGACCGGGTTCAATGCGGTCATCGGGTCCTGGAAGATGATCGCGATGTCTTCGCCGCGGAGCTTCCGCATCTGTCGGCCGTTCCGCTCAAGAGTGTCGATCCTGACCTCGCCTTCGGGCCCGAGGTAGCTGATGCTGCCACCTTCTATGCGGGACAGCTCGGGCAGGAGTCGCATGATGGCGTTGGCCGTGACCGACTTGCCGCAGCCCGATTCCCCCACGACGCAGAGGGTGCGTCCCTTCCTGATGTCGAAGGAGATCCCGTTCAGGACGCGGTTGCAGCGCTGGTTGGTGTAGAAGTGGACGTGGAGGTCCTTCACACGTATGATAGTCTCGCCCATCGTAGTTGTGTCCATCTGTCTAGCCCATCTGCGATGGATCTGCCGCGTCGCGGAGGCCATCCCCTATGAAGTTGATGGCCAGCACGAAGATAGTCAGCGCGCTGCCTACGGGCAGCCAGATCCACCAGCTGTCGCGGAGGATGGTGATGTTCTGCGCAGGGCTCAGTATGTTGCCCCAGGTAGCGATGTTGGAGGGCACGCCGAGTCCGAGGAAACTCAGGGCCGATTCCTGGAGGATGAACATCGCCGTGCTGAGCGTTATGTTGACGAAGATCGGCCCCACGGCGTTCGGTAGCATGTGCTTGAAGGCTATGATGATGTCGGCGATTCCGAAGGCCCTGAGCGCCTGCACGAAATCCTCTTCCCTGATGGAGAGCATCTGGCTCCTCGTCATGCGGTACATGCTCGGCCAGCCCGTGAGTACGAAGATGAAGATGATGTTCCAGAGGCTCTGCCCCGCGATCGACACGAGTATCAGGACCAGGATTATCTGCGGGAAGCTCATGAGCAGTTCGGACAGCTTCATGATCGAGGCGTCCAGGAGGCCGCCCTTGTAGCCGGCGTAGGTGCCGAAGGAGACGCCGATCAGGGTGGCGCCGAGGGCGCTTCCCAGGCCCACCAGTATCGAGAGCCGCCCGCCATAGAGGATCCTTGCGCCTATGTCTCGTCCTATCTGGTCGGTTCCGAGGATGTGGGAGGGGCTCGGCGGGGCCAACCGGTTCCGGAGGTCGACGTCGGTTGAGGAATAGCCGGTGAAGAGGGGGGCAAGCAGGCAGAGGAGGAGGAT
>CAIJMU010000183.1 GCA_903821875.1 uncultured Spirochaetota bacterium
GAGGAAACGGCCAATTTCAAGCTCTTCAAGAAGCTCATCGACAAATGGGTTGAACTCGAACTCGCCGCATCAAAGCTTCGCATAAAGAGCGGACGGGAAAAAACACCTAAAAGGGCTTAAGAACTCGGTACTCTCAAGTGGTTCTGTTTCTGTGCGCTTAAGTCGGTTATGACGGCTATGGTGCCCCGATAGTCGCCGGGACCACCCCTGGGCACAGCGGAAACCAGGACGGGGGCGACCGTACCATCGGCGCGACGGAGCCTGGACTCATAGCTGCTTGCCAGCCCCTTCCCGCGGATATTCCGCTGCAGGGCGAGCTCCGCCAGGGCCTCGGGAGTGGTGAAATCAGCGGGACGCCGGCCGATCATCTCCTCCGGCCCGAAGCCGAACAGGCTTGCGTAGGCCTTGTTGACGAACTCGAAGCGTCCCTCGGCATTGGTGACAGTGAGGCCCTGACCCATCGAGTCGAGTACGAGGTTCGCAAAATCGCGCTGCGCCTTCAGCTCATCCTCGAGCTTGATCAGCTCCCCGATGTCGTCGACTAACCAGATGGAACCGGCACCAGGATTGCCCTGGTCGACCAGGCGCCCGCTCAGCCTGGACCAGAACAGGCTCCCGTCCCGTTTCCGCATCTGCCTTACCGCAGTGAAGGTCTCGCCCAGTCCGAGCCGCGGATAGGCTTCCCTCCCCAGGGCTTCGTAGCTTTCGCTGTCCGGATAGAAGCGCCCTGTCCGGAGGCCCACCGTGGTTCCGCGGTCAAATCCGAAAACGCTGTCGTAGGCCGGATTGGCCCAGACGATGGTGCGATCGACAACCCTGGAGATCCCCGAACTCGCTGTCTCAAGGATGGCACGCAGGTTGGCCTCGCTCGAGGCCAGGTCCGCGGTGAGATTCTCGGCCAGCCGGAGGGCTCGGTTGCGGGTTCCCAGCAGGGCGAGGGCAAGCCCTGCCAGCAGGGCGCTGAGGGCCAGTCCGACCAGGGCCGTGATGAGGATGGGAAGCGTGGCCCGGGCCGAGACCGCAGTGTCTAACAAGGCTACCTCGAGGGTCCAGGGCCGCCCCGATATCTCCAGATTGACGAACTGATGGGCCAGGGCGGGGAGCTTGGCGCGCCGGCTCTCATACAACAGGGATTCCTCGACAGCCTTCGATCCGTCGTAGACCTTGAGGGAGATCTCGCCCCAATTGCGCCGGATTTCCCAGCCCTGGAGAATGCCCCGCATGAGGTCGTTCATCCTGTAGGGACTGTAGACCCACCCCACGAGGGCAGCCCGTCTCTCGGACAGATCCGCCGGATGCAGGCCATCCCGGAAAACCGGCATGTACATGAGGGTCCCTGCCTGGACGTCCTCGTTGGTCTCCTGGACGAGGATAACCTTCCCCGACAGTATGGCCCGATCCTCGTCGCGGGCTTTCTCCATGGCCTGGCGCCTTACAGGCTCGGACAGCATGTCGTAGCCAAAGGCGCGGAGATTACGCGCGTTGAAGGGCTCGAGGTAGACGATGGACGAGTAGCTTTCCCTCTGCCCATCGGGCCGTATCCCGTAATCAGGGAAGCCCTCGGCGCGGACGGACTCGATGTGACGGGCGAGACTGGAAGCAGGCACCAGGACCGACCAGCCGAGACCCTGTGTTCCCGGCAGCGCTGTCTCGAGGCGGAGCCTCAAGGCAAACTCGCGCCATTGGGCGCGGGTCGGGCTGCCATTGGCCTCGATAAAGGCCGCCCCGCTCTGGAGGAGGGCCTCGTTCGCCGCAAGTCTCGTGATGATGTTGGAACGGATCTCGGTGGCAGCGAAGTCGAGGTCATGACGCGCCTGGGCATCGATATTGGAGGCCGTGTCACGCATAGCAAGGCCTGTCAGGGCCACGCCCGAGAGTAGTATGGCGCCGACTATCCACATCCCATACCCGGGCTTCGCAGTGATTCCCATCCGAAGCAGCATAGCCCAGGAAGTCACGCGCGTCCATTCGGGGTGCGGCTACCCCCCCGCTGGAGTCCCGAGGCTGGATTCTAGTTGGTACATTTCCCCCGGGGCGGATCCGGCCTAGAAGGGAAAACCCCCGGCGGGAGGAGCTTCGGCGGCGTCGGGAGGCACTGCATCGCCTCCGGCAGGAGCGGTGAAAGGAGTGGCCGCTGCTGCCTGGACGTCCCCCTTGTCGCCCGGTCGGCGCACCTGCAGCTTCGCCCGGTCATGGAGGGCCCGGCCCTCCACGAGGATCGCCTTGTCGGGCCTGGACGGGCAGACCGTTTCGCAGGCTCCGCAGCCGATGCAGTAATCCTCGTCGATGACCGGTTCAGGAAGGCTGCCCGCCCCCGGTCCGGCGGATGGCCTGACCATCGTCAGGGCTCCGCTCGGGCAGTGTTCGGCACAGGCTCCGCAGTTCGTCTTTTTGGTCTTCACAATGCAGAGTTCCAGGCTGAGCAGGCTCCGGCCCACCCGGCTCCGCTTCTTATCCTCGCTCGCGATCGGCAGGAGGGCCCCCGTCGGGCAGACGCGGAAACAGAGATCACACTCAAACTGGCAATAGGCGCGGCCGTAGTCCAGAAAGGGTTTGCCCACATCGGCGAGTCCCCACTCGCCCAGGGAAGGCCTGAGCACAAGGGAAGGACAGCGCGCGATGCAGGCCCCGCAGGCAGTGCAGGCCGCGAGGAAGGGGGCGACTGCGCCAGCGCCGGGAGCTGCGGCCGCCGCCAGGACACGGAAGCGCACAACCCGTCCTGCAAGCCTGGGGTGGCCGCGGGAAGCGCCGGCAGCGGCTCTGGCGGCCACGCCCGCTCCCCCGGCGAGGGCGAGGGTGGCGACTCCCGCCCAATTGGTACCAGTTCGAAGGAAGCTCCGCCGGCCGGGGTCGGCCGCACCCGCGCTGGCCGCACCGACCGCGCCGGGGGCAGGAGCGCAGGGAGAAGCCACGACGGGTGCGGCCACGACCTGTGCGGCCGAAAAGGAGATGGACTGCGAAGGACAGACTGCGACGCAGTCGAAGCAGCGGAGGCAACGGCCCTCGTCTATCGCCGGCTTTCCGGCAGCGGCAGGCTTTCCGGCAGCAGGGCCTGATTCACAGGTACTGCGCTCCGGCTCGGTGATGCAGGAGGCGCGGCAGGAGCGCGCACAAGCGCCGCAGGCTGTACAACTGCCCCCGTCCACACGCAGGCGGAAGGCTGGCTTCGCCGACAGGAGGCGGAGGAGGGCCCCCGTCGGGCAGAGGAGATTGCAGAAGAGGCGGCCACGAGTCAGTACAAGCGCGAGGAGGGCTGCGCCGATGACGAGGCCCTCGAAGCCCTGCGCAGGCTCCCAGGGGATGGGCCCTGGTGCGAGGTCCCAGGAGCCGAAGGCATGGGCGAGGGCTGATGCAGCGTTGTTGGCCAGCGCCAGCGCTGGACGGAGGACAGCCGAGGCCAGCTTCCCGAAGGCTGCCCAGGGCTCGACGAGACCCAGGAGGAGGGGCAGACCGGCGAGGGCCGCTGCCGTGACAAGCGCGAAGGACAGCGCGTGGACGAGGGGACGCCCCGGACGGTATCGGAAGGCCCTGGCCCGCTTGCCCGGGAAGACACGACGTAGGGCGAGAAGGCCATCCTGGAGGGCCCCGAGGGGGCAGAGGAAGGCGCAATAGACCCGCCCCAGGATCAGTGTGGCAAGCACTATGACAATTATGACCACAAGTGCGCCCAGCGCTGCCCCTGCGGCGGGTCGCAGGGAGGGGGCAGCGGCGAGCCGCTCGAGGGCGGGGAAAAGCTGGAGGGCGGGGAGGCCGTCGAGCAGCGAGACTTCCCGCGACGAGGGGAGGATAAAAAGCCAGGAATAGAGGACGAGGACGACTGAGGAGGCGGCGATCCGGATTGCCACCAGGGGGGATCGCCTACCCTTCACCCTCGCCCTGATCTTCTTAGCCAAGGTGATTCCCGGAGTCTGTCAGAGCTGGATCCGCCGGATGTCGAGGGTCGACAGGTCGGCGCTGCCGAGGCCGAGGGCAGCGGCCATGCCGATGTAGGGGAAGGTCCTCTGGCCCGATCCGAAGCTCTTTGCGGAGGCCGCGTCCGCTGCCACGATGTCGGGGCTGAGGATCTGCATGCCGAGCTCGGCGTAGCGCGTGGAGCCATTTCCCCTCGGCCCCCCCGTCAGCATGACGCGGGATGCTTCGACGATGGTGAGTTTTGGCCTGACCGCGAGGGCGACCTCGGCAATGCAGCGGTCGAGTCCCTGGAAGTGGAAGGCCTGACGGTCCCAGACTGCGCCCATGAGGTTCTTGAGCGCGCAGGTCATGCCTGCCCCGCCGTGGGACTTGAGCACGGGTACATTGATGATGGCATCGGCTTCGAGGAGGAGCTCGTGCACCTTGACCGAAGAAAGGGCGGTGGCGCCCCGCATTTCAACCTTGTGGTAATAGGATTCGCTGCCGGCAGGAGCCACCGTGGCCCCCGCCTGCTTCGCCGCTGCCTCGATACCGGAGTTCCGGTAGCAGGCGCGCCATTCGTCGCAGCTATGATCGACGACATAGACCCGTTTCGCCCCGGCGGCAAGGCAGGCCTCGATGATGGCCGCCACGAGGAGGGGATTGGTGTTGGCACCCCGGTCGGGAGCCACGTCCCATCCGATGTTGGGTTTTATGACGACCGTCTCCCCCTTGGCCACAAAGCGTCCCATGCCTCCGAGGGCCGCGATGCCCGCAGTGAAGAGCCGCACCGGACCGTCGGCGGCGGTGGCTGTCCCGGCCTGACCCTTGACGGCCACGAGCTGGGGAAGGGCCTCGGAAACGGGAACTCTCCCTCCGCCCCAGGGGTCTGCGGCACGCAAGTCGCCCTCCGGGTCCCCGGACGGCGAAGCCCGCGTCGTCGGCGATCCCCCTGCTTCGAGCATGGAAGCAAAAAGCCTCCCGCCTCCGACTAGACCGGCAGAGGCAGCTCCCAGCCCAGCCAGGCGCTTCATGAATTCCCTTCGGTCCATTGATTCCCCCCCCCCGGCGTCCCTTCGGGCCAGATTACACGTTGAACTTGAAAAAGATCACATCGCCGTCCTGCGCCATCGCCGTGGCAATGGCGCGCGTACGAATGTCGTGCCAGACGGCCTGGCTATACGTTGAACTTGAAAAAGATCACATCGCCGTCTTGCACGACGTATTCCTTCCCTTCCTGCCTGAGCTTCCCGGCTTCCTTGATGGCCTTTTCGGAGCCGAGGGAGATCAGATCGTCATAACTATAGATTTCAGCCTTGATGAAGCCCTTCTCGAAGTCGGTGTGGATGACCCCGGCTGCCTGGGGAGCCCTGTCGCCCGCCTTGATGGTCCAGGCTCGGCACTCGTCCTCTCCGGCGGTAAAGAAGGTGCGGAGTCCCAGGAGGCGGTAGGCGGCGTGGATGAGGGAGGCGAGCCCCGTCTCCTCAAGGCCGAGTTCGGCGAGGAATTCGCGCCTCTCCTCCTCGCTGCCGAGGTCGCCGAGCTCTGCCTCGAACTTCCCGCAGATCACCACGGCCTCCGAACCGATCGCTGAGGCGGCGCGGCGCACGGCCTCGATGTGGGCGTTGCCTGCCTTCATGCCCTCCTCGTCGGTGTTGCAGACAAGGAGCTCTTTCTTCATAGTTATGAGAAAAGCCCTCTTCACGGCTTCGGCCTCATCCGCTTCGAGGCTGACAGTGCGGGCCGCCCTCCCCTCCTGGAGCGCAGGACGGATCTTCGCAAGGGCCGAGAGCTCGCGCTCCGTCTCCTTCTTGATCTGCGCGTCCTGGACCTTGAGCTGCTTCTGGAGTTTCTCGACGCGCTTGTCGACCGTGTCGAGGTCGGCCAGGGCGAGCTCCGTGTGGATGACCTCGATGTCGTCCGCGGGATCCACCCTGTTGGCCACATGGATGATGTCGGCGTCCTCGAAGCAGCGCACGACGTGGGCGATCATTCCGACCTCGCGGATGTGGGAGAGGAACTGGTTACCGAGTCCCTCCCCCTTGGAGGCGCCGCGCACGAGGCCTGCGATGTCCACGAATTCCACGATGGCAGGGACGGTCTTTTTCGGCTTGAACATGGCCGAGAGCTTCGTAAGCCGTGCATCTGGCACCGCGACGATGCCGACATTGGGATCGATGGTGCAGAAGGGATAGTTGGCAGCCTCGGCCTTGGCACTCGTCAGCGCCGAAAATATGGTGGACTTGCCGACATTGGGCAGTCCGACGATTCCGCAATTGAGGGGCATGGTTCCTCGCAGGGTCTGGGATGACACACTCTAGTGAAAAAGCCCGGTCCGGGTATATGGGGAGCCTGGACGCGACGCCCTCGGCCCAGGGAGTGGGCCTTTGTGTCCTCAGCCCGCCAGCGGGAAGCTCAGGATGGCGGCGGTGCCTGACTCGGCGCCTTTCATGCTGAAGTCGCCACGGATCTGTCCGGAAAGCCCCAGGATGAGCTGCAAGCCCATCCCTGTCTGGCCTCTGGGGTCAAAGCCCTCCGGCAGACCGACACCATCGTCCCGCACGGAGAGTTCAGCCCCGCCTTCGGTCCTGCGGAGCGAGACGAGGATCTGGCCCGGGCGATTCCCGGGAAAGGCATACTTGATGCAATTAGTAAGCAATTCCGTGAGTATCAAGGCGATCGGGACTGCGATCTTTGCCTGCACCATAATTGCCTCCAGTTCGGTCCTGAAACGGATCCTTCCCTTGAAAGCTGATATCGCAGTGACAACTTCCGAACAATAGATATCGAGCCGCACCTCGCTGAAGCTGCCGCTCTGATAGAGCATGGAATAGAGCTGCGATATGGTGCGGACCCTTCCTTCCAGTTCCGAGAGGGCCTGCCGGGCCTCGACGCTCTCCACTTCCTCGATGGTCAGGCTCACGAGGGCGCTGATCATGTTGAAGCTGTTCTTGACCCGGTGCTGGAGTTCGCTGAGGAGGCTGCGGTTTTCCACACTCACCGCCTTCAAGGCTGCCTCGGTGGCCAGGCGGTCGCTGATGTCATGGGCAGAGGAGAAAGTGACGCTCCTGCCCTGCCAGGAGTAGGGGCCCCCGACGATCTCGACGGGAAAGACCGTCCCGTCCTTCTTTCGGTGCCAGCGAAGGGGGATGAAACTCGTAGCCTCTTGCGCAGACTCTGCCAAGGCCGCCGATGAAGAGAGGACTTCGGCGTTGATGTCATGGATGGTCATGCCACCGACCAGCTCCTCCCTTCCGAATCCATAGAGCCTCGCATATGCCTCGTTCACATCGATGAACCGGAAGGTCTCACGATCGAAGATGGAGATGGCGAAAATCCCGTTGTCAAAGAGGATCCGGTATTTCCCCTCGCTTTCGCGGAGATCCATGGTAAGCCGGTCCGCCTGCCTCCGAGCCTGGTTTCGGGTTCGCAACATCACATGGAAAACGGCAAAAAGGAGGAGAGATATCAGGATTCCCGCGAAGACGATGAGCCAGAAAAGAGAGTTCTCCGACGCGAAGGCCCCACCCTGTGCCTTGGAAAAGCTGAGGGTCCACTCCTGGCCTGCTATATACACAGAGCTTGTCCGCGAGAAGGTTTCACGTGACCTGGCTGCTGCCCCGGAAAGACTGGCGCTGGCAAAAAGCAGCGAGGATTCCAACGCCAGGCTACCGCTATGGATCTGAAGGCCAAGCTGCTTATCTGGGTACTTCGTGGTCCAGGCTGCGAGGATTGAGCTCATCAGGTCGGTCATCCGATGCGGGCTGTAGACCCATCCTGCGATGGCTGCCCGGCGTTCTTCGACGCTTCCCTTTGGCATGCCATGCTTGTAGACAGGATGATACAAGAGGATTTCCGGATCCTGATTCCCTTCCCAGTCCTGGACCAGAGTCACCTTTCCCGAAAGCCGAACCATTCCGGTATCGCGGGCGGCTTCCATGGTGCTGCGTCGTGCAGGCTCGGAAAGCATGTCGAAACCGAAGGACCGGAGATTCCTTCCGGTGAAGGGCTCGAGATAGAGGATCGAGGAATAGGCCGGCCGCAGTCCTTCGGGCCAGACCATGTACGAGGGAAAGCCCTCTCCGTGGACCTCGTCTGTGTGGCGAGAAAGCTGATCTGGCTGGATAAGCAGGGAATAGCCGATGCCCTGGACGCCAGAAAGGTTCGACTCCAGGCCAAGGGAGGACGTAAAGACCCTCCATTGATGGCGCGAAACAGCATCGGAGGCATCGAAATACGCAGCTCCTGCCCCGAGAACCCGCGTAAAATCGCCAAACCGCGCGAGGAGGAGGGTCTGGACCTCATTGCATTCACTATCGAAGCGAAAGCGGGCGAGGATCTCGGCATGGTCCTTTTCGCGGAAGGCCATGAGGAGGGTCAAACCAAGGCAGAGAAGCAGGATCAGTATCTGTCCAGCTCGAAACAGCTTACGCATTTTTTCCTGATTTCGCGTCCCAGCGAGAAGGCCTAGCTTCGCGATTATTAGATCGCTGAATGACAGCTCACATAAACTCTATCACAATGCAAAGACACTGTCATAAATTTCAGACAAAAGGGGCCTGTATTTCTGATGGTGAAATGGTCAGTTCAAATATTGCACATTTTCTTTGCGCGAGGCCTTTTTCGGGTATAAAATCGAATGTATAAATTTCGCCCCCCAGGAGCATGCGATGCCCGACCTCGAGAAGCTGCTTTCGAAAAACGCGCGGAACATGCGCAAGTCTGTCATCCGCGAACTTCTCAAGCTCACCACCCAGCCTGATATTATTTCCTTCGCCGGGGGCCTCCCTGCTCCAGAGACCTTCCCGGTCGAGGACCTCCGCAGGGCTGCCGACGAGGTCTTCACGAAGCACGCCTTCAAGGCCCTCCAGTACGGTACCACCGAGGGTGATGACGATCTGAGGAACGAGCTCGTCATCTTCGAGGGACGCGGCGGGGTAAAGCTGGCCCTCGACAACATCCTGGTCGTCTCGGCGAGCCAGCAGGCCCTCGACATGATGCCCAAGCTCTTCGTCGATCCGGGAGACTATGTCATCGCGGGACGGCCGACCTATGTCGGCGCCATCCAGGCCATCACCGCCTATCAGGGCCGGGTGCTCGGCATTCCCTTCAGCCCCGAGAATGACGGCTTCGACATGGACGAGCTCGAACGACGTTTCGGGCGTGCCGTTCATTCCAGGCAGAGGGTCAAGTACATCTATGTCATCCCCGACTTCCAGAACCCCTCCGGCATCTGCTGGAGCCTGCCTAAGCGGAGGGCCCTCCTTGAATTCGCCTACCGCAATGAACTCCTCATCGTCGAGGACTCGCCCTACCGCGAGATCCGCTTTATCGGCGAGCACATTCCCTCGATCTACCAGCTCGACCAGGAGGGCCAGAACCGGGGGATCGTCATAGGCCTGAAGACCTTTTCGAAGATCCTCGTTCCAGGGGCGCGTGTGGGTTGGGTGATGGCCAAGCCCGAAATCATCTCAAAGCTCGTCACGGCCAAGCAGGCCATGGACCTCTGCACCAATGTCTTTGCCCAGAAGTGGCTCGCCGAGTACCTCAAGACCGGAAAGATATACGGCCTGATCGAGAATACCTGCGCCAACTACCGGGCCAAGCGCAACCTCATGATCGAGATGTTCAAGCTCTACATGCCCAAGCGCTGGGACCTCCGCTGGACCGAGCCCGAGGGCGGCCTCTTCCTCTGGCTGTCGCTGCCGAAGTACATCAACACCGACGCCATGATCCACAAGGCTGTCGCACGGAAGGTGGCCTACGTCATCGGCTCTGCCTTCTACTTCGACGAGCCGGAGATGAACGCAATGCGGATCAACTTCTCCTACTCCACCCACGAGCAGATCGAGGAAGGTGTCAAGCGCCTCGCCGCCGTCATCACCGAAGAGATCGCCGCCCACGAAGCCGGCCCCCGAGGTCAAACTCAGGCAGAAATTTGACCTCGGGGGGGCGCGCAAGGACGCGCGCACCTTGATTGCCCGAGCGAAAGCTCGGGTACGTCATGGATGACGAGGTCAGACTCAGGCAGAAATTTGACCTCGGGACCGCCTGACAGGCCTGTCAGGCGATGTGTCATCGATTCGATAGGACGGTTTGAGTAGAGTTGCTACCCTGGGGCAGATTTGAGGCAAAGCCTAGCAAGCGAGCCGAGTCCGCCCCTCATCTTGATTCCCACCCAACGCCCGGATATCCTTCACTCATGAGCGGCGAGATCCATAATCCGCATGACAAGTTCTTCAAGTCATGGTTTTCCCGGCCGGAGAACCTGATCCCCTTCCTGGAAACGGCTTTGCCCGCTGATGTGTTCACGCTTCTAGATGTCAGTACCCTTGACATCTCGGATGGCACCTTCATCGATGAGGAGCATCGGGAGCACTTTTCCGATCTGTCGGCGAGCATCCAGCTCCAGGGCCGGGAAGCCCGCCTGTACATCCTCGCTGAGCATAAGTCCTATGCTGACAAGTGGGCCCTCCTTCAGATCCTGCGCTACATGGTGCAGACCTGGGCCCGTGATGTGCGGACCGAGGCCTCTCTTCCGCTCGTGCCCATCATTCCGATCCTTTTTTACCATGGAGAGACAAAACACATCGCCACAGACTTCAGCTCGCTGTTTGGCGCTGGCTATCCGGACATCCTGTCGGCCTATCGGCCTGATTTTTTATGCGAGATTTTCAACCTGACCGCGCGAGCCGACAGCGAGCTTGAGGAGCCGCCACAGCTGTCCGCTGCCCTTTGGGCGATGAAGTATGCGCGAACCCAGACGGATCTGGCCCTGCGGGCCTTGAGCCGCCTGGCAGGAACCATGGACAGGATGGCAAGGCATGATCCGGCCTTCAAGGAGATAGAGCTGTACCTGTTGGCCAGTTCAAGCCTTACGCCAGAGGAACTGATCAATACCATCAATCAACTACTGACTGACAATTGGCTCAAGGAGGACATCATGAGCACCGCCGAAATGCTGATAGCCCGCGGCAAGGCCCAGGGAAAAGAAGAAGGGAAGGCGGAAGGCATCTCCCAAGGCATCTCCCAGGGCATCTCCCAGGGCATCTCCCAAGGCAAGGCGCAAGGTGAACTGGCGGAAAAACTGGCTATTGCGAAGCGGCTCAAGAAGCTTGGGATGCCCATGGCGCAGCTCTGCCAGGCTACCGGCCTTTCCGAGGAGGAAGCCGCGGCCCTGTAAGGAAAGGCGGGGTCTGACCCGCCTTTCTTTTCAGTTCTCGCGTATATCCAGGATCTGGACGACGACAGGTTTGAGGGCTGTCTGGAGCTGGTCACGGCTGGCCCCCTGAACCTTGAGCACGACCTCCCAAACCTGGGCGCCGGATGGGGTTGTGGAATCCGAGGCACCGAAACCGACGATGTCTCCTCCCGCCTCCGCGACAGCGCTCAAGATCTTGGCGAAAACGCCCTTCCCCGAGGCTGTTGTCGCAGTGACCCTGACGCCCTTGGTGCGACCTCCGAGGAGCTTGAGGAAGGTCCGGAAGATATCCGTCTCGGTGATGATCCCTGCAATGCTGCCGTTTGTGATCACCGGGAGGCCACCGATCTTGCGGTCGGCCATGATGAGGGCAGCTTCCTCGAGGGGGGAATCCTCGGAAACGCTGATAACCTGCTTTGTCATGACTTTTTCGACAGTGAGCTTGGACAGGAGGTAGGGTATCTCGTACACGGAGAGCGAGGTGGTTGGCGAGGGCGAGGCGTAAAGCAGGTCCTTTTCGGAAACGATGCCGAGGAGCTTGTTCTGGGCATCAGCGACAAGGAGTCGGCGGATCTTGCGGTCTCGCATGAGGGTGAGGGCGTCCTGCACCGAGCTTGAGGCGGCGACAGTAACAGGATTCCTGGTCATCTGGTCGCGAACGAGCATTGGAACCTCCTTTAGGATGGTAAATCACTGTTATGGTATCCTGATATCACAGCCTGAGACCAGAGGCCCGCGTCCAGGCAGGATGGCCCCAGGATCGTTGCCGATTGACTCCACACCCTGCTTTCGGTAGCGTTACCGGATGCCGAGTCAGTGGAAAAGGCCAAGAGCCGAGGGGATGCCTGTGGTCCAGCAGCCTGTCCCGGCTCCCAGTGCTTCCAGACTCCCTGTGGGGAAACCCCTGGCTATCCTGGTCCTGATCGCCATGACCTGCATGGCTGGGGAGGCTGTCTCCGAGCCGCCCCAGGGCAGCGCTGCCAGCTCTTCGCCCGGTGCCTCACCCGGCGTCTCGCCCGGCGCTTCGCCGCGGGCCCTCATCGGTACGATACGGCAGCTCGAGGTCTCCGTGGAAGCGGGCCCCCGCAAGGGCTGGATCCACGCGCGAGCAGCCTTCCAGACCGCCTATCCCTACAGCGGAGCCCGGGTCTACTCCCTCCTCAACGACTATGCGAACATATCCAAGGTATTCTCCCGCATCTGGAAAGAACGCATAGTCGCTGCCATCCCGGGCGGCTACCTCATAGAGCAGGAAACCGGCGTCAGGATCCTCGGCTTCAAGTTCAGTTCCACCATCCGCCTTCGCACCCACATTAGCCCCGATGTCAGGGGAGGTGGCACCATACAGTGCCTTCTAGTCAATGAGGGAGGGGCCCTCGAGAACAATACGACCACCTGGCAGATCCGGGAGCTCAGCAGCGCCTCGGGTCCCCTCTGCCTCGCCACCTATTCCATCGAATTCGATACCCTGGACCAGTTCCCCGGCCAGATCGCCATAATGCGCCGCTTCGGTCCCCAGGAGATCGAAAACACCCTGGTGGAACTGGGTGAGGCGCTGGACAGGCTGTCACGCTGAGCCTCATGAAACCATGAATTCATGACAATCGACATCCTGTGCAAGGTCGTCGACAATTATGGGGATATAGGGCTTGTGTACCGCCTGGCCAAGGCCCTTGCCGACCTCGACCCCAAACTTCGGCTCCGGCTCCATGTCGATGACCTCCAGTCCTTCGCAGCCCTCTGCCCGGACATAGACCCCGAAAAGGACATCCAGGAGTACCGGCTCTGGACTGTGCTCCACTGGGGTTGTGACTGGGAGGGGCTCGCGGCCGAACCGCCCCGCCTCGTTCTCGAGTGCTTTGCCTGCGGAAGGCCGGAAACGCTGGAGGCCCTCCTTTTCAGTCCGGAACGCGCCGAAGCCTGCCTGATCCTGAACATCGAGCACCTCACGGCTGAAGCCTGGGCCGACGAGCTGCATTTGATGGCCTCGGCAACGCGAAGCAGCCTCGTGCGAAAGGTCAACTTCATGCCGGGTTTTACGGCGGCCACGGGAGGGCTCATCATAGATCGGGTCTTTGCGGAGGCTGCCCGGGCATGGATGGTGGAAGAGGCAGGGGATGCGAAAAGGCAGGCCCTACTTGGCACCATCGCAGCCATCGCCACGCCGGGGCCAGACTCCCCCCGCGCTGGTGGCGCCGTGGAGCCCCCCACCGACGCAGCCTCCCGCCTCTGGATCCCCCTCTTCGCCTACGAGTGGGATTACGCAGCGATGGTGCGGGACCTGGCGCGCTTCGGGGAGCGCCACCCCCTCCTCGCCCTCGTCGCGCCTGGCAGGAGCGCTGGCCCCTTCCTCGCCGCCTGGGAAGGCTCAGGACGGCCCTTCCCTGCCCTCGCCCTTCCCTTTCTTCCCCAGGAAACCTGGGACGAACTCCTCCTTGCCTCCGATCTTTCCATCGTGCGGGGTGAGGAGTCGCTGTCACGGGCGGCGCTCTCTGGCAAACCCTTCCTGTGGCAGGCCTATCGGCAGGAGGGGAACCACCAGCGCGTCAAGGCCCTGGCCCTCATCGAAGTCCTGAGGCCCCACTTTCCGGCAGGGGAGTTCGCAGCCCTCGAGGCCTTTTCGGCGGCCTTCAACAGCGGCCTGGGCACTGGCGGCGATCCCGGCCTTCTCGAAGCCTTCCTCGAAGCCATGCCAGCCCTTCGCCTGGGCTTCCGCAGCTTCGCCGACGGGCTGTGGCGAAACGGCGACCTCGCCGCCGGGCTACTCGCCTTTCTCAACAGCCGCCCCGAGAGCAGCGGAGGCTGCTAGACGAGGGGACCCAATCGACCTACATAGGCACGGTCATAGGACAGCGTATGCCGAAGGATCCAGTCCATCAGGAAATCGCAGAAGCCGCTCACCGAATCGGCCTTGTCGCAGGCGAGGGC